>NZ_JBVHTA010000036.1:0-83628 GCF_055566095.1 Streptomyces sp. NPDC027962
GGAGCTTCGTTGCGTACGTCGCGCGCCCACAGAACATCGTCACACCGCCGTGACCTGCACGCCTACAAGATCACCCCGACTTTGAAATCGCCCTGGGAGACGGGCACGCCGGGTTCGGGAGGCGGCTCGGGGAAACCCACTGGTGAAATACCAGCAGGGCGCCCCGAGTCGACCTCACCGATGCCGCGGCATTGCTAGAGGCGGTTGAAGCAGCGTTCCACGACGTTGCCGTGCTCGTAGACCTCGCGGTCGAAGGCCGGCGGGCGGCCTCCGTGGCTGCCTAGCCGGGCTCGGTTGCGGGCCTGGTCAGCCCGCTCGGAGGACGTGTGCGGGATGCCGCGGCGACGGAGCCAGGTGCGGATCGCTTTCGAGGTGTAGCCCTTGTCACCCAGGACCTGATCGGGCCGGACGCGGGGCCGGCCGGGTCCGGTTCGGGGCACCCGGGTCGCCTCCGTCACTGCGGTGAACCGGGTGCAGTCGTTGGTGTTGCCGCCCGTGACGACGAAGGCGAGCGGACGGCCCCGGCGTCGCAGGCCAGGTGGATCTTGCTGGTCAGCCCGCCTCTGGACCCGCCGAGGGCCGGGTCGCGAAGCCCCCTTTTCGGGCGCCGGCCGCATGCTGGTGTGCGTCCGCTTTCGCCTGAGCAGCCCGCAGCATCTGGTCGAACGCGCCGTCCGCCGCCCACCTGCGAAAACGCGTATGCAGCGTGGCCCACGGACCATTGCGCTCGGGCACGTCCCGCCAGGCCGTCCCGGTGCGGAACTTCCACTCGATCCCGTCCAGGACCCTGCGGCCGTCCAGCCGCTTCCACCCCCGCACCGAGATGGGCAGCAACGGCCGGACGAACTCCCATTCGGCATCGGTCAGTTCATGGCGACGTATCACGCCACCATGACCCACAAGGCAAGACCAATTGAAGACGCCGCCTTAGCTTGGCGTTTAACGTCGCAGGTCACTCGACCTGCTGAGATCTCCGGGATCCGGGGGCACGGGACGCGGCCGTTCTTCACGCTTCGAGATGTCGAGTAACGAAGCACGAAAGAACGGCCGCTGCGTATGAGTCTTCCCGTCGACGCGCCCGCAGGCGAGGCGTTGAGCGTGTTGTCCCGCTTTCGGGTCGACTTCTACGACTGCCTGTACAGCCGTGCCGATGCTCTCTTCGAGCTCACCGACGCGGTCTTGTGCGCGGACGGGCCGGTGAAGACGCTGGTTGAGCTCTGCCTGGCGGTCGAGCACCGGCGGGGCACGGGGCCCTGTATGCCGCGTTGGACCGGGGCTGGCTGGAGCCGACGCGGTTGCGCCGCGCGCTGGCAGGCCTGCCGCTGCCGAGGGCGGCCGACGGGCGGATCGTGCTGGCCGTGGATGTCAGCAACTGGCTCCGCCCGGACGCCCCGACGTGCGACGACCGGCTGTTCTGCCACGTCTACGGGCGCGGAGACCGCAAGACGGACCAGTTCGTGCCGGGCTGGCCGTACTCCTTCGTCGCCGCCCTGGAGACCGGCCGGACCTCCTGGGTCGCATTCCTGGACGCCGTGCGCCTCGGGCCGGCGGACGACGCGACCGCCGTCACCGCTGCCCAACTCCGAGACGTGGTCGAGCGGTTGGTCCAGGCCCGGCAGTGGCAGGCGGGTGATCCGGAGATCTGGATCGTCATGGACTCCGGCTACGACGTCGCCTACCTCTCCCACGCCCTGGCGGACCTGCCCGTCGTCCTGGTCGGACGCCTGCGCTCGGACCGCGTCATGCTCCGCGACCCCGGCCCCGCCCGCTCCGGGCCGAAGGGCGGACGGCCGCGTCGGCACGGCGGCGTCCTGACCTTCGCCAAGCCCGACAGCTGGCACGAACCCGAGGTCACCACGGTCACGGACACCACCCGCTACGGCAAGGCCGAGGCGATGGCCTGGGACCGGATGCATCCCCGGCTCGCCCATCGCGGCCCCTGGCTGGAACACGCGGAAGAGGAACTTCCCATCCTGCACGGCACGTTGATCCGCCTGAAGGTCGAGCGCCTGCCGGGCGATCGCGACCCGAAACCGGTCTGGCTGTGGTGCTCGGCCACCGCCGCCACACCGGCGGACGTGGAGCGCTGGTGGCAGTCTTTCCTCCGCAGATTCGATCTTGAGCACACCTTCAGGCTCATGAAACAGACCCTCGGCTGGACGGCCCCGAAGGTCCGTCACGCGGACACCGCCGACCTGTGGACCTGGCTCATCATCGCCGCCCACACCCAGCTCCGCCTGGCCCGCCCCCTCGCCGAGGGCCTTCGCCGCCCCTGGGAACGGCCAGCCGAGCCCCGCAGGCTCACCCCCGCCCGGGTGCGGCGGGGCTTTCGCAACGTCCGCGCGACCACGGCCCGTCCGGCGGCTGCACCGAAACCGTCCCGGCCAGGACCGGGACGGCCTGCCGGCTCGAAGAACATCGAGGCTTCCTTGTAGACCCAGCTCCTGGACATACTGAGCATCGTCGCAACCTCGGTCGAGTCCATGAGCACGGGCTCGACTGGGCGTCTCCCGTGGGGCGAGCTGGTTCCGGAGCTCGTCCTTTCGGGGGGCGTTTGCAGGTCTGTGGGCAATGGTGCTCCTTTGGGGCTGGCCGTGCCGATCCCGAAAGCGGAGCGGCATGCGGTCTGGCAGGAAGTCGGGGCATCGCTGTGAGCCCGCCGAGTGGCACCGCCAGGTGCTGTCGCGCGGACAACGCCAATGGTCACGAGATTCCCCGGTTTCGCTAACCGGGCTTTTGCCGCTATGTTGCGCGCCCGCCTGGATGTGCCGTTGCCTGTGGCGGGCCGCGAGCGGCGCCGCCAAGGGCATCGGAGTAGGTGCCGCAGCCTGGGCGGGTTGATCCGTGTGCAGGCGCTGGCGCGTGCCGACCATCGACCCGCCGCCGTGGATCCGCTCACAGAGAGGGTGGTCCCGGACGACTCCCGACGGTCGTTGCGTAGGCTGGCGTCGTCGTCGCGGTGGGGGAGCGAGCGAGCCAGCTGAGCCCCTCGGAACCTGCCTGACGATGCGTCAGAAAAGTCAGCAAGTGGTCAGCATCAGTCCTCAAAAACCTGGTGAAAGCTGACCGAACATGCGACTCGTTGTAAGGTAGGGAAACCGCCCTTGACCTGCAAAAACGCAGGCAGGGAGCCTAGCTCCAGGAGTACCTCGATGATGCGTACAATGTTCAAGTCCAAGATCCACCGTGCCACGGTCACCCAGGCCGACCTGCACTACGTAGGGTCCGTCACCGTCGACCGCGATCTCATGGACGCCGCCGATCTGCTGCCCGGCGAGCTCGTCCACATCGTCGACATCACCAACGGCGCGCGCCTGGAGACCTACGTCATCGAGGGTGAGCGTGGCTCCGGCGTCATCGGGATCAACGGCGCCGCCGCGCACCTGGTGCACCCCGGGGACCTGGTGATCCTCATCAGCTACGCGCAGGTCGAGGACGCCGAGGCGCGCACCCTCGTGCCCAGCGTCGTGCATGTGGATGCGGACAACCGCATCGTGGCGCTCGGCTCCGACGCCTCCGAGCCCGTGCCCGGCAGCGACACGGCCCGCAGTCCGCAGGCGGCCGGCGCTCTCTGACCCGGCGGCTCGTGATCATGCTGGCGCTGCTCCACACATCTCCGGTCCACGTGCCTGTCTTCGACGCCCTGAGGGACACGCACCATCCGTCCCTGGCGATGCGGCATCTCGTGCACGAGGACCTGCTGACCCGCGCGGCGCACGAAGGGCCGGACGCCGTCCGGCCCGCCGTGGCCGGCATCCTCGCCGGAGCGGTCGCGGAAGGCGCGAGCGTCGTGCTGTGCACCTGTTCGACGATCGGCGGTGTCGCGGAGGCGTTGGCGCCCCACCTCGGTGTCCCCGTGCTCCGGGTCGACCGGCCGATGGCCGCCGAGGCGGCCAGGTACCGGCGGATCGTCGTGGTCGCGACGCAGGGCAGCACGCTCGAACCGACCGCCGCCCTCATCAGGGACGAGGCCGCAGGGCGCGACCTCGAGCTGCGCACGCTCCTTGTCCAGGACGCATGGGACCGCTTCGAGGCAGGCGACCGTGACGGTTACATCGACACCGTCGCGGCCGCTGTGGACAAGGTGAGCGGCGCCGATGTCGTCGTACTCGCGCAGGCGTCGATGGCGGAGGCGGCCGCCCGCGTCGGCGGGGCGCTGCCCGTGCTGTCCAGCCCGGAGCCGGGCTTCCGGGCCGCAGCAGCGGTGGTAGCGGCTGCGGCGGCTGCCGCCGGCGCGTGAGCGCGGCCCCGCCGCGCAGCACGTCACGGGGCCGATCAGATCGCCGCCGGGCCCGGCGAGTGGATCCGGCGCGCGTGGGAACGCGGACCTGGAGACATGGGAACGCACGACTTCGCACCATGGAGGCCCGGCATGACCCACCCGTACCCAGAGCCCGCACCGCCGGTGCCCACGCCCGACCCCGGGGCGCCGCCGGACCCGGGTCCGCTGCCCGGTCCGGTGCCGACCCCGAGCCCGCCGCCAGTGCCTTCGCCGGACCCGATCCCCGGGCCGCCCGGGCCGGGACCGGAGCCCGTCCCGGCGCCTGAACCGGAGCCCCAGCCAGGGCCCGCCGGGCCCTGACGGACCGGGCCGCTCGGGCCGGCCCGGCAGGCCCGGGCCGGCCCGAGCGGCCCTTTCGGGCAGTGCAGCCCGACTGCCCGAACGGTCGGATCAGCCCGCCTCCACCTCCGAGCGGTCGCCGCCCCAGAGCGTGTGGAACGACCCCTCCCGATCGGTCCGCCGGTAGGTGTGTGCGCCGAAGAAGTCGCGCTGGCCCTGTGTCAGTGCGGCGGGCAGCCGCTCCGCGCGCAGGGCGTCGTAGTAGGCGAGCGCCGCGGAGAAGCCCGGCGTGGGCACGCCCTGGCGGGCGGCCGTCGCCACGACCTCGCGCCAGTCGTCCTGCGCCGCGCCGATCTCCTCGGCGAACTGCTTGTCGGCCAGCAGGCTCGGAAGGTCGTGCCGCTCGTCGTACGCCCCGCGGATACGGTCGAGGAACGCCGCCCGGATGATGCATCCGGCACGCCAGATCGCGGCCACCGAACCGGCGTCCACGCCCCAGTCGTAGGCCTCACTGCCCGCCTGGACCTGGTGGAAGCCCTGCGTGTACGACACGATCTTGGACGCGTACAGCGCCTGTTCCACCTGGTCCGCGAACCGTCCCGCTTCCTCCGCGCCCAGCGGCTCGGGCTGCGGCCCGGGGAGGGCGCGCGAGGCGTCCCGCAGTTCGGCGTGGCCCGACAGCGAGCGCGCGAAGACCGCCTCGGCGATGCCCGAGACCGGCACTCCCAGGTCCAGCGCGATCTGCACCGTCCAGCGGCCCGTGCCCTTCTGTTCCGCCTGGTCCATGACGATGTCGACGAACGGCTTGCCCGTCGCCGCGTCCGTGTGCGCGAGCACCTCTGCGGTGATCTCGATCAGATACGAGTCGAGCCGGCCGGTGTTCCAGGTGCGGAAGGTCTGCGCGATCTGCTCGGGGGAGTAGCCCGCGACGGCGCGCAGCAAGTGGTAGGCCTCGGCGATGAGCTGCATGTCGGCGTACTCGATGCCGTTGTGCACCATCTTCACGAAGTGGCCCGCGCCGTCCGGCCCGACGTGGGTGACGCACGGCGTGCCGTCCGGTGCCTTGGCCGCGATCTTCTCGAGCAGCGGGCCGAGGGAGGCGTATGACTCGGCGGAGCCGCCCGGCATGATGCTCGGGCCGTGCAGCGCGCCCTCCTCGCCGCCGGAAATGCCCACGCCCACGAAGTGGATGCCGCGCTCCCGCAGCTCCTTCTCGCGGCGCCGGGTGTCGGCGAAGTGGGCGTTGCCGCCGTCGATGATGACGTCGCCCTCCTCGAGCAGCGGCGCGAACTCCTCGATCACCGCGTCCGTCGCCTCGCCCGCCTTGACCATGATGACCAGGCGGCGCGGGCGTTCCAGCGCCGCGACGAACTCCTCCGCCGACTCGGCGGCGACGAACGTGCCCTCGTGACCGAACTCCTCCACCAGAGCGCGGGTCTTCGCGGCCGTACGGTTGTGCACGGCCACGGTGAAGCCGTTGCGGGCGAAGTTGCGGGCGAGGTTGCGGCCCATCACCGCGAGACCCGTGACGCCGATCCGAGCTGTTCCACTCATGCGTGTGCTCCTGGAAGTCTAGGAATATGCCGCCCCTACGGATACGTACGGGCGGAGCAGGCCATTCATCGATCCTCAAGCCGTACGGACGCTTCCGCACCCGGTCATTCTCCGCCGCGGGCGCCGTTCGGGCTCCGGCGGCCCACCAAGCGGGCACGGCCCGGGGCGCGCGGAACGCCCGGCGCCCCCGCGACCAGCGACGACAGCATCGCGGAAACGGGCACGAACGGGCACAGCGCATGCCGCGAAGAAGCTGGTCGAGCGGCCACGACTGCTTGTACAAACGACACACGGGCCCGAACGGACGTCGGCCCGGGAAGAAACTGCGAAAGAGCACCAGCACAACCAGGGATGTGTTTCGTGGACACCGAGGAACGCCGACGGGGAATTCTCGATACGGCCCGGCGGGACGGGTCGGTCGACGTCAACCGGCTGGCCGCCGACTTCAAGGTGGCCAAGGAAACCATCCGCCGCGACCTCCACACCCTGGAGGAGCACGGACTGGTCCGGCGCACCCACGGTGGTGCCTATCCGGTCGAGAGCGCCGGTTTCGAGACGACGCTCGCGATGCGCACCACCCGGCACGTGCCGCAGAAGTCGAGGATCGCGGCGGCTGCCGCCGATCTGCTCGGCGACGCGGAGACCGTCTTCGTCGACGAGGGCTTCACCCCGCAGCTCGTCGCCGAGGCCCTGCCGCGCGACCGTCAGCTGACGGTGGTCACCGCCTCCCTCGCGGTGGCGACCGCCCTCGCCGACGCCGAGAAGATCGCCGTGCTGCTGCTCGGCGGGCGTGTCCGCGGCCAGACCATGGCCACGGTCGACCACTGGGCGACCACGATGCTCGCCGGCTTCGTCATCGACCTGGCGTACGTCGGCGCGAACGGCATCTCCCGCGAGTACGGCCTGACCACGCCCGATCCCGCGGTCAGCGAGGTCAAGGCCCAGGCCATGCGCAGCGCACGCCGCCGGATCTTCACCGGCGTGCACACCAAGTTCGGCGCGGTGAGCTTCTGCCGTTTCGCCGACGTCGCGGACTTCGAAGCCGTCGTCACCGACGCCGGCCTCCCCTCGGCCGAGGCCCAGCGCTACTCGCTGCTGGGACCGCAGGTCATCCGCGTCTGACCCTCGCCCCACCAGGACCCTTCGACCTACCAGGACCGACAGCCGTACCCGCCGCACCCGGGCCCGCCCGGGGCAGGTCCGGCATGCCCGAAGACGGGCTGAACAGAGCCGCTACCACTGATCAGGAGAACACATGCCCCACCAACGACGACGACGTGGGATGCGCGTACGTGTGGGCGCGGGCGCGGCGGCCATGGCCCTTGTCGCGGGATGCGCCGGAGCCGGCGGCACCTCCTTCGGCGGAGGTGACGCGCTCAATGTGCTCATGGTCAACAACCCGCAGATGGTCGAGCTGCAGAAGCTGACCGCACGGCACTTCACGAAGGAGACCGGCATCAAGGTCAACTTCACCGTGCTCCCGGAGAACGACGTGCGCGACAAGATCAGCCAGGACTTCTCCAATCAGGCCGGCCAGTACGACATCGCCACCATCAGCAACTTCGAGGTCCCGTTCTTCGCGGAGAACGGCTGGCTCCACCCGCTCGACTCCTACACCCGCACGGACACGGCCTTCGACCAGGACGACATCCTGAAGCCGGTCGCCCAGTCGCTCACCCACGACGGAAAGCTCTACGCGGAACCGTTCTACGGCGAGTCGTCCTTCCTCATGTACCGGAAGGACGTCTTCGCCGCCAAGGGCCTGACGATGCCCGCAGAACCCACCTGGCAGCAGGTCGCCGACCTCGCCGCGAAGGCGGACGGCGCCGAGAACGGCATGAAAGGCATCTGCCTGCGTGGCCTGCCCGGCTGGGGTGAGGTCATCGCCCCGCTCACCACCGTCGTCAACACCATGGGAGGCACCTGGTTCACCAAGGGCTGGGAGGCACAGCTGGACTCACCCGAGTTCAAGAAGGCCACCGAGTTCTACGTCGACCTGGTACGCGAGCACGGCGAGTCCGGAGCCGCCCAGTCCGGCTACGCCGAGTGCCTCAACAACATGACCCAGGGCAAGACCGCCATGTGGTACGACGCGACCGCCGGCGCCGGGTCGCTGGAGGCGGCCGGCTCACCCGTGAAGGGCAGGATCGGCTACGTACCGGCCCCGGTCGAGAAGACCGACAGCTCCGGCTGGCTCTACACCTGGGCCTGGGGCATGCAGAAGGCTTCCAAGAAGCCCGACAGGGCATGGAAGTTCATCTCCTGGGCCTCGGGCAAGAGGTACGAGGCCCTGGTCGGCGAGACGAACGGCTGGGCCGACGTCCCCGCCGGCAAGCGGGCCTCCACCTATGAACGCCCCGAGTACGAGAAGGCAGCCGCGGCATTCGCGGACGTCACCAAGAAGGCCATCTCCAGCGCCGATCCGCTGAACCCCGGCACCCAGCCGCGCCCCACCGCCGGCATCCAGTTCGTCGGCATCCCCGAGTTCACCGACCTCGGGACGAAGGTCTCCCAGGAGATAAGCGCGGCCATCGCAGGCCGCCAGTCCGTCGCGCAGGCGCTCGAGGCCTCGCAGTCACTGGCCGAGAAGGTCGCCAAGGAGTACCAGTGAGTACATCCCTCAGTACCCCACCGAACAGCACACCCCCCGGCCCATGCACGGGCAGAGCGACGGCGAGTCGGCCCTCCGGGCCCGCGTCGCGCGCAGGCCGAGGCGGTGACCGGATGCGCGCCTGGGCGACCAGAGCGCCGCTGCTGCCCGCCCTGGTGTTCCTGATCGCCGTCACCCAGCTGCCGTTCGTGGCGACGCTCGTCATCTCGCTCTTCGACTGGAACTCCCTCGACCCGGACGAACGCGCCTTCACCGGGCTGTCCAACTACGGCTCCGTGTTCACGGACGCCGCACTTCGCGAGTCGGTCCTCACGACCGTGCTGCTCACCGCGAGCGTCGTCGTCGCGAGCGTGGTCCTCGGACTCCTGCTCGCTCTGCTGCTCGACCGCACCTTCTTCGGCCGCGGTGTGGTGCGCACCCTGCTCATCACACCGTTTCTGCTGGTGCCGGTCTCCGCCGCCCTGCTGTGGAAGCACGCGCTCTACAACCCCGAGTACGGGCTGTTCAACGGCGCCCTGAACTGGGCTGCCGGCCTGTTCGGTGTGGAGTCACCGGCCCAGCCCGACTGGATCTCGCAGATGCCGCTGCTCGCCGTCGAGGCGGCGCTCGTGTGGCAGTGGACACCGTTCATGATGCTGATCCTGCTCGCCGGGCTGCAGAGCCGGCCGGCCGAGATGATCGAGGCCGCGCGGCTGGACGGCGCGGGCACCTGGCAGACCTTCCGCTACCTCACCCTGCCGCACCTGCGCCGCTATCTGGAACTCGGCATCCTGCTCGGCTCGGTGTACATCGTGCAGAACTTCGACGCCGTCTTCACCCTCACCTCGGGCGGCCTCGGCACCGCCAACCTCCCCTACACGATCTACCAGACCTTCTACCAGGCCCACGAGTACGGACTGGCGTCCGCCGCGGGAGTCGTCGTCGTGATCGGCACCATCGTCATCGCGACCTTCGCGCTCCGGGTGGTCTCGTCCCTCTTCCGTGAGGAGGCGACCCGCGCATGACCACTGCCACGCTCCCGCCGCAGCACCAGCTGCCTCCCGCTGCCCGCAAGGCACGACGCCGCTCCGCGGCCCTCGGACTGCTGGCCTGGATCACCGGCATGGGCTTCTGTCTGCCGGCCCTGTGGATGGTGCTCACCTCCTTCCACTCGGAGGCGGACGCCGCCACCAACCCTCCCTCGCTCGCCGCCTCGCTCACCCTCGACGGCTACCGGGAGTTCTTCGGCGGCGGGGGCGGCCCCACGCCGTGGCCTCCCCTCATCAACTCGCTGTCGGCGTCCGTCTTCTCCACGGTCCTCGTGCTGGTGCTCGCTCTGCCCGCCGCGTACGCGCTCTCCATCAGGCGGGTGCGCAAGTGGACGGACGTGATGTTCTTCTTCCTGTCCACCAAGATGCTGCCGGTCGTCGCCGGACTGCTCCCCGTCTATCTGTTCGCCAAGAACACCGGGATGCTGGACAACGTCTGGCTCCTCGTCATTCTCTACACCTCGATGAACCTGCCGATCGCGGTGTGGATGATGCAGTCGTTCCTCGCCGACGTCCCGGTCTCGATCATCGAGGCCGCCCAGGTCGACGGCGCACGACTGCCCACCGTGCTGGCCAGGGTCGTGGCCCCCGTCGCCGGCCCCGGCATCGCCGCCACCGCGCTGATCTGCTTCATCTTCAGCTGGAACGAGCTGCTGTTCGCACGCGTGCTCACCGGTGTCGTCGCCCAGACCGCCCCCGTCCATCTGACCGGATTCGTCACCAGCCAGGGGCTCTTCCTGGCCCAGCTGTGCGCCGCGTCCGTCGTCGTGTCCCTGCCGGTGCTCGCCGCCGGTTACGCCGCCCAGGACAAACTCGTCCAGGGCCTGTCTCTTGGAGCCGTCAAATGAGGGCAGCGATCGTCGAAGCCCCCGGCAAGGTCATTGTCCAGGTCGTGCCCGACCCCACCCCGGGTCCCCGGGACGTCGTCGTCTCCGTCGCTTCGTGCGGACTGTGCGGCACCGATCTGCACATCCTGCAGGGCGAGTTCGCGCCCACGCTGCCGATCGTTCCCGGGCACGAGTTCGCCGGAGAGGTCGTCAGCATCGGCAAGGACGTCACCGGGCTGTCCGTCGGCGACCTGGTCGCCGTCGACCCGTCGCTGCACTGCCACGAGTGCCGCTACTGCCGCAGCGGCCGCGGCAACCTCTGCGACCGCTGGGCCGCCATCGGCGTCACCGTTCCCGGAGGGGCCGCGGAGTACGCCGTCGCGCCGGTCGCCAACTGTGTGAAGCTGCCGGGCCACATCGACGTCAAGGACGCCGCCCTCATCGAGCCGCTGTCCTGCGCCGTCCGCGGCTACGACGTGCTCAGCGGCACCCTGGGCGCCGAAGTCCTGATCTATGGCTCCGGCACCATGGGCCTGATGATGCTGGAGCTCGCCAAGCGCACCGGCGCGGCCGGAGTCGACGTCCTCGACGTCAACCCCGACCGGCTCGCCACCGCCGGGCTCCTCGGCTGCTCCCGCACGGCCGCCTCCGCCGACGAACTCGACCGCCCCGGCGGCTGGGACGTCGTCATCGACGCGACCGGCAACGCCAAGGCCATCCAGGACGGCCTCGGACGCGTGGCCAAGGGCGGCACATTCCTGCAGTTCGGGGTCGCCGACTACGCGACGACCGCTGTCATCGAGCCGTACCGTATCTACAACCAGGAGATCACCATCACCGGCTCCATGGCGGTGCTGCACAGCTACGAGCGGGCCGCCGCGCTGTTCGCGTCCGGCGTGCTCGACCCGTCGGTCTTCATCAGCGACCGGCTTCCGCTCGATCAGTACCCGCAGGCCGTCGAACGCTTCCAGGCGGGCCGGGGCCGCAAGATCGTGGTGGAGCCGTGAGCCGCGACACGGTACTCGTCCTGGGCGAGGCCCTGATCGACCTCGTACCGGATCCGGACGATCGGGCGACGCTTCGCGCGCAGCCCGGCGGAGCGCCTGCCAACGTCGCCGTCGGACTGGCCCGCCTCGGGACGCCGGTCGCCTTCGCGGGCACCCTCGGCGGTGATGCCTTCGCGCGGGGCATCGAACGCCGGCTCACCGGCGCGGGCGTCGACCTCACCCTGTGCGGACGCTCGGACCTGCCGACCACGCTCGCCGTCGCCGACGTCCACCCCGGCGGCACCGCGTACCACTTCCACACCGCGCAGACGGCCACGTTCGAACTGCCGGACCGGACCGGGGACGCGGCACGCTTCGGTGCGGTGTACGCGGGTGGCCTCGCGGCCGTCGTCGAACCGGCCGCATCCGCCGTCGCCGCGGCGGCCCGCGCCGCCGCCCGCGACGGGCTGCTCGTCGTCGACCCCAACGTGCGCGAGGACCGAAGCCTGGATCCGCGGCGGAGCCTCATCGTGCTCCGCGACCTGTGCACGGCCGCGCACGTGGTCAAGGCCAGCGACGAGGACGTGGCACGGCTCTGGCCGGACCGTGCCCCGGACGACGCCTGCCGCGAACTGGCCGCAGGCGGACGGCTGGTCGTCATGACACGCGGCGCGCTGGGCAGCACCGCGTACACCTCCCGGACACCGCCCGTCGAGGCTCCCGCCGTGCCCGTGGAGGTGGTCAACACCATCGGCGCCGGTGACGCCTTCATGGCCGGTGTCCTCGCGTGGCTCGCCTCCGCGTCCTGGCGGCTCGACCTGTCCCCTGCGGAGACCGGGGCCATGCTGGCCCACGCCTCGCAGGTGGCCGCGTCCGTCTGCGCGCAGGCCGGCACGGAGCCGGCCGCGGCGGCCCCGGTGCCGCGGGGTCGGGGTATCTTGCGTGCAGGAAAGCGGAACGCAACCGACGTACAGTGCGTGACCGGCGGCGGGGCAACCGCGCCCGGGTCCTGCAACGACCCTACTTCGACGGTCCGTTGAGCCGCCACGAGCTCGGTCCGGCCACCGGACGCTTCCCCTCTCCGACTTCCTCACCCGCGGCGGCTCCCGCCCCCCGAAGGCCTGACTCCCTGATCCCGCCCGCCCGCCGGCCGGGCTGGGGGCCACTCCGTACCCGCAGTGCTTCTTCAGCAGCGCCGCCTTGCCCACCGGCCTGGCACGAACGGGAATCAGCCACGGCTGAACCGAGGCCTTGTCACTGCCCTGCGAACACCCATAAGTTGGCCGATTGCGACAGACCAAGCGCGTTCCAGGGGGAGTTCACCATGGCCGGAACCGGGCGGCACCGCCGATATCAGCCGAGCCGCATCAACCGGGCTTCGCTCACCGTCACCGCCGGCGGCGCAGGCATCGCGCTGCCCCTCGTGGGCACCGGGTCCGCGCACGCCGCGTCTGTCGACGTGTGGGAGAAGGTCGCGGCCTGCGAGTCGTCCGGGAACTGGCGGATCAACACCGGCAACGGCTACTACGGCGGGCTCCAGTTCAGCCAGGCCACCTGGGAGGCGTACGGCGGCCGGCAGTACGCGCCACGCGCGGATCTGGCCACCAAGGACCAGCAGACAGCGGTCGCGGAGAAGGTCCTCGACGGTCAGGGGCCGCGCGCATGGCCCACCTGTTCGTCGAAGGCGGGGCTGACACGTGGCGGGGACCGCCCCGACGTCGAGCCGGCGCGGCTCCGGCCGCAGGAGGCCGCGCCGCCCAAGCGGATCACGCAGCGACCGGCCGCTTCCCCGACGACGATCCCGAAGCAGCGCGAGGGTTACACGGTCGCACGGGGCGACTCGCTTTCCGGGATCGCCGCCACGCAACGAGTCGACGGCGGCTGGCAGCAGCTGTACGAACAGAACCGCACGGTGGTGGGAGACGATCCCGATCTGATCTTCCCGGGGCAGCGACTGACCCTGCGGGTCAAGGCCGCCCCGCAACCTACGGCCCCGCAACCTACGGCCCCTCGGCGTACGGCTCCGGAACGTTCGGCTCCGGAACGTTCGGCTCCGCAGCGTCCGGCGGCGAAGCCGAAACCCCAGCAGCAGACCGCCCCGAAACCGAAGCCCAAGCCGCAGGCCGAACCCGCCGCCGCCCCCGAGCCCGTCCCCCGCGCCGGTTTCGGCGCGCCCGTCGCCGCAGGCCCCTCGACGGCCTACCGCAAGGCCGGTTCCTCATGGTCGAGCGGCTATCACACGGGCGTGGACTTCCCCGTCCCCACCGGCACCTCGGTGAAGGCGGTCGCCGCCGGCAAGGTCGTCTCGGCCGGCTGGGGCGGCGCGTACGGCTACGAGATCGTCATCCGGCACAGCGACGGCAGATACAGCCAGTACGCGCACCTGTCGGCGCTCACCGTGCGGTCGGGACAGCAGGTGGGCGCGGGGCAGCGGATCGCCCGTTCAGGATCCACCGGCAACAGCACGGGACCGCATCTCCACTTCGAGATCCGCACGGGACCCGGGTACGGATCGGACATCGATCCCCTCGCCTACCTCAGGGCGCGGGGCGTGTCGATCTGACCCGGGCCGCGGGCGGCCGGCCCCGCACCCCGCGGCGTGGCCGAGCCGCTCGACCGTCAGCAGGATCAGGCCGCCGGCGGCCACCACACCGCAGCCGAGCGCGAGAACCGTGCCGGCCACGCCGTAGCGGAAGTCCTCGCCGAACAGGGTGATGCCCACGACGGCCGCCACGACCGGGTTGACGACGGTGACGGTCGCGAGCGGCGTCGCGAGCCCAGCGCCCCGGTACGACGCCTGTGACAGCAGCAGGCCGCCCGCAGCCAGCGCGGCGACGGCCACAAGGCTCGGCCACTGGTCGAGCGGCGAGTCCCACAGCCAGTCGACGGCCACCGACTTGGTGAACACGGAGGCGATACCGAAGGCGATGCCCGCCCCTCCGGCCAGCAGCACGCTGCGCGTGATGGGCCGGTGGACGCTCTGGGCGATCAGGAAGACAAGCGCCACCGTGCCCAGAGTCACCCCGGCCAGCATGCCTCGCTCGGCGCCGCCCAGCGAGCTGGAGTCCGTCTCCCCGGTCAGGGCGAGCAGTCCGGCCAGGCCGACCGTCGCCATGATCGCGCCGCGCCATGCGGTGGCGCCCGCCCTGCGCCGTACGAAGAGCGCGGCCATCGGCAGCGCGAAGACGATGGTCAGTGCTCCCAGCGGCTGCACCAGACTCAGCGGACCGTACGCGAGGGCCACCACGTGCAGTACCGCGCCCACGCCGTTCAGGGCGACGGCGGCCCACCAGCGTGCTTGGTGAAGCGGCGCGTACGGCCGGGACGGCGTAGTGGTCGCCACGTGTTCCTGGAGTATCGCCCCGGCCGCGTACGCGACCGCGGAGACCAGTGAAAGGATCACGGACAGCGCGAGGGAACTCATGGTGACCACCCTGTCCCTCTTCCGCGTTCACGTCGTCGTTCTTGAGCACGCACTTGGCCGTACTACCGGCGTAGTACGGGTGTAGTCCCCACGTCCCCCTCCCGGTGGTGGCGAGCCGGCCGCCGTACGCCGTCCGTACCGCGGCCGGCTCGTGGTCCTCGTCAGCAGGGCCGGCGCCACGCCCCCAGGTCGAGCTTCTTGCGCATCGAGCTGAAGCCGAGCCGCCGGGTCTGACCGCAGAAGCGTTCCGGCGGGAGTGCGTACTCGACGTGCAGGACCGCTTTGCCCGCCTCGACGAACGGGGTGAGCGACGTGCAGTCGCCGTACTGCGCGCACTCCTCGTTCACCGCGAAGTCGAAGTCGTCGACCAGTTCGGGCACCTGGTCGAGGTCGTTCTTGAGCCCGACCGACAGGCCGCGCTCATGGGCGAGCCGCGCGATCATGCGGTTGTAGGCGAGCTGGTGGGCGGCGGTCAGCGCGAAGCCCGTGTCGTTGACGTAGCCGTCCAGCAGATCCGGTTCGACGGCGTCGAAGCCCCGGTCACGGCACAGCTCGATGCGCGCGGCCATCAGCGGCCGCAGCACGTCGAGCCGGCGGATGTCCAGCCAGCGCTCGCCCTCCCAGCCGTTGGGCTTCCCCAGGACGGACCTCGGGAAGCCGTCGGCGTCGGGGCGGAAGTCCTCCCAGGCCCCCGCGTTGATGTAGCAGATGACTCTGCGGCCTTCGCGGTGCAGCCTGCGCACGGTCGCCGCGTCGTTCTCGAAGCCGTCGATGTCGTAGACCGGTACGTCGACGCCGTGGTCGATCGGCCCGTCCAGCTGCCACTGCCAGGCCGTGCCGGGCCGGGGACTCCAGCGCCGTTCCGACTCGCCGCCGTCCGGTGCCGTGCAGGCGGCGAGCAGCAGCAGCGTGAGTGCGGCGGCCACCGCCCGCAGCCGGCCGTTCATGACGCGTTGCGCAGGGCAGGGGGCAGCGACGACCACGGGTTGGGCCCGTGGCCCGTGACGGCGCAGTGCACCGCGGCCCCGCGCAGCTCGGCCGTGCGGGCCGCGAGGCCCGAGAGCCCGCTCGGCACGCCGTGCACCAGATGGCAGAACGTCCCCGGCGGATGCGCCCTCGTCCATGGCGGCGAGGCCGGCGCCGTGCGATACGCCTCCCAGCCGCCCTCGAACGTGACGAGCAGATCGGCGAACGACGCGTAGCCGGGCGCCGGATGGACGCCCGGGTTGAGCGCGAGCGTGGCCCCGCCGTGGGCCCTGGCCGCCCGGGCGAGCCGCCGGTAGTGGCGCACACCGGCCTGGTCGGGTGCGACCTGGTCGAGGAAGAACCCGTTCGTGCCGTACCAGGCTTGGTGCCGTTCGTAGTCGGCCGTCACGGCGCGGGATGGACGGCGCCCGTAGTCGGTGTCCACATAGCCGAGGACCCGTACGCCTGCCGAGCGCAGCTCCCGGGCCGCCCGGGCGAATTGGGCGTCGGGTGTGCGGCCCGGGCCGTCGGCGGCGTTGAGCACGACGCCGTACAGCACAGAAGCACGGTCGACGAGCGTCCGCCAGGCGGCCGGGTCGACGGATGGGTGGACATACAGGGGGACGAGCAGTTTCATGCCGGGCCGTTCACCGCGCGGACGGGGGCGGCGCCCGGGTCACGGGCCGAGGACAGCCACAGGCCGGCGACGGACTGCGCCAGTTCGCGGCGCGGCCGCCAGCCCAGCGCGGAACGGGCGGCCGAGATGTCGGCCGACTGCCACCGCACGGCAGCGGAACGGGCGGAGCCGTCGCCGGCCTCGTCGAGCCGCCCCGCGAACTCCGCCGTCCGCACCAGAAGAGCAGCCAGCTCCCGGACCCGGGTGGGCCGTCCACTGCCGATGTTGAGGATCGGGGGCAGCGGGCCGCCGGCGCTCGCCGCGGCCGCGACTGCGTCGGCGACATCCCGCACGTCGACGAAGTCGCGGTACGCCGACAGGTCCCCCACCCGGATCGTGCCCTGACCACCGGCCCGCCGCAGTTCCGCGGCGAGCCGCCCCGGCAGCCCGGACGCCGGGGCGCCGGGGCCGACGGGGTTGAAGACCCGCAGCACCACGGAGTCGACGCCGGAAGCGGTGACGGCGACCGTCCCGGCCAGCTTCGTCGCACCGTACGGGCCGAGCGGCCGGGTGGCGGCCGACTCGGCGAGCGGCTCGCCGTCCGCCGAAGGGCCGTACTCGGCCGCCGACCCGAGATGGACCAGACGAGCGGCCGGCACGGTGTCCCGCATCGCCTCGGACAGGGCGGCAGGGCCACGGGCGTTGACGTCCGCCAACTGCACGGCGCTGCCGGCCACCAGCCCCGCGCAGTTGACGACCACGTCGGGCGCCGCGCGGCGCAGCGCGTGCGAAAGCACCTCTGCGTCCGCGGTCAGATCGATCTCCACGTCCGGACCGGGAGCCCGGCCGCCGAGCAGCAGCTGCGCGCCTGGCAGTTCGCGCAGCCGCTCGGCGGCCGCGCTGCCGAGGAATCCGGTGGAGCCGAGCAGGAGGATGCGCACGGGCGCTCACGCTCCCTTGAGCAGCAGGCCGCGGTGGGTGGTGAACTCGGCATTCGCTCGGTCGTAGTCGTCGGGCCGGCCGATGTCGAGCCAGTAGCCGTCGAACTCGTAGGCGTGCGGCGGGCGGTCCGCCTTCAGCAGGTCCAGCACCAGTTCGTCGAAGCCGAGCGGCAGGCCCGGCGTGTAATCGGCGAGGGTGTTCCTGCTCAGGCCGTACACGCCCATGGAGACGCGGTAGTCCATGCTCGGTTTCTCCGCGAAGCCGGTGACCCGGCCCTCCTCCGTGGTGAGGACGCCGAAGTCGATCGCGACCTTACGCGCGTAGGTGGCCACCGTCAGGGGCGCGCCGGAGGTCGTGTGCCGGCTCAGCACGTCCCCGTAGTCCAGGTCCGTGAGGATGTCCCCGTTCATCACGAGGAACGTCTCCGGCAGCCGGTCCATCATCGTGAGCAGCGGGCCCATCGTGCCGAGTGGGCTGTCCTCCGTGGAGTAGCCGACGCGCATGCCCCACTGGGAGCCGTTGCCGACGTAGGCGCGGATGATGTGGCCCAGATGCCCGATCGCGATGGTGCAACTGGTGAAGCCGGCTGCGGCGAGCTGGCGCAGCACGATCTCGAGGATCGCGTGCTGGTCCCCGATGGGCACCAGCGGCTTGGGCAGTGCGGTCGTGTACGGGCGGAGCCGGACACCCTTGCCTCCGGCGAGTATCACTGCGTGCATGGGACGTCCCCTGTCCGTCAGATGTTGTAGATGCCGGTCTTGTAGCGGGCCAGGTTGGCCGGGTTGCGGAAGAAGTCGATGGTGTGGCCGAGGCCGTGTTCCAGTCCGTGCTCGGGCGCCCAGCCGGTAGCGGCGCGCAGCCGGGAGGCGTCGGCGACCAGGCGCATCACCTCGGAGGCCGCCGGCCTGATGCGCTGCTCGTCCTCCCGCACCTCGAGCTCGGCGCCCATCAACTTGCCGATGAGCGAGGTGATGTCGCCGACCGAGATCTCGCCGCCTGAGCCGGCGTTGAAGGTGCGGCCGACGACGGCTTCCGCCGGCGCCGTGCCCACCGCGAGGAAGGCGCGCGCGGTGTCCTTGACGTAGAGGAAGTCGCGGGTCGGGCGCAGGTCCCCGAGGGTGATGATCCGCTCGCCCGCAGCGACCTGGCCGATGACGGTCGGGATGACCGCCCGCATGGACTGGCGCGGTCCGAACGTGTTGAACGGCCGCAGCGTCACCACCGGGGTGTCGAAGCTGGCGTGGTAGCTGTCGGCGAGCCGGTCGCCGCCCGCCTTCGACGCCGCGTACGGCGACTGGGTGTTGATCGGGTGGTCCTCGGTGATCGGCACGGTCTGCGCGGTGCCGTACGTCTCGCTGGTGGAGGTGTGCACCAGCCGGGGGATGCCGAGCCGGCGCACGGCCTCGAGGACGTTGAGCGTGCCCGTGACATTGGTGTCCACGTAACTGTGCGGTGCCTGGTAGGAGTACGGGATCGCGATGAGGGCGGCGAGGTGGTAGACCGCCTCCGTGCCCTCCAGGAGCTGCCGGACGGAGCCGGCGTCGCGAACGTCGCCGAGGACGATCTCGACCTGGTCGAGCACGTCGGGGGCGAGGGTCTCCAGCCAGCCGTAGGAGGAGAACGAGTTGTACTGCGCCATGGCCCGGACCCGGAAACCGGCGGCGACCAGGGTCTCGGTCAGATGCGAACCGATGAACCCCTCTGCCCCGGTGACGGCGACCAGCGTGTTCGGTGTCACGAAGAAATCTCCCGTGGTGGATGTCTGATGGGACGGACGAGTTGTCAGCGGTGAGCGGTGGGCCTGCCGAGCTGCCGCACCGCGGTGACGACGAGGACGGCCGCCGCCGCGGTGCGGCAGACGATCCGGGCCGGTTCGGCCGGCAGTTCGGCGACCGTCGCGCCCGCCTCCGCGGCGGCGGCGAGAAGCGTCACCAGAGCCGGGACCCACGCCGAGGCGAACGCCTGGAGCAGCAGCGCCGTCCACAGCACCGCGCCCAGCGCGAGCAGGGAGAACACGGCCCCGAGCCCGGCGCCCAGGACCGGCGCGGCGACCGCCAGGCACGCCATGTACCCGCCGAGGCACAGGGCCAGCGCCATGGTCGCGCGCAGCGCGAAGTGGCGCACGTCGACGCTGGTGCGCAGTGCGGCCAGTGCCAGGGAGCGGTACCGGTACAGCAGCCACTCGGCGAAGCCCATGCTGAGGGTGAGGACCACGACCAGGCCGGCGTCGTCCGCCCCGGTGAGCGCGGCGAGCACACCTGCGGCAAGACCGAAGACCCCGTACGGAAAGGAGCGCAGCAACCCGCTCCGGTCCCGGCCGGGGGGCGGCCCGGAACGGAACGCGCCGCGCACCGCGTGTCCGGCGGCCACCGCGGCGGCGACCACCGTGACGAGCAGCAGCGCCACGGCCAAGGGGGCGGGCGGCCTGACCGCGGGGACGGCCGCGGCACCGGCCGCGACCGGCAGCAGCGCCGCCAGCAGGACACGCTCACGGCCCAGGACGAGCAGCACGGTCGCCGCGGCCAGATAGCAGCACTGCCCGGCGGCGAAGGCGGCCCCGGCGCCCGGCCCCGCGACGGCCAGTCCGGTGGCCGACGCAACCAGCGCCCCCGCGGGGGCACCGATCGCCAGGGTCCGGGCGGCGGCCGCCGCCCCCTCGACACCGAGCCGCACATGGGCACGGTGCCCGAGCGCCTGGTTCCACGCCCAGGCGGCGAGCCCGGACGAGACCAGCCCCGCCACGCCGGCGGCGCCCTGCCACAGCCCGGCGCCCAGCACATAGGCCAGCCCCGGCATGGCGAAGACCAGGCCGCGCAGCGCGCAGCGGACCGGGTCGGCGCGCCAGGGGTCGGGCCCGGCCGGGGGCCGTGGATAGTGGCGGGGCACCCGTGCGTAGAGGTCGTCGGCGACCGTGAACAGGTCGGGGCGGCCGTAGCGTTCGCGGATCTGGTCCCCCGTCAGCCCGTCGGACTCGAGCAGGGCCGCGACCTCGTACGGATGGACGGCGGACGCGACCGGCTCCACGAGCCGCTCGGCCAGCTCGTCGATCGGGTCCGCCGCCCAGCTCGGCCGGGTGCGCCCGCGCGGCCGGGGGAGCGGAGCGGATAAGAAGGGGAGCGCGTCACTGTCGCCGGGGACCAGCCGCAACGGGCCGCTCATGCCGTGGCCTCTGCGGGTGCGGGCCGTGCGACGGCCACGGACTGGCTTGTGCCCAGGGCCAGTTCGAGATAGATGGAGCGGAATGTGTCGACGGTCTGCCGCAAGGTGAACTGCTCGATCACCCGCAGCCGCGCCCCTTCACCGAGCGCCGCTCTTCGCTGCGGATCGCGCAGCAGCTCGAGCGCCGCACGGGCCATCGCCTCCGGCTCGCGCGGCGGTACGACCAGACCGCAGCCCCCGACGGCCTCCCGCACCCCGCCGACGTCCGTGGAGACCGTGGCGCGCCCGCAGGACATGGCCTCTATGAGTGTGAACGGAAACCCTTCGCTGATGCTCGACAGCATCACCACGCTGCCTGCCGCGTACGCGTCCCTGATGTCGTCCACCCGGCCCTCGAACCGCACGGCGTCGCCCTGCCCGAGCTCGGCGGCGAGCCCCTCGCAGCCCTCCCGGTACGCCTCCCCGCCGCGCGGCGTGCCACCGAAGAGCCGCAGCCGCGACTGCGGCATCTCCTCGCGCACGAGTGCGAACGCCCGTATCAGCGTCTCGAGGTCCTTGATCGGGTCGATTCGTCCCGCCCAGCTCAGCGTCGGCAGCGTCGGCTCCGGCCCGGCCAGCGGAAACGCGGCCGGGTCGACGCCGTTGTAGACGGTGCGTATCAGAGCCGGATCGGCGCCTCCGCGCTCCTCCCACAGACGGTTGTACCGATTGCCGGGTGTGACCAGGGAGGCGACCCGGTACGTCTCCTCCGCCAGCAGCCGGAAGAAGCCCAGCAGCAGCGCCTTCACCGGCCAGGGGTAGGGGCCGGTGCGGTAGCCGAGGTAACGCTCCCTCAGATACACGCCGTGCTCGGTGAGCAGCAGCGGCACACCGTGCTCCCGCGCGCCCACCAGGCCCGGCAGCGCCGCGATCCCCCCGCTGACGGCATGCGCGACCCCGTCGGCCGGAGGGGCGGCCGCGAGCGGCCGCAGCGCGTGCTCGAGCAGATCCGTGGCGGTCAGTGCGTCGTGCACCGTGGGCCGCGCGGCGGACACCGGAAGGTCGCGCCGCGTCCAGATGTCCACCAGGACCCGCACGGCACGGTCGGTGCGCAGCGCCGGCGCGAGCACACCATCCCGGGCCGCGCGGGCCAGTTCGTACAGCGCAGGCCCGAACGCGGCCTCGGCCGACGGGTCGAGGAGAGCGGTCAGGAACCTCTCGTAGACGTCCATGAGCCGCCGCAGACGCGCGCCGCGGGGTGGCTTTCCAGCCGGAGTCGGACCCCACATGGGCACGGAGACCGGCCCCGACACGTGGGGCGGCAGCTCCCAGACCACGGGCTCGCGTCCGGTGCCCGTCACCGCCGTGATCCGGAAGCCGACGTCGGGCATGCCGCGCACGAGTTGGTCGCACCACACGCTGACGCCGCCGTGGCTGTGCGGATAGGTGCCTTCGGTAAGGAGGGTGACCCGGGGCGCGCCGGGGCGCGGCGGGCTGAGCGATCTGGCCATGCGGAACTTCCCCCGTGGATCGAGACGGTGCGGTTGGGCGAGGGTTCGGGTCGTACGGGCGGAGACAGGCTTCGGCCGGTGTCCCGGCGGAGGCGGTGCCCCGCTTCGGCCGCGTCACCTGCTGTCCGGCACCCCGTGATCCGTGACTCCGTACGCCACCCGCTCGCGCACCCCTCGCGGCAGCGGCAGCCGCGGGGCCGGCGCCGTAACCGGCTCGGCCACGGGCGCGGCCGCCACGGCCGTCGTCGCCGCGGACGCGGCCGGCAGCGTGAGCGTCACCCTGTCCTGGAGCAGCCCGGGGGAGACCCAGCCGGAGAGCGAACCGGCGTACGGGCTGCCGAAGGCCGTGGTGCCCAGCAGCTGGTTCTGCCGTGTCCCGGTGGGCATCGTGGCCGTGACACGCACTCCTGCGGGAGCCCGCACGGTCACCGTGCCGCCGACGCGGTATGCGCTGACCTGCCCGGCCTCGACCGCGGCGCGCCACGCTGCCCGGTCGCGCAGCTCCGCGCCGATGTCGCGCTGGCGCAGGTTCACCAGCGGGGTGTTGTCCGCGTACAGCGCCGCGTAGTCGTCGAGGACACGGTCGAGCACCGGGTAGGCGATGCGGTCCTCCGCCAGGTTGGACTGGTGGACGAAGTGGGGCCGGGGGTCGCCCGCCAGCACGTGGCCGAGCGCGATCCGCGCCTCCAACGGCACCACATGCTCCGCGTATCCCGTGGCGGCGTCCAACGGCTCGTCGAGGCAGGTCGAGACGGCCGAGTTCTCGCAGATGCCGCTGCCGCCGTCCGCCGCCCTGGTGTAGATCCAGTTGTACTCGTCGATCTGCTCGGCGGTCCGGCCGGCGTTGTAGAAGACGTTCATGGGATACCGGGGGACGGTGAGGGCGGGCCCGACCCGGCGCTGCTGGGGATCGCGGGAGTTGTCGGAGGCGAGCGAGGCAATGGCGTTGTCCGAGAGCGCGGGCGCGAGGTGGGGATTGTCGTCCGGCTGCTGCGGCAGGATCTTCAGCCCGGAGTGCTCGCCGGTCACCAACTCGTCGTCCCGGAGCGGGAGTCCGGCGCGGTGGCCCCACCCCCGGTTGTCGGAGATCTGGCCGGAGATCTCGCTTCGGCTCGCGTACTTCACGGTGCCGTCGGCGTTCCTTGCGCAGGTCCACGGGACGGAGCTGACGTCTTGCACGCAGCCGAGGAAGGGGTGGTTGTAGGTGTGATTGACCCACCGGTGGGCGGACCTGTCGGCGACGAGCTGCTGCGCGAGCGGGTCGCTGCCGCCGTTCTGCTCCTTGAACAGTTCGCTGCCGCCCCCGTTGAAGACCATGTCGAGGGTGAAGCCCTTGGCGGCCGACCACTGCCTCGCGTACTGGGCGTCGGCCGCCGTCATCCTGATGGGATCGGGTTCACCCTGGCCGGGCGGGCAGTCGACATCGCCCGGCGTGCAGTTGAGCTCGCTGTCCCAGCGGTCGTCGGCCGCGAACACGTCGTCGATGTGCACGGCGAAGTAGTGGCGCGCTGCGCCGAGTTCGACGCCCTGGGTCATCCAGTCGACGATGCCCCGGGCCAGCAGCCGGAACTGCTGCTGGTACTGGTTGTAGACGAAGGTGACGACCAGCTCCCGGCGGCCGTCGTGCCGGTACTCGCCGACGAGGGAGCCGCGCGCGGCGGAACCCGGCACGGGGGCGTCCACATAGCTGGTGAAGTCGGCACCGGCCGCCGGCAGCGCGACATGCGCGTAACTCTCTCCTACCGAGGGCGAGTTGTCCTCGAAGGGCACGGGGCCGTCGAGATATCCGAACGGGCCCGCCCGGCCCGCGGTGGTCACGGCTGCCCGGACGCCGTCCAGCGAACCGCTGTACCCGCCGTGCACGGGGTAGTTCAGGCCCACCTCCGGGCGGGCGTAGGTGTAGGCGTCGACCTGCGGGATCGCGAACCTCTGCTCGTACGAGACCAGAGCGGCGAGCTCGGCCGTCGTCATGCCGGACGGGCTGTCGCTGGGCAGCACCACAGCCTGGTACTTGGCGCGCGGCCGCCCGTCGACGGTGTCGGCGAGGAAGTCGGCGTCGATCTCGGGGCGGGCCGCCTCCTGGAGATCGACGAGCGTGAACGGGGTTCCTGCGCCGCTCAGTTCGGCGGCGATCGCGTCGACGGCAGGCCCCCCGTCGTCGACGACGAGCACCCGCAGATCGATACGGGGCGTCGGTGGTTGAGCGGCGCCGGCCGAAGGCGGCGCGGCGAGCGCGAGCAACAGCGCGCCTGCGGCGGCGAGCGCGGCAGTGCGGACGGTACGTCTCAATGTGGTCCCTCCCCGGTAGGGCATGCCGGACCCCCATCCGGCATGCCCTACCCCCCCTGAAGTGGTTCGATCGTTACGGCGATCGCCCACGTCCTCTGTCGGATCACATAGTGGGGTGCGATTCGCCGGTGTGTGTGGGCATTGTGAAACCTGGCGCAAAAAGGATGCGGGGCGAGTAGTGGTGAAATCGGGCGCGGAAGCCGAACGATCGCCGCTCTCGACACCCCTCGCGCCGCGGGTGGCGTGCGACGCAGGGCTTAGACCGCCACTCCGGAGCGCCAGAGGTTCAGACCAGTGAGCCCGGCCGCCCGCGCCGCCCCGACTCACATGATCCGGCCAAGCCCCCGACGACGGACACGATCGGGGGCGCTGCCCCCCGGAGGCCCGCGCCTCAAACGTCGGCGGGGCTGGAACGTGCCGGCCCTGCCAGGACCCGGTCCCGACCCCGCGCCTCAAACGCCGGCGGGGGGGCCCGCCTCGGACACCGGTGCGGCCGGCACGCGCCGGACTGTGCTCCGAACCCGCATCGCGAGCGCCGACAGGTTCGGTACGTGCCGGTCTTGTCGGTCTCCGCCCCGAACCCTGCCCGAACCCGCGCCTCAAAACGCCGGCGAGGCCGGATGTGCCGCCGCCGATGGAGGCGGATGTGCCGGGGCGGGCCGGGCCGGCGGGGCCGGATGTGCACGGCCCGGTGAGGCAGGATGCGCCGCCTCAGACGGGGACCGGATGTGCCGGATGTGCCGGGTCCGACAAGGGGCTGGATGTGCCGGATGTGCCGGGGTGGTGGCCGGGGAGGGCCGAACCGCCGGGCGGCCGACCGCGCCGAGCGGCGCGGCCCCGGTGGGCCGGGACGGGCGAGGCCGGATGTGCCGCCGCCGACCGGGTCCGGATGCGCCGGGGCCGAGGAGGCCGGCGGGTCCGATGAGTCCGACGGCCGGCGCGGCCGCCAGGCCCGCCGGGGAAGGCGCCCGGTTCCGGGGGAGGGGCGGGGCCCGCGCAGCGCCCCGCAACCATCCCGCCCGCCCAAAGGTGACGCCCGTCATTTGGTCGACCCCTCAACACTCAGTAAAGTCGTGCTTTTGAAAAGCGGCATTCGAGTGATCGAGGAACGGCAACCAGCAATGACGGTGACAGAGGACAGCCCGGTGGCCTACGGGCCGGGCATCGACCCGGAGCGGCTGGCCGTCTGCCTGAGCGTGCTCGAGGAGCTCGACAAGCTCGAGGTCGACCACCCGGACGCGATCATGGTGCGTCGCGCCACCGCCGGTATCTACCGGACGGTGAAGCAGCGCCGCCGCCAGGAGCGCCGGGCCGCCAAGACGGCGCACGACAAGGCCGTCACCGAGGCGACGGCTACCGGCTCCGCTGCCCGGATCGACGACGAGACGCAGGGCGTGCTTCCGTCGTCCTCCGCCCTCGGCGAGGTCGCGGGGATACTCCAGCGCCCGCGGTCCTGCTACATCTGCAAGTCCCGCTACGTCGAGGTCGACGCGTTCTACCACCAGCTGTGCCAGTCGTGCGCGACGGAGAACCGCGCACGCCGCGACGCCCGCGCCGATCTGTCCGGCAAGCGCGCCCTGCTCACCGGCGGACGCGCCAAGATCGGCATGTACATCGCGCTGCGACTGCTCCGCGACGGCGCCCACACCACCATCACCACCCGGTTCCCCAACGACGCCATCCGTCGTTTCAAGGCGATGCCGGACAGTGACGAGTGGATCCACCGGCTCAAGATCGTCGGTATCGACCTGCGTGACCCGGCCCAGGTCGTCGCCCTCGCGGACTCCGTGGCCGCCGAGGGCCCGCTGGACATCCTGATCAACAACGCGGCCCAGACGGTCCGCCGGTCCCCGCAGGCGTACCGCGAGCTGGTCGCCGCCGAGTCGGCTCCGCTGCCGGCCGGTGAGCTGCCGCCCGCCCAGGTCATCGGTACCTTCGGCAGCGGCGCCGTCGACTCCGTGGCCGCGCTGCCGTCGTCCGGTGGCGAGGGGCTCACCGCGCAGGACGTCACCGACCTCGCCCTCGTCAGCGGTTCCGCTTCCTTGGAGCGCATCGCGGCCGGCACGGCCATCGACGCCGGCGGCCTGGTGCCCGATCTGCATGACACCAACAGCTGGATCCAGACGGTTTCCGAGGTCGACCCGGTCGAGCTGCTCGAGGTGCAACTCTGCAACTCCACGGCGCCGTTCATCCTGATCAGCCGGCTCCGGCCGGCGATGGCCGCGGCGCAGAGCAAGCGGAAGTACGTCGTCAACGTCTCCGCCATGGAGGGTGTTTTCAGCCGCGGCTACAAGGGTGCCGGGCACCCGCACACCAATATGGCCAAGGCGGCGCTGAACATGCTCACGCGCACCAGCGCCCAGGAGATGTTCGAGGCGGACGGCATCCTGATGACGGCCGTCGACACCGGCTGGATCACGGACGAGCGGCCGCACCCGGACAAGATGCGTCTTGCCGACGCGGGTTTCCACGCCCCGCTCGACCTGATCGACGGCGCCGCCCGCGTCTACGACCCGATCGTCCGCGGCGAAGAGGGCGAGGACCTCTACGGCTGCTTCCTCAAGGACTACGCCCCGGCGAACTGGTAGGCCGCAAAGGCAGCCCCGGGCAAGCCGGTGGCCGAGAAGGACACCGGATTCCGCCTCGGCACCACGCTCACGGCCGGTGCACCCGTCACGGGTGTACCGGCCGTTTGTGTCTGTTCGGACACACTGTGGCCTGAATCAAGCGGAACTGCAGGCCCCATCGAGCGCGGTGGTGCTCATTTGGTTACCCTGGGGTGAATGGACAGCCACCAAGGGATCCACGAAACCCCTTCGGCCGTCCTGGGACAGGTCTGCAACCAGGCTGCGGTCCCGCCAGAGTGACGGCGCCACCGCGACCGAACTGCCCCTGTCCCAGTTACGCGACACAGAGGAGTGCGCGGTGACACCAGATGTGAAGCAAGACCAGCGACCGTCGGAGCGCGGCGGTGAACGGGCCGGCAAGGCCGAAGAAATCCGAAATCTCGAGGTCTGGGCACGCTCGGCCCCGATCCGGCTCGCCGGATACGAGGAGGACCTCGCCGAACCGCACATCCTGCCGGGCATCGACTGACCAGCGCTTCGACCGTGTGCCCCCTGTCCGCCCCGACAGGGGGCACACGCACGGCAGCAGCCGTGAGCCGTCAGGACAGCCGGGTCGGCGCCAGGAACTCACGGACATGGGTGCGGTGCCACCACGCCCCGGTCTCCCGCCTTTCGCGCCAATTCGTGAACCGGTAGCGGTAGAGCCGGACGCGCACATGGGCGGGCGGCGCGTCCGGGAACGGATTGTGTCGCAACAGCCGCAGCGTGTCGCTGTCGCCTTCGAGCAACCGCTCCACGAACGGCAGGAACCAGGGGTGCGCATAGGCGGGGGAGAGCGCGGCGAACCACATCATCCAGTCGAGCCGCAGATGGTACGGGGCGAACTGGCGCGGCAGCCGGCGAACGTCCCCCGGCTTGCCCTTGAACTCGTACTCCCGCCAGACCGTGCCGTCGTGCAAAGTCGTCTCGTCCGTTCCCTCGACCACCAGTTCCTGGCGGATCCGGCTCACCGTGCCGAAGGCTCCGTACGAGTTGACGAGGTGCAGCGAGTCGTAGGACCGGTTCATCGCCTGACGTTTGGAGAGCAGGTTGCGCGCCGGGCGGTAGCTCAGGGAGAGCACCAGCGCCGTCAGGGCGATCACGACGATCTCGTACCAGAGCGGGGCGGCGGGCAGCGGGTGTGCGCCCGTGACGAGCGAGCTGTCGACGGCGGACAGGGCGAGCACGATGGTCAGCCAGTTGAGCCACGAGAAGTTGCCCGACAGGACCAGCCAAAGCTGCGTCACGACAATCAGCGCCGCGGCCACGCTCGCCACCGGCTGGGGTGTGAACAGCAGTACGGGTACACCGAGTTGGACCACGTGGTTGGCGGCCGTCTCCGCGCGGTGCGCGGGCCGGGGCAGATGGTGGAAGTACCAGCTCAGCGGGCCGGGCATCGGCTGGGTCTCGTGGTGGAAGTAAAGACAGGTCAGATTGCGCCAGCATGTGTCGCCGCGGATTTTGATCAGCCCGGCCCCGAACTCGACCCGGAACAGCAGCCAGCGCAGCAGCCACAGCACCAGCACGGGCGGCTGGGTGCGCTCGTTGCCGAGGAAGACGGCGAGGAAGCCGGTTTCCAGCAGCAGGGACTCCCAGCCGAAGCCGTACCAGGTCTGGCCGACGTTGACGATCGAGAGGTACAGCGCCCACAGCGCCGCCCACCACGCCATCGCGAGGCCGAGCGGCAGCCGGTCGGCCGCCCCGGCCACCAGCGCCGCCGACAGGAGGCAGCCGGTCCACGCAACGAGGGCGTAGAAGCGGTCCGAGTAGTGCAGCCGGAACACCGTGGGTGAGTACCTGGCCGGGACCCGGCGCAGGTACTCGGGGACGGGCAGCATGCCGCGTTCCCCGATCAGCGCCTTGAACTGCAGTGCTGCCGAAAGGAACGCGACGAGGTACACGGCCGCCAGAGCCCGCTGGAAGACCAGCCGGCTCAGCCCGTAAGAGTCGTCGCCGAACCACTCCATCCCTTTCAGTATCGGCCCGCCGTGATCCGCCGCAGCGTGTGGCCGAGCCGCCGGGCGTACCAGCGCTGCGCGACGGGCACGAGCGGGCCGCCGAGCCGGGTGTACCAGGCCGCGGGCCGGCTGAAGGCCGTCACCGTGAACCACACGGAGCCGTCGTCGTCCAGGTCCACGACAAACGACTCCTCCCCGAGTTCCGGGTGGCCGGTGAGCGTGCCGTACGCGAAGCCGGCGCGGTCCTTGTCGTGCACCGTCCAGATCACCTCGCACGGCGCGGCGAGCCGGAGCGGCCCGATGCCCACGGAGACCGCGACCCGCACGCCCGGCTCGGCGCGCGCCGCGGAGGCCCACAAGCGGACCCCGGAGGCACGGTGCATGCGCCAGGTGGTGACGGCGGAGCCCGCCGCCTCGAACGCGGCCCGGCCCTTGCCGATCCGGGCTGTGTGGCGGAGGTGGTGGTAGCCGGCGGGGAGCGGGCCGAGCCGGGTCGCGCCGACCTCGGCGTAGCTGAGACTGCGGGCGGTGATCCTGCGTACGGCGCTCATACGGCACTCTCCTTCATGTCCTTGATCCTCCGCCATGCCAGCAGCGAGCAGAGCGCGAAGCCGAGGGCGTTGCCGAGGCCGTGCGTGGCGGCCATCCAGGTCAGATTCGGGTGCGGCACGTCCGCGGCCTCGCCGACTGCCCAGCTCAGGGCCAGCAGCATCGTCGCCACCAGGACGGCTGCCGAGACCGCCAGCAGAGCGCGGGTGAACCGGTCCCGCTGGGCGCTGCGGACGTCGCGCCAGGTCAGGAGCCCCACGGCCCACATGCCTGCGGTCAGTACCAGCGCTCCGGCCAGTTCGACCCAGTCGTCGACGAAGTAGCCGCCGAGGACGGTCAGGGTGCCGAGCGGCACGCTGTGGGCGGCGAACCGCGCCAGGGCCACGTTCCCTGCCGCGCCACAGACCAGCCCCGCCACCAGCGCGGCGGTGAAGCCGGCGAAGTGGAAGTGGGGCACCGTCAGCGCCAGGATCGGCAGCGTGAAGCCCAACAGCTCGTGACCGGCCCGCTCGGCGACCAGCGCGAGGCCCGCGACGGACGGCGTGACCAGCGCGGTCAGCACCGCGACCTCGACCGGCGCGAACGAGCGGGTGCGGGCGAGCCGCCGCGGCGCCTGGGCGGCCAACAGCACCGTGCCCGACGCGTAGACGGCGGCCAGCGCGACCGCGCCGGGCCCCCGGGGCAGCCAGAGCGAGACCGCCCCCGGCACGGCGAACAGCGGCCACATCCGCCGAACGGGCGCGAGCCGGACGGGGTCCACGAGACGAAGCCCTGTGGGTACGACGATCAGCATGCCGAGCATGACGATGACGTTGACCAGTACGAACATGCCGCACCCCCCTCGGATTGAATGTGTTCAAACTCTCTGTCCCGGAGCCTATGCTCTTAACTGAACGCGTTCAAGTCGCGGTCCGTCTGGCGATCCGTCAGAAATGGAGCGACATCTCGAGTTGCGGAGACGGGAGAGCCTGGTGCGCTCATCGATGCGTGGTCTGTGTGCGGCGGTCGCCGTGTTGTGTGCAGGATCGCTGGTCGCCGGCTGTGGCGGCGACAGCGAGGCGGAGGAGAAGGAGGAGCTCGTCCTGCAGCCGCTCGCGGCCGAGGGGCCCGACCCCTATACGGCATCGACCGTCACGGCAGGCGCCCCGCCCGCGCTCCCGCCCGTACAGAGCGCACCCAAGAGCCCGTCCGGAGGGGGAGTGACACTCCGTACCCTGTCGGGCGCGGCGCCGGGGCTGTATGCGGGCACCCAGCAGGTCGCCGCCTGCGACAGGGAGCGGCAGGCCGGACTGCTGGCCGCGGACAAGAACAAAGCGCGTGCGTTCGCCGAAGGGGCCGAGGCCGAGCCCACGCATCTCGGCGCCTTCCTGCGGACCCTGACTCCGGTCCTGCTGCGCGCGGACACGCGCGTCACGAGCCACGGGCTGCGTGACGGTTCGGCCGAGCCCTACCAGGCGGTGCTCCAGGCGGGCACGGCCGTACTGGTCGACCAGTACGGCGCCCCGCGCGTGCGGTGCGCCTCCGGGGCCCCGCTGAAGCCGCCGGTCGCGGCCAAGGCCGAGGTGGTCAACAAGGGCGAACCCTGGCCGGGGTACCGGGCGGACCGGACCATCGTCATCAAGCCCTCCGCGCAGGCGGTCAACAACCTCCTGCTCGTGAACGTCGTCGACAACGGATGGATCGAGCGCCCCAGCGGCACCGAGGGCGAGGACGACGCCCGGCCCGCGGTGTTCCCGCCCGTGGACCCCGACGAGGTCTTCACGGACCTCAGCCGCACCGACCCGGGCGCGCCCGCGGGCGCGGAGCCCGCAGCTCCTTCCCGGCAGCCCTCGAAAGCCGCGCCGCAACCCGATCTGCCCGCCGCCCCCCAGTCCGCTCTGCCTGCCGCCCCGCAGCCGGAACTGCCCGCGGCCCCGCAGCCGGATCTGCCCGATCAGCTCGATCCGCCCGGCGGGCCCGATCTGTCGGACGTCCCTCAGCCCGATCTGCCGGACGTTCCCCAGCCCGATCTGCCGGCCGAATCCGAGTCCGACGTGCCGGCCCCTCAGCCCGACCTTCCGGATGATCTGCCGGACGGGTCCATGGGCCAGGTCGAGCCCCTGCCGGGCGGACCCGGAACCTCCACGGGCAAGGGGGCGGCGTCCCCCGGTCCGAAGCCTGTCGCGCCCTCTCGCTCCGCCCCGGGAACGGCCGCGGTGCCGGGTGCCGTCTCGGGTTGAGGGTCTCGCTCGACCGCTCGATGAATACGACAAATCGTGACAGAGTGGCTCCATGGTTGATCGGGCAGCGGGTGCCCTGTCGCTCCCCGACGACTGGCTGGCGCACGCGGATGTGAGCCTCACCCTGAACCGCATGGGTACGTTCGACTGGGACCTCACCAGCGGGCTGATGCACATGGACGGGGCCGGCCTCGACGTCTTCGACGTGCGCCCCGACGAATACAACGGCCACCCGGCGAGCCTGAGCTCCCGGGTGCCGGCGGACGAGGCCGTCCGGCTCGACACCATGGTCACCCAGGCTCTGAAGAACGGCAGCGACCACTACGGCGCCTACTTCCGCATACGGTGCCGCGACGGAAGCCTGCGCTGGACGCACACCCAGGCATGCGTACGACGCGACGAGACGGGCCGGCCGGTCCGCATCATCGGGATCGTCCGGGACGCCACCCAGGAGCTGGCCGACTCCAGCGCCCGCGTCGAACTCGACGACGAACGCCGCCGGCAGACCAGCGTCGTGGAGAGCACCACGGCCGCCCTCGCCCATGCCAGGACCGTGGAGGACGTCATCGAAGTGCTCATGAACTCCCACGGCCTGGAACACCTCGGCGCCACCAGCCTCGTCATGGGGCTTCTCGAGTCCGGGCGCATCCACCTCGTCGCCGACGGGCCCGAAGGCTCCTTCGTGCCGGGCACCCGCTACACGAGGGTCGACGAGCAATACCCGATGAGCGAGGTGGTGCGCACGCTCACCCCCCGCTACATCGAGTCCAAGGACGACTTCGCCCGGTCCTACCCGACCCTGTGGCCGCACATCCGCGGACTCGGTATCTCGGCCGCCGCCTATCTGCCCCTGATCGCACAGGCCCGCCCCATCGGGGCGCTCGGGCTGCTCTATCAGGGCAAGACCGCCTTCAGTCCGGAGGAGCGCAATCTGCTGGTGGCGCTCGGCAGCAGCATCGCCCAGAGCCTGCAGCGCGCAGTGCTCTACGAGCAGGAGCACGACCTGGCGGAAGGGCTGCAGCAGGCCATGCTGCCGCGCCGCATCCCCGAAGTGCCCGGGGCCCAGATCGCGGTGCGCTACCGCTCCGCGCGGCTCGGCCGTGACATCGGCGGCGACTGGTACGACGTCATCGCACTGCCCGGCGGCCGTGTCGGCGCGGTCATCGGCGACGTACAGGGCCACGACACACACGCGGCCGCCGTCATGGGGCAGCTGCGCATCGTGCTGCGGGCTTACGCCGCGGAGGGCCACACACCGGCCACCGTCATGGCCCGGGCCTCCGTCTTCCTCCACGAACTCGACACCGACCGCTTCGCGACCTGCACCTACGCGGAGGTCGACCTGTCGACCGGCGTCGTGCAGGTGGTCCGGGCGGGGCATGTCGACCCGCTGATCAGGGAGCTCAACGGCAGCTGCCGCAGGCTGGCGCTCCAGGGAGGTCTGCCGCTCGGACTCTCCGCCGAGTTCGGCCGGCTCGAATACCCCGTCTCCACCGTCGAACTGGACCCCGGCCAGACGCTGCTGCTCTACACCGACGGCCTCGTCGAGGAGCCGGGCGCCGACCTCGACGACGGGATGCGGCTACTGGCCGAGCTCGTGCACAACGGTCCGCGGGAACTGCAGCTGCTCGCCGACCGGCTCTGCGAGGAGGTCGGCGAACGCGGCGGCGACGACGACGTGGCGCTCCTGCTGCTCCGCCGCAAGGGCGCCTACACCGCCCAGGCCGGCGGCCGCCTCCAGCAGCACGTCGCACAGGGCGACCCGGAGGCGCTCCGCTCGGCCCGCCACATGGTCCGCGCGGCCGTGCGGGCCTGGGGCGTGAGCGAGCGGGCGGACGAGATCGAGCTCGTGGCCGACGAGATGATCACCAACGCACTGATGCACACGGACGGCGACGCGCTCGTCACGGCCCGGGTGCTCTCCGGCGCGGACCGCCGGCTCCGGGTCGAGGTCGAGGACGGCTCCAGCGCACTGCCGCGACGGCGTGACGCGGGGGCGTCGGGAGTCTCCGGGCGGGGGCTGCTGCTTGTCGACCGGCTGTCGGACAGCTGGGGTGTCGAGTCACGCGGCAGCGGCAAGTGCGTGTGGTGCGAGTTCCTCATGCCGGGCAGGCAGGTGCTCTGATTCCGCGCCGCCTCGCCGTCTCGCCGCCGGGGTGGTCAACTCAGGACCCTCCGCGGCGGCGTCGGCCGCCACGTGTCCCAGGGTGCGGTCGGTCCGGGCGGAGCGGGCACGGCGGGGCTCGGGCGCGTCGTGTGCCGCCGCATGCCGGTCGTGCTTCTTCACCAGGAGCCAGGCTTCGCGCTCCCCGTCGGGGCCACCTCGGGTGCGGTCAGCGCACAGCCGCCGTGGAGCTTGCCGCCGTCCAGCCAGAACGAGGCATGGCCCGCTTCGAAGGCGTCGGCGAAGGGGACCTGGTTGCCATTCCGGGCGGTGGCCAGGCTGCGGTACTCACACATCGGCGCGCGACCGGCCCAGCGTTGCGGCAGGGTGGGGGCATGCCCGAACTGCCCGAGGTCGAAGCGCTGCGGGACTTCCTCGACACCCATCTGGTGGGCCGGGGGATCGTACGTGTGCAGCCGGTGGCCATCAGTGTGCTCAAGACGTACGACCCGCCGCTCACCGCCCTCGACGGCACTTTCGTCACCGCCGTGGACCGGCACGGCAAGTGGCTGGACATCACTGCAGGCGGCCTCCACCTCGTGATCCACCTCGCCCGCGCCGGCTGGCTCCAGTGGAAGGACGAGCTCCCGGCTGCGCCGCCCCGCCCGGGCAAGGGACCGCTGGCCCTGCGGGCGGTGCTGGCCGAGGGCGGCGGCTTCGACCTCACGGAGGCCGGCACGGCCAAGCGGCTCGCCGTCCACCTCGTCCGTGACCCCGCCGATGTGCCCGGTGTGGCCAGGCTGGGGCCCGACCCGCTCGCCGACGACTTCGATCGCGCCGCCTTCGCGGCCGTACTCGCGGGAGAGCGGCGTCAGATCAAGGGCGTGCTGCGCGACCAGAGCCTCATCGCAGGCATCGGCAACGCCTACAGCGACGAGATTCTGCACGCGGCGAAGATGTCGCCCTTCAAGCCCGTCCAGAACCTCGGCGAAGCGGAGACCGACACCCTGTACGAGGCCTTGCGGACGACGCTGGGCGACGCCGTCGAGCGCTCGAGAGGTCTGGCGGCCGGCCGGCTCAAGTCGGAGAAGAAGAGCGGTCTGCGTGTCCACGGCCGTACCGGCCGGCCGTGCCCCGTCTGCGGTGACACCGTCCGCGAAGTGGCCTTCAGCGATTCGTCACTGCAGTACTGCCCCACCTGCCAGACCGGCGGCAAGCCGCTCGCCGACCGCAGGCTCTCCCGTCTGCTGAAGTAACACCCCTGCGGGCGGCGGGCGTTCAGCCGCCGATCGACAGCAGCCGCTCGCCGCTGTCGGAGCGGACCTCCCAGCGGCCGATCTCCGCGGTGTGCAGGCCGGTGCTCGCCTCGAGGTCCAGCGGCCCCTCCTGGCCGGGCTTCTTCTGGACGCCGAAACCGCCCTCCGGCACCCACCAGCTGAGCACCGGATGCTCCACGCCGTCCTTGCCGACCGCAATCAGCCGGCAGGTGCGCGGTCCGGCGAGCCCGGAGAGCCGCATGGCGACCGCCGTGCCCCAGTCGCGGTCCTCCAGCGCCACCGAAGCGGTGACGCCGGAAGCGGGATCGGACGCGACGACCCGTGGCGGCGCGGGCGCCTCCTGCACGCCCCGGACGGTCACCACCGCGGTGGGCAGTGCCACGATCAGAGCGGCGGCCACGGCCACCAGCCGCAGCCGGCGCCTGCGGTCCCGCCGCCGCTGGTCGACGACAGCGTTGGTCAGGCGTTCGAGCAGCTTCGAGCCCGGGCGGGCGTCGATGTGGCCGGGGACGGCGAGCTCGGACAGTGCGTTCGCCACGGCGGTGAAATCGGAGAGACCCACGGCGCACGGGGCACAGCCGGCGAGATGCTCCTCGAACCTGAAGGCGTCGGCGGGTTCCAGGATGCCCAGCGCATAGGCGGCCACATCCTGATGCGGCTGCTGCCGGCTCATGGGCGGTCCTCGTTTCCTCAGGTGTTACGGTCGGTCACCCTGGAATACGCAGCAGGAAGGCGCTCTGCTCAACCCATCGGCGACCCGAGCGCAATCGCAAAGCCGGCCGCCCGCACGAGGGCGGGTCGCACCGCCGTGAGAGGCCCTAAACTCCGCTGCATGCTGCGCGTACTGGCTGTCGACGACGAGAAACCGGCGCTCGAAGAGCTGCTGTACCTCCTGCGTGCCGACTCACGTGTCCGCAGCGCCGAGGGGGCCACCGACGCCACGGAGGCGCTGCGCCGTATCGGCCGTGCCCTGGAGGCAGGGCCGGACGGCGAGGACGGCATCGACGTCGTCTTCCTCGACATCCACATGGCCGGGCTCACGGGGCTCGATGTCGCGAGGCTCCTCGCCGGGTTCGCCAGACCGCCGCTGATCGTCTTCGTCACGGCGCACGAGGGTTTCGCGGTGCAGGCGTTCGACCTCAAGGCCGTCGACTACGTCCTCAAGCCCGTACGCAGGGAGCGCCTGGCGGAAGCCGTGCGCAGGGTGAGCGACCTTGTCGGGGCCCCGCGCGAGCCACAGCGCGCCGACGCCCCGCCGCACGTGCCCGGCGCCGCACCTTTGGCCGGCGCCGGCGCCGGCGGGGGAGCGGAGCAGATACCCGTGGAACTGGGCGGCGTCACCCGGTTCGTGCCGGTGGACGACATCACCTATGTCGAGGCGCAGGGCGACTACGCGCGGCTCCACACGGCCGACGGGAGCCACCTGGTGCGTATACCGCTGTCCACTCTGGAGGAACGCTGGGCCTCCCGGGGGTTCGTGAGGATCCACCGCAGCCATCTGGTGGCGCTGGGACGCATCGACGAACTCCGGCTGGACGCAGGCGCGACGACCGTGCGGGTGGGCGAAGCGGAACTCGCCGTCAGCCGGCGCCACGCACGCCAGCTGCGCGACCTGCTGATGGGGCATGCCAGGCGCTGACCGACCGTTCGGCGGTCGCGGCCGACCGCTCGTCGCCGGCCGGGGCCGCACGGCGACCCGGCCGTGCCGCTGGGCGAGGCGGCAGCGGACCTGGCATCGGCGGGCCGAGCGCGCACCTGACCTTGATCGGGCTGGGAAGAATGGGGCCTGATGCGCGACATCGAAGCACTGCGAGCTGCGCAGGCTCCCGGCGCCCCGCCCGGCCGGCGCCCGTGACCTGGAGGCGCTCCTCGCCACGGTCAGAAGCGCCGCAGGCCGCTGGGCGGATGTGATCTACGAGATCCGGGAGTCGGCCAGGGGCCTGGCCGGACCGTGCGGTGAGGCCGCCCTGGAAGTCGCGTTCCGCAGGGCGGAGGAGTCGTACGTCGAGCTGGAGATCGCGCTGAGCGACTGCGCCCGCTACACGGTCCGCTGACCACGCCGGGAGACGGCGGCCGCCCGCTGCCCCTCCTCTCTACCGTCGGTAATCACTCCTGCGTAGACTCCACCACCTCCCCGAGTTCGCCGAGAGACGCTGGAGCGGACGACGATGTCTGCAGAGCAAACCCCCCGCCGCGAGGTGGTCACCGGAGTGCCGCGCGGCACCCGGCGCCCGCCCGGTCATGCTCCGGCCCGCTCGGAGATCAGCGAGCAGACCACGCTCGGCACCACCTACGTCCGCTCCCTGATGCGCAGCCAGCTGCGGGCCGCCCTCTGCGCCCTTGGCACGCTCGCCCTGCTCGTCGGCTCGCTGCCGCTGCTCTTCACGCTCCCGGCCGCCCTCGGCGGTGCACCCGGTTCACCCGAGCCCTTCGTCTGGGCTGCTCTCGGTGTCGCCGCCTACCCCGTGATGTGGCTGACCGCCCGCTGGTACGTGCGCCGGGCCGAACGGAACGAACGCGACTTCACCAGGCTCGTCGAAGGACGCTGAGGGTGCGGCCGGGAGACGCCACGTGAACCAGACCTACGCGGTGACGGCCGTCACCGTCGTGGTGCTCGCCACCGTGCTCGTCGGCGCGCTCGGCCTGCGCATATCCCGCACCACCTCCGACTTCTACGTCGCCTCCCGCACGGTCAAACCGGGTCTCAACGCCGCGGCCATCAGCGGCGAGTACCTGTCCGCCGCCTCGTTCCTGGGCATCGCGGGACTGGTGCTCCTGCAGGGCCCGGACATGCTCTGGTATCCGGTCGGCTACACCGCCGGCTACCTCGTCCTGCTGGTGCTGGTAGCCGCTCCGCTACGGCGCTCGGGGGCGTACACCCTGTCCGACTTCGCGGAGGCCCGGCTGGAGTCCGCGCGGGTGCGCAGGCTGGCGAGCCTGTTCGTCGTCGGCATCGGCTGGCTGTACCTGCTGCCTCAACTGCAGGGCGCGGGCCTGACGCTGCAGATCCTCACCGGCGCCCCGGACTGGGTCGGCAGCGTCGTGGTGGCCCTCGTGGTCACCGGGGCCGTCGCCGCCGGCGGCATGCGCAGCATCACCTTCGTACAGGCCTTCCAGTACTGGCTGAAGCTCACCGCCCTTCTGGTACCGGCACTGTTCCTCGTCGCGGCCTGGCTCGGCGACGACGCTCCGCGCGCCCGGTTCGACGTGCCCGCCGTCTTCCACAAGCACACGGAGGTCCGCGTCGGCGACACCGTCCGCGTCGACCTCGACGCTCCGCTGACGCTCACCGTTACCGGCGCGGTCGACGGCATCCGCCACCAGGAGCGGCCCGTCGCGCTCGACGAGGGCACACACCGCATCGAGGCCGGCACGACCCTCCGGTTCCCCGAGGGCGCGGAAGTGCCGCAGCGGACGACGGAGGGCACCGATCCGTTCAGCTGGTCGCAGCCACTGTCGGGTGGCCGGGACGGCCATCAGCTGTACGCGACGTACGGGCTGATCCTCGCCACGTTTCTCGGCACCATGGGGCTTCCGCATGTCGCCGTCCGCTTCTACACCAGCCCGAACGGGCGTGCCGCCCGTCGCACCACCCTGGTCGTGCTCGGCCTGATCGGCGCGTTCTACCTGCTCCCACCGGTCTACGGCGCGCTCGGGCGGATCTACGCCCCCGAACTCGCCCTGACCGGCGCCACCGACGCCGCCGTCCTGATACTGCCGGAACGGATCGTCGGCGGGCTCGCCGGCGAGCTGCTCGGCGCGCTCCTCGCCGGGGGCGCGTTTGCGGCTTTCCTGTCCACCGCTTCCGGGCTCACCATGTCGGTGGCCGGCGTGATCACGCAGGACGTGCTGCCCTCGCGCGGTGTACGGCACTTCCGCCTGGCGACCCTGATCGCCATGGCCGCGCCGCTCGCGCTGAGCGTGGTGGCGTCCAACGTGCCGGTCGCCGACGCGGTCGGACTCGCCTTCGCCGTCGCTGCTTCCTCGTTCTGTCCGCTGCTGATCCTCGGTATCTGGTGGCGTGGGCTCACCCCGCCGGGGGCGGCCGCCGGCCTCGTCGCCGGCGGCGGCGCGGCACTGACCGCGGTGATGGCCACGCGCACCGGGCTCGCCCCGGAGGGCTGGGCGCACACGCTGATGGCCTGGCCCGCGGTCTGGTCGGTACCGCTCGGATTCCTGACCATGGTGGCCGTCTCCCTGGCCACCCCGCGCCACATACCCGCCGGCGCGGCAGCCACCCTGGCCCGGCTGCATCTCCCCGAGGACCTCGTCGGCAGACCGCAGCACGAAGGAGCACAGTGATGACCGGCGAAGGGGCACTGACGTGATCGGCACACCGGAGTGGCCGCGATGACCGGCACCGGAGCGGCCGCGCTGGCCGCGGCGGGGATCGTACTGCTGGCCGTCGGCATGGTGCTCGGCCGGATGACGGCCGGGCGCGACGCACGGCCCGACCTGGACCTCGGCACGCCCGTGGAACGGGCCACCTTCCACACGCTGCACACCGCGTCTCTCGCCGCTCCGCCGCTCCGCGCGGGCCTCACGCAGGACACCGCCCGCAAGGCCGCCCGCCGACTGCGTTCCCTGCTCGGCACGGAGGCGCTCTGCCTCACCGACCGCGAAGCGGTGCTCGCCTGGGACGGCCCCGGCGCGGAGCGCCACCGGCAGCAGGTGATGGCGCTCGTGGCCGAGATGCTCGACTCCGGGCGCAGCCAGAGCGTCCACTCCGAGTGCGACGACCTGGACTGCCCGCTGCGCTGGGTCGTGATCGCCCCCCTGATCGGCGAGGAAGGCGTGCTGGGGGCCCTGGTCGCCTACGGGTCACGGGAGTCCGCCGTCCTGGTTCGGGCCGCCACCGAGGTGGCCCGCTGGGTCTCCGTACAGCTGGAACTCGCCGAGCTCGACCGGTCCCGCACCGCCCTGATCGAGGCGGAGATCCGGGCTCTGCGCGCGCAGATCTCCCCGCACTTCATCTTCAACTCGCTCGCCGCGATCGCGTCCTTCGTCCGCACCGACCCCGAGCGCGCCCGTGAACTGCTTCTCGAGTTCGCCGACTTCACGCGCTACTCCTTCCGGCGGCACGGCGAGTTCACCCAGCTGGCCGACGAACTGCGCTCCATCGAGCAGTACCTGGGGCTCGCCGGGGCCCGGTTCGGCGACCGCCTGAAGGTCACGCTCCAGGTCGCCCCGGAGGTCCTGCCGGTGGCCCTGCCGTTCCTGTGCCTGCAGCCCCTCGTCGAGAACGCCGTCAAGCACGGGCTCGAGGACTCGAGGAACGAGTGCCGCGTCACGATCGCCGCCCAGGACGCGGGCGCCGAGGCGATGGTGACCATCGAGGACGACGGCGTGGGGATGGACCCGGACGTCCTGCGTGGCATCCTCGCGGGGGAGCGCAGCACCTCGTCGGGGATCGGGCTGAGCAACGTCGACGAGCGACTGCGCCAGGTGTACGGCGACGACTACGGGCTGGTCATCGAGACGGCCGTCGGCGCGGGCATGAAAATAACCGTCCGCATTCCCAAGTACCGTGCGGGCGTCCATTCGTCGGCGGGACCGCGCAGCTGAGGTGCGCCGCGTTCACCACAGGTGGATGGCCAGGTGGCCGAGCGGCAGCCCCAGCTCCCACGCCGGTGTCCACACCTGGGCGGCTTCGTCGACGGCCGGTTCCGGAACGTTCGCAGGGTGCCACGGCTCGAGATTCCCCAGGTCGGTGGCGAGCAGTTCGGTGTTCCGCAGCCGGTGCCAGGCCTCAGAGGCGAGTGCCAGGTCGGGGTCCTCGCCGCCGTGCCGCATCCGCTCCGCCCGAGCGGCGAGTTGTCGTTGCACCCACTGCGGCCAGGGATGCCCGTACGACGTCACCGTCAGCCAGTGGTCGATGCGGGCGGCCGTGCGGATGCCGGCAGGGGGGTCCGTCCCGTCGCACAGATGGATGGTGAGCGCGAGTGTCTGCCGGCCGGCCCGGAATTCGAGCGAGCCACTGTCCACCAGGGCGCTGTTGCGCAGCATCTCGTCGGCCGTGTACTCGGCGCAGAGCCACGCCATGGGGACCGCGAGCCCGCCTCCACTGGTGCCGTTCGTACTCTCGGGCTGCACTCTCCTCCACCCTCTTCCGTACGCCTGCGTTCGCGTCTCGACCACGAGCCTCCACCGACAAACACGGCCGGCGGCACGTCTTTGCTCAACTGGCGCGTGACGTTTCGCATACGGCCGCCCGGCGGCCGTGACCCGTGGGGGAGGCGCTCATCACCGGTGCGCCGGGGGCGGAGGTGGCGGTGCGCCTGCTGTAGCCCGGCAGGCAGCCGGCGAGGGCGCGCAGTGCGTAGTGCGAGCGGGACTTGACGGTGCCCGGCGGAATGCCGAGGGCCTGGGCGGCCTCGTTCACGCTCAGACCGTGGAAGTAGATCTGGACGAGGACGGCGCGATGCTCGGGACTCAGTGACCCGACCGCCGCGCGCACGTCGAGCGCGGCGACCGCGCTCTCCGTGAGGTCCGCGGGGTCGGGTGTGGTGGCGAGCACGCCGTCGCCGATCTCCGTGGGGCGGGCCAGGCGCGAGCGCCGGGCGTCGATCGCGAGCCGGCGACCCACGGTGAAGAGCCAGGGGCGCATGGACTCGTAGGGCGCGTCGAAGGCCTCCGGGTGCTGCCAGGCCCGTAGCAGCGTCTCCTGCACCAGGTCCTCGGCGCGCTGCTGGTCCCCGTAGGTCAGCCCGAGCAGAAAGCTCAGCAGTGCGGGCCCGTGCTCGCGCTGCAGATCCGCCAAGGTCCGCTCGTCGGTGGTCGTGGTTGCCGTCGCCATTGCCCACACCCTTCTCCGCAGAGGTCTGCTGCCACGTGGCGTATACGAACGCATCCCGGCGCGGGGCGACAGACGGCGTACCGCTGTCGTCGACGAACGGTCGCACCGAGCGGCGAGTGGTGCGGTGAACGGTCAACCGACCCGGCCGGCCCGTTCGGAACGCACAGGTCCGTTGCGGTGACCGCACCGGCCCGGTCGCTTGACTCGGCGGAGCCCGCACCTATGGATTCGATAGACATGCCGCTCATCACACAAATGGGAGGTGCGTCGACGATGACGCACACGCGACGCGCGCCACGGACCACCGTGGCTGTCTGTGCTGTGCTGCTCGCAGGAGCGGCGGGCTGCGCCGGTCTGCAGGAACCGGGCCACCGCGCCGCACTCGGGAAGGACTCCTCCGGCATCGCGCCCCCCGCCGCCGGCGCCGCAGCTGCCCGGCGCGGCTTCACACTCGTGGCCAGCGGGGACGTGCTCCCGCACGGCGCGGTCATCAATCAGGCCGCCGAGGCCGGGCGCGGCCACGGCTACGACTTCCGCCCCATGCTCGCCGCCGTCGGCCCCGTCGTCTCCAGCGCGGACATCGCCATCTGCCACATGGAGACCGTCTACGGCGCGAACGGCGAATACACCGGCTACCCCCTCTTCAAGTCGCCGCCCGAGATCGCCGAAGCGCTCGCCTCGATCGGTTACGACTCCTGCTCCACCGCCTCCAACCACTCCCTCGACGACGGAACCGCGGGGGTGTGGCGCACCTTGGACGCCCTGGACCGCGCCGGCGTCAAGCACGCCGGTTCTGCACGCACCCCCGAGGAGGCCGGCCACCCCGCCTGGCTCACCGCCAACGGCGCCCGGGTGGCCCAACTCGCCTACACCTACGGCATCAACGGATACCGGCTGCCCGCGGACCCGCCCTGGAGCGTCGACCTCATCGACGAGCGGCAGATCATCGACGACGCCCGCGCCGCAAGGCGCGCCGGCGCCGATGTGGTCGTCGTCAGCCTCCACTGGGGCACCGAGTGGCAGACCGCCCCCGACCAGCGGCAGCTGGACCTCGGCCGGTCGCTCACCGCCTCCACCACGGGCGGACGCCCCGACATCGATCTGATCCTCGGCACCCACGCCCATGTCCCGCAGGCATACGAGAAGGTCAACGGCACCTGGATCGTCTACGGCATGGGCGACCAGATCGCCGGCGCCATGATCAACCACCTCGGCGAACCGGACCCGCGCGGCAACGAGAGCTCCATCGCCCGCTTCACCTTCGCCCCGCCCGACACGAGCAACGGCCGCTGGAAGGTCACGAAGGCCGAGTACATCCCGCAGTGGATGGACACGGTCGCGGGCCGCGTCGTCACCCTGGTGGACGCGATCCGCCGCGAGGGCCCGCGCGACGACTACGTCACCGCCCGCGCGGCGATCAGCGACGCCGTCCTCAGCCGCGGGGCAGCAGCGGACGGCCTCACCATGGGGCGCTGACAGCGCCGGCCGGGAACACGGGACGACGGTCACCGGCCGGGATTGCGGGACGGCGGCCGCCGCCCGGGACCAAGGGATGACAGTCCGCTCGAGCAGCGCGTTCTGCCGCCGCTCGCTTGTGCCGGCGCCCGCAGGGACGAGTCGGAGCCGTTCACGCCGACGACGATCACCTTCGAGCCGTCCCTGCTCCGTTCGAACCGATGCGGCGATTGCTCCGTCACACGAAAAGGCTGTCGGCTCCTCGCTGCCTGCCCGCCGGGAGCCCCGCCCCGCGACGAGCCGCGCCGCCGCCCGCTCCGGCACTGCTCCCATCGGGTGGTCTCGTCCCGGTAACCGGTGTTGATCAGACGGCCGCGGCAGCGGTCGTGCGAGCAGTTGGTCATGAAAGAGGATCAGCTGCTTCCCGGCCGCCGTTCGGTGTTCCGCATCGCCGCCTGCCTCGGTGCCGCCGCCTTCGGAGGCATGCTCGTCGGCGAACGGGCCGAGACCCCGGGACGCGCCCCCGCCGGCCCCGCGCCGGCCGCGGGCCCGCAGGCAGCCGCCCGTCCGCCGCAGGCCGCGTCCTACCGGCTGCGGCCCATGACGGCGTACGCACCGCCCGCGCGGCGACGGGCCACACCGCCGGTGCGCAAGCAGCCCTTCCTCGAGGTCCCCGCCCGGGGCCGCACCATGGTCCTCACCTTCGACGACGGTCCCGACCCCCGCTACACGCCGGACATCCTCGGCGTTCTGCGCACGCACGACGTGCGGGCCATGTTCTTCGTCTGCGGCGAGATGGCCACCTCCCACCGCGATCTGCTGCGGGAGATGGCCGGGGACGGACATGTGGTGGGCAACCACACCTGGTCCCACCCGCTGATCCCCAAACTGTCGCCGTCCGGGATCAACGACCAGTTGGGCCGCACCAGCGAGGTGATCGACGAGGCGGTGGGCGAGCCGCCACTGTGGTACCGCGCCCCCTACGGTGCCTGGAACCGCCGCTCCTTCGAGATCGGCGCCAAGCTGGGCATGGAGCCGCTCGGATGGACCGTCGACACACTTGACTGGACGACCCCCGGCACCGACACCATCGTCCGGCGGGTGCTCAAAGGCGCGGCACCGGGAGTGGTCGTCCTGTCGCACGACGCGGGCGGCAACCGGTCGCAGAGCGTCGCGGCGCTGCGAAGATATCTGCCGAAGCTGCTCGACAAGGGGTACCGGATCACCGTTCCCCGCCGCTGACCCTCGCTCAGACCACCTTGACCATCCGGGCGAAGAGCACCACGTTGCCGTCGTAGCCGCCCGCCTTGGTGTAGCCCCCGCCGCATGTGATCACGCGCAGCTCGGGCCGGCCGGTGTCGGCGTACACCCGTACGCCGGGGAAGTCGTTCTTGGCGAAGACCTCGACCCCGTACACCTCGAAGACGGCGACACGGCCGTCGAAGCGTGGCACGTCGATCAGATGGCCCGTCTTGACGGAACCGAGGCCGTAGAAGACGGCGGGGCCGGCCTGGTTGTCCACGTGCCCGACGATGACGGCGGTGCCGCGCTGCCCCGGGGCCACCCCGTTCTGGTACCAGCCCGCGAGGTTGGGATCGTGCGGCGGCGGCGCCTCCACCCAGCCCTCCGGGTCCAGTCCAACGTTCACGATCGGGGCGTCGACCTTGATCGACGGGATGCGCACCCGTGCCGCCGGGGCGTACGGCAGAGGCTCCAGCGGTACGGGAAGGAACGTCTCGCCCACCCTCCCCTGGGACGCGGCGGCAGCCGGTTGCGGCGGCCCGAGGCCCACATCCACGCCGTTCCTCACCATGGCAAGCCCGGTGAGCATGACGAGAGCCAGTACCCCCCAGGGCGAGCGTCTCCGCGTCCGAGCGCCGTACCTGTCCTGGCCCATGGTTCTCCCTTCGCGCATTTGTGAGCACGCTATGCGCGGTGCGCACGTCCTGCGAGGGGGGAAGCGCGAACGGGTGGCAGGGGTGGTTGGTGCTGGCCCATCCGAGCATTTGGGCCGATAAAAGCTCTGACGGTCTGTGACCTGCGGCTCCGTCAGGAAAGAGCTGCTCGGTCGGCGTGTCGCCTCACCGGGGTGGACCAAGCCCGAAATGCGTCGAACGCGTCACCCAGTGATGGTTCGTCATGGAAGACGTACTCGTCGAATATCCCGGAGCGCCGCTTTGGGGCGTCTTCCTTCTGGAGGTTCAACGATGCGTGCCTCACGCGCTCTCGCAGCGACGGTGACCGCCTGCGCGGCCGTCGGACTATGCGCTCCCATGGCGGTCGCCGGCGGCAGCAGCGGCCCGCGGAACGTCCGAGTCAGCCCGTCCTCCGTATTTCAGGGCGGCATTTTGACCATCCACGTCGACGGATGCCGCCGCGGCGGCGTGGTCAGCTCCAACGCGTTCCCGGACGCGACGCTCTCCTTCAGCGGGGCCCGGGGCTTCTACGGACCCGGCGGTGTACGGGCCGGCAGTGATGGCAATGACCGCGGCAATGGTGGTGACCGGGACTCCGGTGGCAACGGTGCTGATGGCGGTGACCGCGGGGGCAATGGTGGTGACGGCGGGGTGAACGGTGGGGGCAACGGGGGGAACGATGGTGACCGCGGTGACAGCAACGGCGGGGGGAACGGCGACAACAACGGAGGGGGGAGTGGCGGCAACGGCGACAACACCGGTGGGGGCAACGGGGGCAATGGTGGTGACCGCGGTGACAGCAACGGTGGGGGGAACGGCGACAACAATGGTGGGGGCAACGGGGGGAACGGTGGTGACCGCGGTGACAGCAACGGTGGGGGGAACGGCGACAACAATGGTGGGGGCAACGGGGGCTTTGGTGGTGACCGCGGCGACAACAACGGTGGCGGCAACGGGGGCTTTGGCGGTGACCGCGGCGACAACAACGGTGGCGGCAACGGGGGCTTTGGCGGTGACCGCGGCGACAACAACGGTGGCGGCAACGGGGGCTTTGGCGGAGACCGCGGCGACAACCGGGGTGACAACGGCAACCGAGGCGGCAACGGCGACAACCGGGGTGACAACGGCAACCGAGGCGGCAACGGCGACAACCGGGGTGACAACGGCAACCGGGGCAACGACCGCGACCGCGGCCGCGGCGGCGACGGTCGCGACCGTGGGCTCGCCGGCTTCGGCGGGGACGGTGTTTTCAGGGGCTCCGACGAGTCGGTTGCCACGGCCCGCGTGCGGAACAACGCGACTCCCGGCAACTACAGCTTGACCGTCAGGTGCCACGACAGCTCGCAGACCGCCAGGGCTTCGTTCAGGGTGCTCCGGGGGCGCGGAGCGGAGGGTGGTCTCGGTGGCTCCATCGGTCCGACCAAGGCCGAGATGGCGATCGGCGCGGGTCTGGTCGCCACGGCGGCCGTCGGCGGCAGCCTGTTCATCGTGCGCCGTCGTCGCACGATCGGAGAGGAGGCCTGACCAGCCGGACCTCCCGACCGGTCGCGCACGCCCGTCGCCCCGAATCCTCGTCAGGACTCGGGGCGACGGGCGGCCGGTGCGGCATGCGAAGCGGGTGGCGCCGTGATTGGGCGGGGCAGCAGGGCCTGCGCGTCCATCAGTGCTGGCGGTTGGACGACCGCCTGCGGATGACAAGCACGGTCGCGGTGGCGGCTGCCACGACGAGAGCACTGCCGGCGGCGATCTCCGCCGCGTTCAGCTCCTTGAAGCTGCCGCCCACACCGCCGCGTACGCCCTGAGGCGGGGCGGTGGTGGTCGACCGGGCGGAGGGGGTGGAAGCCCCGCCGGCGATGGTGAGGTCGATGGTGCCGACCCGGCCGATGCAGTTGAACTGCACCGAGTACACGGCGCCCTGCCTGACGTCCCGGTCGATGGTGGCTGTGGCTGCGCCGTTGCGGGGGATGGTGACAGTGTCGAAGACACCAGAGGTGACAGTGGTGCTGCTGGGGCAGCCGCCCGCGGTCAGAGTGATGCGCCCGCCCGCGGCGACGGTCGAGGGCGTGACTTCGAAGTCGTACGGTGTGTTGTTCACGGCCGCGGCCGAGGGGGCCGTCAGTGCGAGTGCGGCCGCTCCGAGCAGAGCGGCGGATGCGGCACCTATCGCGCGCATGTTCGTCCTCCGGTCCCGAGGAGCAGTCGCGGAACGATTTCCGCAGGGGTCGGAAAGTGCACCTCGATCACCGAAACGCTAAAAGCGACGCCGGTCGCCCGCGATTGCTGTAGGGCAAACGGGTCATCTTTCCGATCCGGCCAGGTGAAGCTGTCGTCGGTGTGTTACATCAGGGGGCGGCGGCGGATCAGGTCGGGTGCTGCGTCGGCGATCCGCTGGCGCATCGAACGGCGCTGCAGGGCTGCCAGAGCCTCGCCGACGAGTTCGCTCAGCGGGTACGCGAGCTCCGCCTCGAAAGCGGTGGCGGCCGCAGCAGTCGCCTGCCACTCGGCGTCCAATGCGGGCAGCAGGGCCTCGGCCTTCGCGGTGAGTGACGCGATGCGCCTGCGTCCGTCGCTGCCGGGGCCGACGGTGACGAGGCCTTCCCTGACGAGCTGGGCGACCGTCTGGCTCGCCGCCGAGTGGGTGACGCCGGTCGCCGCCGCAAGGTCCTGGATGGAGCTCGGGCCGTCCGCTGCCAGGGTGCGCAGAAACGGTACGTAGCGGGGGCGCATTCCCTCGAGGCCGAGTCCGTCGTGGACAGCGGTGACGTCCGCCTCGAGGAGCGTGAGCAGGAGGCGCAGGCGGGTGCCGAGCAGCTCGGGGCCCGGGCCCGGGGTTGCAGGGCCGGGGTCGGGGCTCGTGGAAGGCATGCCCGTAATATAACAGCGCTGTTGCACTCGCTGGAGGGTAGGACACCGCCATGGCAGAGCTGTATCCGCCGATCGATCCGCACGAGCAGGGGATGCTCGATGTGGGCGACGGAAACCTCGTCCACTGGGAGGTCTGCGGCAACCCGGAGGGCAGGCCTGCGCTCGTCGTGCACGGCGGACCCGGTTCCGGCTGCAACCCACGTATGCGCCGGTACTTCGACCCGGACGCCTACCGGGTCGTGCTGTTCGACCAGCGTGGCTGTGGGCGGAGCACCCCGCACGCGGCCGACCCGGCCGCCGACATGAGCCTGAACACCACGGAACATCTGCTCGCCGACATGGAACGGCTGCGCGAGCACCTCGGCGTCGAGCGCTGGCTCCTCTACGGCGGCTCTTGGGGGTCCACGCTGCTGCTGGCCTATGCGGAGCGCCATCCGCGGCGGGTCTCGGAGATCGTCGTCAACGGCGTGACGACGACACGGCGACGGGAGATCGACTGGCTCTACCGGGGAGTGGGCCGCTTCTTCCCGGAGCAGTGGGACCGTTTCCGCGCCGGCGTGCCGGAGGCGGGGGGCGCCGGCGATCTTGTCGCCGCGTACGCACGCCGGATGGAAAGCCCCGACCGGGCGGTACGGGAGAACGCGGCCGACGCGTGGTGTCGCTGGGAGGACACCGTACTGTCCCTGGAGCCGAACGGCGGGCCGGACCCCTACAGCGGCAGGCCCTCGAACGAGCGGCTCGCTCTTGTGAGGATCGCCGCGCATTACTTCGCACACGGGGCATGGCTGGCGGAGGGGGCGCTGCTGCGCGACGCCGGGAGGTTGAATGGAATTGCCGGAGTGCTCTTCCACGGCCGTCTCGATCTCGGTTCACCGCTCGAGACCGCGTGGGAACTCGCCCGCAACTGGACCGACGCGGAACTGGTGGTCGTGGACGACTCCGGACACAAGGGCAGCGCCTCGATGCGCGAGCAGGTGCTCGGCGCTCTGGAACGGTTCCGGTACGCCGAGTGACTGGAGTGCTCGATGGGGCAGTTGAGATCCGGCCAATTCTCCGGCCGCTCCTCCCGGGGTGAATTCACCTGGTGGAAGCAGGATTTCGACCCTTCGCGGCCGCGACGCCGAAGTTTTTTTCCAACATGTTGAACGCCCGTCGCCCTCCCGTCCGTACCTAGGGCCATGAACGGCGCTCCCAGGCGCCGGAACCAGATGGATGAACTACGGGAGTGGACATGAACACCTGGCGGAACGCCTCGCTCGCGGTGACTGCGGCGGCCGTACTCGCGCTGACGACGGCGTGCGGTCAGGAGACGGGCACCGAAACCCCCAACGGCCAGGCGGTAGGCGCCGCCAACCCCGCTCAGCCCGGCAACGGCTATGGCTCGGACGCCGGTTACGGCTCCGACACGGGAGGCGAAGCAGCGGCCGCCAAGCCCGCGGGGCAGCTCGCGGTCTGGGAGAGCAAGGACCTGGGCAAGGTCGTCGCCGACAGCGAAGGACGCACGCTCTACCGCTTCGACAAGGACACCGCCAAGCCGCCGAAGTCGAATTGCGAAGGCGACTGCGCCAAGGCGTGGCCCATCGTGGCCGCGGGCGGAGCGAGCGCCGCCCCGGGAGTGGACGCGTCGCTGATCGGCGAGGTCACGAGGGCGGACGGCACCAAGCAGCTCACCATCGACGGCTGGCCGATGTACCGCTACGCCAAGGACACCAAGGCGGGCGACGTCAAGGGCCAGGGTGTCGGCGGGACTTGGTACGCGGCGGCCCCCGACGGCAAGAAGGCCGCCCCCGGCGCGGGCGGGGAGGCCGGCGAGGAGACGGGCGGCGACGAGGCAGCGGAGCCCGCCGATCTGGCCGGTCTGTCCGTGCGCAAGGACCCCAAGCTCGGTGAGATCGTGGTCGACAAGAACGGCATGACCGTCTACCGCTTCATGAAGGACTCCGCCTGGCCGATGAAGACAGCCTGCACTGGAGACTGCCTCAAGAAGTGGCCGGTCGTGGAGCCCGTCGACAAGAACGACACCGTCGGAATCCTCAAGAAGGGCTTCGTCACCTTCGACCGGCCCGACGGGATCGAGCAGCAGACGATCGACTGCTGGCCGATCTACACCTTCGCGGGCGACTCCAAGGCGGGTGACACCAACGGCCAGGGCGTCGGCGGCACCTGGTACGCCGTCTCGCCGGAGGGCAAGCCGGTCGGAGCGCCCAAGTAGTCCCCACGCTGCGCCTCCGGCAGGCGTCGGCCCGCCTCACGCCCCTGGGCGTGCAGGCGGGCCCGACGCATGTGCGGCGGGGGTGTGCCGGCAGGGTGTGACGCGGGCGGATGACGGCGGCTTGTGACGACCACGTGTGACCAAGAACGGATCGCGAATTTCCGTTTGGGGTCGCCCTCTTGGCGGGCGATCAGTAGCCTCGGCTCGAACACCGGCCATGGTCTTGGCCGGACTCCCCCGCGGCGACTAGTTGGAGACATCGATGGAGCGTCCGGCCTGGGCCCCGCAAGGCATCGACATATCGGTGCCGAGTGTGTCCCGCATTTACGACTTCTACCTGGGCGGCTCGCACAATTTCGAGGTCGACAGGGAGGCCGCGCGCAAGGCCATGGAGTTCCTGCCGGGGCTCCCCAAGATCATGCAGGCGAACCGTGCCTTCATGCGCCGTGCGGTCAATTTCGCAGTGGCGGAGGGCATCACTCAGTTCCTCGACATCGGCTCGGGCATTCCGACGTTCGGGAATGTCCACGAAGTCGCCCGCAAGGCCACTCCCGAGGCCCGGGTGCTCTACGTCGACCACGATCCCGTGGCGGTCGCCCACAGCCGCGCCGTACTCGAAGGCGACGAACGGTCGGGCGTCGTCGCCGCCGATCTGCGCAAGCCACGCCAGATACTCGAGAGCCCCGAGGCCGCGCTGCTCGACCTGGAGCAGCCGGTGGCGCTCCTCCTCGTCGCCGTACTGCACTTCCTCGAGGACAAGGACGACCCCGGGGCGGCGGTGGCCGAGCTGCGCGACGCGCTGGCCCCCGGCAGCCTGATCCTCCTCACCCACGCCTCCTTCGAGGGCATCCCGGTGCCGGCCGAACGGGCCGGCGGGGCGGTCGAGGTCTACCGCGACATCCGCAACCCGCTGGTGATGCGCTCGCGCGAGGAGATCGCGACGTTCTTCCAGGGGTTCACGGTGGTCGAACCGGGCCTGGTGCCCATGCCTCGCTGGCGGCCCGACGGGCCCGTCGACCAGGAGGACCCGTTTGCCTTCTCCGGCTTCGCCGGGGTGGGGCGAAAGGCGTGAAGCAATCGACACAGACGGCCGCGGCCACGGGCGACCAGGACGCCCTGGACGACCGGATCAGGCGGTTCGCGACGATCTGGAGCCGGGCCATCTTCCCGGCCACCGCCACGTCGATGACCCGCCCCGAGTTCGAACAGCATCTGCTGCCGCTGGCACGCGAGTTGAGCGAGGCACTGCACGCGCGGCCGTTCACCGCCCAGGCCGCCCACGGTGTGGGCGCCGCTCTGGTCCGCGCGCACTGCACCGACCCGGACGCGCTCAGCCGCACGCTCGGTGTGGTCGACGCCTATCTGGTGCTGTACTGCGGCGAATCGGGGCAGTCCACGGAGGAGCACCGGGCACGCTGCGCACGGCTGCAGCACGCGCTCGCATCGGGGTTCGCCCAGGCGCTGCGGGAGCGCACGCTGGCCGAGCAGGAGGCCATCGCCCGCTCGTCGCTGCTGGCACGCAGTGAGGCGATGCAGGCCATGCACGCCACCGAGGCCCGCTTCCGGGCGGTCTTCGAGGGCGCCGCGATCGGAATCGGGATCGCCGATCTCGAGGGCAATGTGCTCGAGGTCAACGACACGCTGACCCAGATGTTCGGCGGGCTCGAGAACCACGTCCGCGGCCGCAAGGTCACCGACTGGGCGCACCCAGAGGACCGGCCGCAGGTGTGGGAGCTCTACCGGGAGCTGGTGAACGGGGAGCGTGAGCACTACCGGGTCGAGAAGCCGTTCTACCGCAATGACGGCACCGTCCTGTGGACCAATCTGACCGTCTCCCTGCTGCGCGACGCCGACGGGCAACCGCAGTACCAGCTCGCGCTGTTCGAGGACACCACGGAGCGCCGGCTGCTCAATCTGCGGCTGCGGTACGAGGCCACGCACGACGCACTGACCGGCCTGCCCAACCGCACCCTGTTTTTCGAGCGTCTGGAGAAGGCCGTCGGCGCGGCGGACGGCGCCCGATTCGGGCTGTGCTATCTCGACCTCGACGGATTCAAGACCATCAACGACAGCCTCGGCCACGCCACCGGCGACCGGCTGCTGGTGGAGGTCGCGGACCGGCTGCAGAGCTGCGCCACCGCGCCGGGCGAGATGGTCGCCCGCCTCGGAGGCGACGAGTTCGTCGCGCTGACCACCGGACCCGACACCCAGCGCGAGGTCGACGAGCTCGCCGCCCGCATCCTCGGAGCCCTTGCCACCCCGATCTGCGTGGACGGCCGGGAGTTCACGGTGCGCGGCAGCATCGGCATCGTCGAGGGGCCGGCCGGCGAGCGCACCAGCGCCGAAGTGCTGCGCAGCGCCGACATCACCATGTACCGGGCCAAGTCGGCGGGCGGCAACCGGTACGAGCTGGCCGACCCGGAGGCCGACGCCCGCGCCATCACCCGGCACGGGCTGACCAACGCGTTGCCCGCCGCTCTGGAGCGCGGTGAGTTCTTCATCGAGTACCAGCCGCTGGTGCACCTCGGTGACGGCAGTGTGCACGGCGCCGAGGCGCTGGTGCGCTGGTGCCATCCGCAGCACGGGGTGCTCGGGCCCGACCGGTTCATACCGCTCGCGGAGCGCACCGGGCTGATCGTGCCGCTGGGCCGCTGGGTGCTCGAGGAGGCCGTACGCCAGGCCCGGTTCTGGAAGAAGCGGCACTCCGACGGCGGGCCGCTGCGGATCAACGTCAACCTCTCGCCCGCCCAGCTCCAGCATCCGGGGCTGGTGACCGACACCGTCGGCGTGCTCGAGCGGTCGGGCCTCGAGCCGGGCGCGCTGTGCCTGGAGGTCACGGAATCGGCGCTCATCGGCGCCGACGAGGATCTGCTCAAGCCGCTGCGGCAGCTCGCGGAGATGGGCGTGGACATCGCGCTCGACGACTTCGGCACCGGGTACTCCAATCTCGCCAATCTGCGGCGGCTGCCGGTGAGTGTGCTCAAGCTGGACCGTTCCTTCACCCAGGGCATGCAGCGCCATCCCGCCGATCCCGTCGACCTCAAGATCGTCGAGGGCATCGTCTCGCTGGCGCACAGTCTGGAACTCGCCGTCACGGTGGAGGGCGTGGAGACCGGCGCGCAGGCCGAGCAACTGCGTGAGATCGGCTGCGACACCGCCCAGGGCTGGTACTACGCCAGGCCCGGCGCTCCGGACCGGATCCACACGCTGGTCCTGGCCGACGCGGTCTGACGTCAGGGTGCCGCGCGCGTGGTCAGCAGCATCCGCTGCAGCTCGCGGGCGGCACGGGGCGGGGCGACGTCGCTGCGGTGCGCGAGGGCGATGGTGCGGCGCAGACCGGGGCGGGCGAGCGGGGTGACCCGCAGCCCGTCGCCGGCCCGGTCCGCGAGCATGCCGGGCACTACGGCGACGCCGAGCCCCGCCCGAACGAAGCCCGGCACGGCGTCCATCTCCCCGTCCTCCACCGTGAACGAGGGCTCGAAACCCTCGGCGCGGCAGGCCGCCACGGTCAGCTCCCGCAGGTCGTAGCCGTGCCGGAACATCACCAGCGGCCGGCCCGCGAGGTCGGCGATCCGCACCGGGCTGCGCGGGGGCTCGGATGCGGGGGAGGACACCACGGCGAGGTCCTCCTGGAGCAGTCCGACTGTGGTGAGCGCGGGCGCCGCCGCAGTCCGGGCAGGGGCGCGTACGTGCTGGGCAGGAACAGCAGCTCCACGGAGATGAAGCCCTCGCCCTGACAGGTCCACCGTCACCAGGCGCTCCACACCGGGCAGTTCGGCGGTCACGGAGCCGACCGGCGTCGACTTCCCGGAGCGACACACCTGTCACCGCGGTGAGCACCGAATGGCGCAGCCTGGTGGTGAGCCCGCGCAGGTCATGGCGGGTGAGTACGTGTTTCTGATCCCCGACCGTCGTTGAGCGGGTATGCCGCCTCCGGGAGGGTATGGCCGAAGCGAATGCGGCGTGCCGAGGTGAATGTCCTGACGCCGCGCTCCGGCATGCGGTGCGGCCCGGTCAGCGCGAGTGGTTGTGGCGGCGGTATGCGTACGCGGCGAGCAGTGCTGCGGCAACAGAGGCGAGGCCGCCGAGCGTGAGCACGGCCAGCTGGGGGCTTTCGTCGCGCTGTGGCGTGTCGATGGTGATGCGGCCGGTGGCCTCGCGTGTGACGAGTCCGCTGGTGAGGGTCAGTCGTGCGGTCCACGCACCGGCTGGCAGCCCTGGATCGAGTGGGGTGTTCGCGATTGCCGAGCGGCCTGGGCCGATCGTGGCTGCCTTGACGTTGAACGGGCCCGCGAACGCGCCGCCTGGCCCGTTTGACAGGGTGAGCTTGCCCGCGAGGTCGAGGGCCCGGCCGCCGGTGTTCTTCACTTGGGCCGTGACCATCGGTGCGCCGTTGGCGGCGCGGGCACCGGTCAGGTCTTCGATGCGGAAGTCGGAGCGCGGTTCGCCGCCGGGACCGACGGAGAGATAGATGCGTACCCCGGCGCGGGCCGCGTGGCGTACCTGCTTCGAGGGGGCGTGCTGGGGAGTGATCTGCGCCCAGATGACGCCGTAGTGTTCGCCTCCGGTCGCATCGTTCGCGACGGTGATCTCGGTCCACACTTTCGCCGTCTCGTCGGGTTCCAGGACGAGTTCGCTGTGCTCGAGCGTCACCCATCTGGTGAGCTCGTTGCCGGTACGGTCGTGGGCGAAGGTGAAGCCGTCCTTCTGGACCGCTGCGGCCGCGGGGTAGAGGTGTACGCGGTGGCGCGTGTCCGACAGGTTGGTGACCGCGATCCGCCTGCGGATCTGCTCGCCCGGTTGGATGTGATCGATGATGTAGCGGTGGGCGCGCTCGTCGTCGCGGCGGCTGACCGGTGCGTCGACGAGCCGGATGCCGACGCTCGCGCCGTCGGACGACCGCTGCGGCGTCTGCGCGGCCACGGGCGGCGCGAGTGATCCGACGAGCAGTGACACGGCAAGGAACAGTCCACCCACGGGCTCACGCCACCGAATGGGTCACCGTCCCGCTGTAGAGCCCGCCGACGGCATCCTGCGGGATCCTGATCTCGAGGGTGGGGTTCCAGCTGGCGCTGTTGTTTCCGCTGCCCGAGGTCTTGGAGAACGCGGTGCGTGGCTGCGCCATGCTTTGCCGGTCGCCATGTGTGGGCTGGCCGGGCACGAAGGTGCCCGTGCCGGTGGTGGCGGTCGCCTGTCCGGACCAGTATTCCACCAGGTTCGGCACGATGACCTCGGTCGGATCGTCCGTTCCGGTGTCGAACTGGGTCGAGACCACCGACGCTGTCCATGTGGCGTTCGCCGCGGCCCGCTGGTCGTCCACCGTCACGGTGCCGAGCTGACCGCTGACCGTCTGCCCCGGGAACCCGGAGCCCAGGTCGCGCGAGGAGGGCACCTCGATCGTGAGGTCCGCCGTGGCCACGGTGAACGTGACGGTCGTGTCCCCCGACGGCTGGGCGACCGCAGGCAACGGTGCCGCCCCGACCACGGCGGCGGCAATGACACATGAAATCAAAGGTCTTCTGCTCACTGAAACACCGTAGCTCTGTATGTGAGGGCATATCAGTATTGAGCGTGCTTCATGCGACTGAGTGGGTGACTGTCCCGGTGTAGGTACCGCCCACGACGGTCGCGGGCACCGCGACGATCAGTATCGGCTGCCAGGCGGTGGTGTTGTTCCCGCTGCCCGACGTCTTGGCGAACGCCGTACGCGAGACGCTCAGGCTCTGCGCCTGCGCGCTCGTGGCCTGGCCCGGTACACGGGTGCCGGGGCCCGTGGTTCTGGTGGCCTGACTCGACCAGTACGAGAACTGGCTCCTGGGGACCTGCCGGGCGGCGCCGCCGCCCGGTGTCGTGAAGTCGCTCGCCGCCACCGTCGCGGTCCAGACCGCGTTCGGCCCACCCCGCCTGTCCGACACCTGGACTTGACCGAGCTGTCGGCTGATCGATGAACCAGGGAAGGCCGTGCCGAGATTCACCGCGGCCGGCACGGTGATCGACAGTGTGCCCGGCGGCTGCGCGATGCCTCCCGAAGCGTGACTCGCCACCGGCGCTGCTGCGCCGGGCAGCACCGTCACCACGACCACCGACGCGACGCCCATAAGCATCCCCACCATTTGCACGCCGCGACTATAGATCCCGCCGCGGGTGCTTTTGATCCATCATCACCCGTTCAGCCGGTTTCTGTCTGGCCGCGACCGGTTAGCGTTCCTCGACCGGTTTCGCTCATCCGCACCACTCGGCAGATCCTCGTCCAGGAGCCCCCATGCGCAAGTCCGCGCGCACCGCGACGTACACCGTCATCGCCCTGGTCCTCGTCGCCGCCGCCAGCCCCGCCCTGTCCATGCCGGCGCACCACGGCCGCACGGAATCAACCCGGCTCGTCAGCGTCAGCGATGACCACGAACCCACGCTCATCCGGCTGCGCACCCGTACGTTTGATCCGGCCACACCGGAGGCGGAAACCACCCGGCCGCAAGGAACCCTACGGTCGGAGGAAGGCCGCGCGTACCTGGTCCAGTTCACGACCACGCCGCTCGACAGCCATCGCGCCGCGCTGGCGGCCCTCGGTGCCCGGATCGGGGCCTACATTCCCGACGCGGCGTACGTGGTGCGAATGGACGCGGGGACCCGAGGGCGGGTCGCCGCGCTGCCGTTCGTGCGATGGGTCGGCCGGTACGACGCCGGCGACAAGGTCGAAGGCGGGGCCGTGCCGTCGAGCACCCGCCGATACCTCATCACGCTCGTGGAACGGGACGCCGCCGACCAACGGGCGGTAGTCGAGCGGATCAGGGCGATCGGCGGGAACGTGCACGTCGCATCGGCGAGCCGGCAACTGATCGAGGCAACCCTGGAGCCGGCGCAGGCACTTGCCGTGACGCACCTGGACGCGGTGCTCGCGCTCGACCTCTGGACGGCACCCCAAGTGGACATGAACAACGCGCGCGTCGCGGGCGGCGCCAACGCGGTCGAGACCGCGGGGGGCTACCTCGGCCAAGGCGTACGCGGTGAGGTGATGGACACCGGGCTGCGCACCACGCACCAAGAGTTCGCGGCGTTCCCGCCGATCATGCACACCGCCAACACCACCAGCACGAGCCACGGCACCTCGACGTACGGGCAGATCTTCTCCTCCGGAGTCAACGCCAACGCCCGCGGTCTGCTCCCCCAGGCCCAGCCCATCTTCGCCGCCTACAGCAAGGTGTCCGACCGGTGGGCGCACACCGCGGAGCTCGTCGACCCGGCGGGCCCCTACCGGGCGGTGTTCCAGTCCAACAGTTGGGGCAGCGCGCTGACGTTCGGCTACAACTCGACGTCAGCGGCGATGGACGACATCGTCTTCGACCACGACATCCTGATCTGCCAGACCCAGGGCAACACCGGTAACCGCTCTGCCCGGCCCCAGGCGTGGGCGAAGAACGTGGTGTCCGTCGGCGGCACGTACCACTACGACACCGTCTCCCGCGCCGATGACGCGTGGAACGGCGGCGCGAGCATCGGCCCTGCCGCGGACGGGCGGATCAAGCCCGACCTGTCGAACTACTACGACGCGGTCCACACCACCGCGAGCGGCGGCGACGCCGCATACACCGGCACGTTCAGCGGCACCAGCGCCTCCACCCCGATCACCTGCGGATATGCGGGCCTCATCTTCCAGATGTGGGCCGACGGAGTCTTCGACGGCGGCCCCGGTCTGGACCGCGACGTCTTCGCGACCCGCCCACATGCCGCCACCGCGAAGGCGTTGTTGATCAACTCGGCCGACCAGTACGCCTTCACGGGCGAGTCCCACGACCTGGCCCGAATGAAGCAGGGCTGGGGTTCGGCCAGCGCCGGCAACCTGTACCAGCAGGCAGAGGGCAACAACTGGCAGCTGCCGATCCTGGTCGACGAGACCGACGTGCTCACACAGGGCCAGAGCGCGACGTACACACTGACCACCGACGGCAGCGAGCCGCTGAAGGCGACCATGGCCTACACCGACCCGATGGGCTCCCCGTCGGCGGCCCAGGCGCGGGTCAACGACCTGACCCTGAAGCTCACCGCCCCGGACGGCACCGTGTACTGGGGCAACAACGGGCTCGCCGCAGGCAACTGGTCAACCCCGGGTGGCTCGGCGAACACGATCGACACCGTCGAGAACGTCTTCATCCAGAACCCGGCCGCCGGCACCTGGACGATCGAGGTCGTCGCCAGCCAGGTCAACGTGGACGGACATGTGGAAACCCCCGCGACCGACGCTGACTTCGCCCTGGTCACCACCGGAAAGGTCACCAGCTGATACATCACGGCCGCGTCGTGGGACCCGATGCACCGTGACGACCGGCTGCTCTTCCGTGAACGGGATCCAGTCCCTGTCCTCCTGCTCCAGCTCCCGCCACGGCCGGTCCACGTCGTAACCGAGTGCGTCCAGCACGTCGCGCAGGTTCTTGCCCTGCCATGCGCCGGGCCAGGCCGCGATCGCGCCCTCGCGGATCGACAGCGACGGTTCGGGCACCAGCAGTTCCTCCGTAGTGCTGTGCACGCGGCCCAGGCCGTGGTCACGGAGAGCGGCGCGGACGAGGCGCTGGTCACGACGAGTACGTACGACCGTGTGGCGCTGGTGGACTGTCTGCGGCGCCTCGCTCGTGTCGCCGGGCTCTCGGGCGCCCCATGTCGCTCCGGCCAGGGAACAGGAACTCCAGCACACCGAACTGCTCCGCCACGACCAGCGGTTGGTGGTTGGGCGGCATGATCCCGCCGGTCCCGACCCGGATCGTCGTCGTCGCGGCGGCGACAGCGGCCGCGAGCACGGTCGGCGCGGAACCGGCGACGCCCGGGACGTCGTGATGCTCCGAGACCCGGAAACGGTGGTAGCCGAGCGCCTCGACCTGCTGGGAGAGGCGCACGGTGTCACGCAGCGCGGCAGGGTCGTCGAACCCCTCGCGGGTGCGGGAACGGTCGAGCACGGACAGACGGGTCGATGCGGTCAATGAGCTCACGTCCCGTTCAACGCCCTCGGCCCGTGAGGATTCCCCGGCGTCGCCCCGCCCGGGATGTGCCGGCCCTAGGGTGGTCGGCGTGATACGCAGCAACAGGCCCCTGGCCGTATTCGACCTCGACGGCACGCTCTCCGATTCCGGTCACCGCCAGCATCTGCTGGAGCGCACGCCACGCGCGTGGAGCGCCTTCTTCGCCGCCGCACCCGAGGACCCGCCGCTCGCCGAAGGTGTGGCGCTGTGCCTGCGGGCCGCACAGGAGTGCGAGGTGCTCTACCTGACGGGCAGGCCCGAGCGGTGCAGAGCGGACACCGTGGACTGGCTCGCAGCCCAGGGGCTGCCCGAGGGGCGGATCTTCATGCGGCGCAACGACGACCGGAGGCCGGCCCGCAGGACCAAGCTGGAGATCCTCCGGCGGCTCGGACGCGATCGCGAGATCAGCATGCTGGTCGACGACGACGAGCTGGTCTGCCAGGACGCGGAGCACGCCGGGTTCCGGGTGGTGAGGGCACGCTGGGGAACAGCGAGTACCACCCCCGCGATGCGGGAGGCCCAGGAGCGCGAGGGCCGCACCTGAGGCGTCCGCATGCCCGCACCTGAGGCTCGCGGCACCCTCGCGCCCGGCTGGCCGAACGGGTGTCCGTCAGGCGCCGTCCTCGAGGCGGAATCCGACCTTCAGGCCGACCTGGTAGTGCTCGATCTGCCCGTCGACGATGTGCCCGCGGACCTGCGTCACCTCGAACCAGTCGAGGCCCCGCAAGGTCTGCGACGCCCGCGAGATCCCGTTCCGGATGGCCTGGTCGACACCGTCGGGGGACGTGCCGACGATCTCGGTGACTCGGTAGGTGTGGTTCGACATGGGTGTCGCGCTCCTCTCGATGCGTTCACTCCACGGTGCCCCAGGAGGGGGCTTCCCGCGAGGCGTCGGGCCCGGTGCCGTGCGGCTGCCGGCCGCCGAGCTCACTGACGGTGTGATCGCGCCCGGCGGGTCTTCTGCCGGTGGCGCCGGATGTGCCCGTGCGGCGCGCGGTGCCTTCCTGCACCGCGCGGCGTGCGGTCAGGCAGCAGCCAGCTCGGAGCGGAACGCGACGACGGCCTGCCGGGCCTGCCGCAGCCCGATCCGGGCGAACTCACTTTCCAGCTCAGCCAGTTCGGCGAGAGTTGCCGCCCGGGGGCGGCCTCGCCGAGCGCGGGACTTGGCAAGGCCCAGCCGCGCCAGCGCCGTTCCCCGCGCCTCGTGCATGCCGCGGAACTCACGCAGCGCCACCGCGTAGGACGTGCACGCTTCCTCGTAGCGGGCGGCACGGAACAGCACGTTGCCGCGCATCTTGTGGTTGTAGGCCAGTGCGCCTGCCAGCTCCAGTTCCCGGCAGACGGCCTCCGCCTCGGTGAGCAGGTCGAGCGCCCGGGCCGTCTCGCCGCGCAGGGACAGCACGTCCGCCATCCCGCGCAGCGACCACGCCCTGCCCCGCGCGTCGTCCGCCTCGGCCGCGATGGCCACGCACTCGGTGAACAGCTCAAGGGCCTTTCCGTGCTCGCCTGTGTTCCGGTGCATCTGGGCTATGCCGGACATCGCCCACACCATGTGGCGTGCCTCGCCGTGGGCCCGCGCCTGCTGGAGGAGCTGCTCGTGCAGGTCGGCGACGGCGGCGTAGTCCCCCTGTATCCGTCCGGTCTCCGCGAGCCCGGCGAGCGCGTAGCCGTGCGCGAGACGCTCACCACAGGCGTCGGCGAAGGCGACGGCCGCGGAGAGCAGCCGTCGAGCGAGTGAAAGTGTGCCGCACTGACGGGCGAGCGTCCCGCCGCTCCACAGCGCCCACGCCATCCCCGCCGTGTCCCCGGCCTGCCGCGCGCAACGGTAACTGTCGCGCCAGGCGGCCCGCGCCTCCGCGGCCCGCCCCAGGCGCCGGTTGGCCTCGGCGAGCGCCAGGGCGGCACGGGCTCTCTCCAGGTCGGTGACCGCGTCGCGCCGCGCACGCTCCGCGGTGGCGAGAACCTCGTCGTAGGAGGAGTTCACGCTGAGAGCCGCACCCATCTCGCCCTGGTACTCGGGGGCGAATGCCTTGCCGTACATGTGGAAGTGGCCTCCTGACCGTGGGGGGTTCGATCAAGAAGCTACGAGGCAAAGGAGGTTCGGCGGATCAGCCTCCCTATGTGTCTTCGGGTAGCCCCGAAGTGCTACACCGCGACGGCCGGTCATCATCCAGGCGTAGGGGGCACCGAGGTGTCCGGGTCTTGACCGGAGTATTGGTGCAGACCAAAATCCAGCCAACACGCCCGTGCGAGCGCCGTGCGCTTCCCCCTCGTCGGGTCCATCCTCCATGCCCACGCTGAAGGTGACCTACGTGAAGAATCGCTGGTACGCCCTGTCCACCGCGCTTGTTTGCGCCATAACGCTCAGCGGCTGCGGAGTCCTCCCCGGCGGTTCGGAGAAGAGCACCGTCGACATCTGGCTGATGCAGGACAGCGTTTCCGAGGAGTTCCTCGAGCGGTTCACCTCCGAGTACGAGAAGCAGCACCCGTCCGTCGATCTGCGGGTGACGACCCAGGAGTGGACGGGCATCGGCAAGAAGGTCATGGAGGCGATCAGGAGCGACGACGCACCTGAGGTCATCGAGGTGGGCAACACGCAGGTCGCCCAGTACGCGCAGAGCAACGGCCTGCGCGACCTGACCCTCGAGTCCGTCCGTGACCTCGGCAACGAGGAATGGCTGCCGGGCCTCGCGGAGCCGGGCAGCGTCAACGGCTCCCAGTACGGCATTCCCTGGTACGCCGCCAACCGCGTCGTCATCTACAACAAGGAACTGTTCGCCGAGGCGGGCATCACCGAGCCGCCGCAGGACCGCGCCGAGTGGCTGGAGATCTCCGAGAAGCTCGACGGCGGCGGTCAGCAGGGCATCTATCTGTCGGGTCAGGACTGGTACACCCTCGCCGGCTTCATCTGGGAGGACGGCGGACAACTGGCCGTCGAGAAGGGCGGCAACTGGGAGGGCGCGCTCCACACCGAGGCGGCCCTGCGCGGCATGGACTTCTACAAGCGGCTCCAGTCGCACGGCGACGGGCCGAAGGACGCCGACGAAGTCACACCGCCCCAGGCCGAGGTCTTCGCGAAGGGCGACGTCGCCCAGATCATCTCCCTGCCGAGCGCGGTGCCCCTCATTGAGAAGACCAACCCCGTACTCGAGGGGAAGCTCGGCTTCTTCCCGGTGCCGGGCAGGACGTCGGAGGCGCCGGGCGCCGTCTTCATCGGAGGTTCGGACCTGATCGTGCCCGAGAACGCACGGGAGAGATCCGCCGGCGTGGAGGTCGTGAAGGCTCTCGCGAGCGAGGAGTGGCAGACCGAGCTCGCCCTGACGATGAACTACGTGCCCAACAAGACCACGCTGGCAGGCGTCATCGAGGGCAACGAGGGCACCGCCGCGATGGCTGCCGGTGCCGCGCGCGGCCGGGCCACGCCCAGTTCACCGCAGTGGGCCGACGTCGAGGCCGACAACCCGATCAAGCCCTACATGACGGCCGTCCTCCAGGGCCAGGACCCCGCCCGCGCGGCCCGCGCCGCCTCGAGCAGGATCACGGCGGCGCTGACCCCCTGACCGGTCGGGCGGGGGCGGGGGGGACCGGCGGACCGGTCGAGCCGGGGCGAGGCACCGCCGGGAATCCGGTGGACCGGGCGCGCGGGCAGTGCACCGGCGGAGCGGACGCCGGACCGCAAAGCCCGGCATTCAGCGTTCTCACATCCGCTCTCCGCCGGGCGGTCATGTCGAATCCAGTCAGCCGCGGAAGAAACAAGGAGCCGGGCCGCCGCACCCGCGGTCCGTCCCTTCCTCCCGGCCCAGGAGACCGCCATGCCCGCATCGCCGCTCGTCGTCCCCGCCCCGCTGCCCACCCAGGCGCGCTTCCAGTCCGCTCATGCGCATGCCCAGGCCCCGGCAGCCGCCCCCCAGGCGCCCGCGTCCGCCCTCGTACCCGCTCAGGAGGGTGACGAGCCCCGCTATGTCGTCTCGCTCGCTCGGGACCAGGAAGAGGTGCGTGCCGCGCAGCGGCTGCGTCACCAGGTGTTCGCGGGGGAGATGGGCGCCCGGCTCGACGGACCGGAGCCGGGCCTCGACTCGGACGCCTTCGACGCCTACTGCGACCACCTGCTCGTCCGCGAGGCGGAGACCGGCGACGTGGTCGGCACCTACCGGCTGCTTCCGCCCGGGCGCGCCCGGATCGCCGGACGCCTCTACTCCGAGGGCGAGTTCGACCTCACCCGGCTCGACCCGATCCGCGGCGACCTCGTCGAGGTCGGCCGCTCCTGTGTCCACCCCCTGCACCGCAACGGCGCCGTGATCGCCCTCATCTGGGCGGGCCTGGCCCGCTACATGACCCGCACCGGCCACAACTGGCTTGCCGGCTGCTGCTCCATCCCCCTCGCCGACGGCGGCGCCCTCGCGGCGGCGACCTGGGACACCGTGCGGACCAAGCACCTCGCACCCGAGGAATACTGGGTCACGCCGCACAAGCTCTGGAACGCCGACACCGCGGCCCGCCCCGCCGGACGCACCGAGCTGCCGCCGCTGCTCCGCGGCTACATCCGGCTCGGCGCGTGGGTGTGCGGCGCGCCCGCCCACGACGTCGACTTCAATGTCGCCGACCTCTACGTGCTGCTGTCACTGCGCCGTACCCACCCCCGCTACCTGCGGCACTTCCTCTCCCTCGCACCGGTGTGATGAGCGTCTGGCTGCCCAGCGCGCCCTGCACGCCCGAAGGGTGCGCCACCCACCACGGACCCGTGGCCGGCCCGGCCGTCATGGCCCTGCGACTGCTGGCGGGCGTCGCGGCCGTCACCGTCGGCGTACTGCTCGCCCCGGTGGCGGCGCTGCTCGGCCGGCTCTTCGGCACCGCGTTCCGGCACCGGCTGACCCGCTGCTGGTCGCGCGCCGTGCTGCGCGCCTTCGGCGTACGGGTGCGTATCGTCGGCGTCCCCCACGACCGGCGGGCGTCACTGGTCGTCGCCAACCACATCTCCTGGCTGGACATCCCTCTGGTGGCTGCTGTGCTGCCCGGTCGGATGCTGGCCAAGAGCGAGGTGCGAGGCTGGCCGGTCCTCGGCCCGCTCGCGGCCCGAGGCGGCACCCTCTTCGTGGAACGGGACCGGCTGCGAACCCTGCCCGGCACCGTGGTGTCGATGGCGGCGGCGCTGCGCAGCGGTGCGCGTGTCGTCGTCTTCCCGGAGGGCTCCACCTGGTGCGGCCGCAGCCAGGGCCGGTTCCGTCATGCGGCCTTCCAGGCGGCCCTGGACGCGGGTGCCACCGTCCAGCCCGTACGCATCAGCTATCTGCCGACCGGAGCGGCGGCGTTCGTCGGTGACGATCCGCTGCTCGTGTCCCTGCGCCGGGTCGCGGCGGCCGGCGGGCTCACCGCGGAGATCCGGCTGCTGCCGCCGATCCTCCCCGGGGCCTTCCCCGACCGCCGCTCACTCGCCCGGGCGGCTCAACTCGCCGTCGCGAGGGAGAGCGCGAACCGCCCTTCCTCGTCGGTCCACCAGTGCGTCAGATCCATGCCTGCCTCGGCGAGTTCCTTGCGTACACCGTCCTGACGGAACTTCGCGGACACCTCTGTGCGCAGTTCCTCGCCCGCCTCGAACGGCACCAGCAGATCCAGTTCGGGAATCTTGACCGTCAGGGCCGAGCGTGCCCGCAGCCGCATCTCGATCCATTCGTTGTCGCGGTCCCACAGCGCCACATGCTCGAAGTCGCCGGGATCGACGTCCGCGTCCAGCTCCCGCGCGAGCACCGCGAGGACGTTCTTGTTGAACGCGGCCGTCACCCCTGCCGCGTCGTCGTAGGCGCGGACCAGCACCGACTCGTCCTTCACCAGGTCCGTCCCCAGCAGCAGGAAGTCGCCCGGGTCCAGCAGGGCGCGCACCGACCGCAGGAACACGGCCCGCTCGGCCGGCAGCAGATTGCCGATCGTGCCGCCCAGGAACGCGACGAGCCGCGGCCCGGGCGTGCCCGGCAGGGCCAGCCCCCGGGTGAAGTCGGCGATCAGGGCGTGCACGTTCAGCTCCGGCCGTTCGGCGAGCAGCGCCTCGGCCGCGCCCGTGAGCGCGCTCTCGCTCACGTCCACCGGAACGTAACTGTGCAGCTCGGGCAGTGCGTCCAGCAGGAAACGGGCCTTCTCCGAGGAGCCGGACCCGAGCTCCACGAGGGTCCGCGCGCCCGTCGCCGCCGCGATCTCAGGCGCCCGGGCGGCCAGGATCTCCCGCTCCGCACGGGTCGGATAGTACTCGGGGAGCCGGGTGATCTCCTCGAAGAGTTCGCTGCCGCGGGCGTCGTAGAACCACTTGGGCGGCAGGGACTTGGGCGTACGGGTCAGGCCGTGCAGCACATCGGCCCTCAGCGCGGCGTCCGTCGCGTCCACGGGCAGGGTGCGCGTCAGCAGGAACGGGCTCACTGGGTCGGCTCCTTGAGCTCGGTCAGCAGGACGTCGGCGCGTGTCGCGATGAGCACGGTGCGATCGGGCGCCTCCTGCCAGAGGGGATCGTCGTCGTACGGTTCGGAGGCCACGACCGTGCGTCGGCCGGGTTCGGTGAGATACCAGAGGGTGTCGCCCCAGGCGGTCGCGGCGATCGTCGTGCCGTCCGTCAGGAGCAGGTTCAGCCGGGAGCCCGGCGCCGCCGCGGCCGTGTCGCGGACGGTGTCGGCGAGTGCCCGACCGAGGCTGTCGCCCGCGCGCAGCCGGTGCAGCACCAGCGCCCACAGCAGGGCGGAGTCGTTGCGCGCCTCCATCGACAGCAGCTCGTCCGCGGGCAGCACCGCGGCGAGCGCGCCCATCGAGGCGGGCCACTCCCGCACCGCGCCGTTGTGACTGAACAGCCACGGCCCGGAGGCGAAGGGCGCTGCCGCCGCCTCGCCGTCCGCGCCCGGCGCGGTGGCGTCGCGTACGGCCGCGAGCACGGCGGTGCTGCGCACCACGCGGGCCAGGTCCGTGAACGAGAGATCGGCCCAGATCGGCCCCGCACGCCGGTATCTGGCCGGTACGGGATCGCCCTCGGCGTACCAGCCGACCCCGAAACCGTCGGCGTTGACCGTGCCGTACCGCTGCCGGCGCGGCGCCCACGACTGGTGCAGCAGGCCGTGCGCCGGCTCGACGAGCAGCGTGCCGAGCGGCTCCGGCGGTCCGAGTGCCGCGATATGACGGCACATCAGGCCCTGCTCCCGTCACGACCGCGGTGCACGTCCGGGCCGCCGTCCGCTTCCGCGTCCCGTGCCGTGCGGAAGCCGGCGAAGATCTGGCGGCGTACCGGAAGGTCCCAGTTGCGGAAGGTGCCACGGCAGGCGACCCGGTCCACCGCGAACGAACCGCCGCGCAGCACCTTGTGCTCGCTGCCGAAGAACACCTCCGAGTACTCCCGGTACGGGAACGCCGCGAAACCGGGGTACGGCTGGAAGTCGCTCGAGGTCCACTCCCACACGTCGCCGATCAACTGCCGTACGCCCAGCGGCGACGCGCCCTCCGGATAGCTGCCGGCCGCCGCGGGCCGCAGATGGCGCTGGCCGAGGTTGGCGTGCGACGGGGTCGGGTCCTCGTCGCCCCACGGATAGCGGCGGTCCGTCCCGGTGCGCGGATCGTGCCGGGCGGCCTTCTCCCACTCGGCCTCCGTGGGCAGCCGGCGCCCCGCCCAGCGGGCGTAGGCATCCGCCTCGTACCAGCTCACATGCAGCACAGGCTCCTCCGGCCGCACCTCCTCCACCATGCCGAAGCGGCGGCGCATCCACACTCCGCCGTCCCGCCGCCAGAACAGCGGTGCGCCGATGTCGTGCTGCCTGATCTGGTTCCAGCCCTGGTCGGCCCACCAGAGCCGCTCCCGGTAGCCGCCGTCCTCAATGAATGCCTGGTACTCGCCGCAGGTCACCGGAACCGTGTCGATGTGGAAGGCCGGCACGATCCGGCGGTGCGCGGGCCGCTCGTTGTCCAGCGCCCACGGCTCGGTGGACGTTCCCATGGTGAAAGGACCGCCGGGGACCAGTACCTCGCGCGGCAGCGGTCCGCGGTCATGGACGGGCGGCTCGGGAGCCGAGAGCGCGGCCGGCCCCTTACGCAGCTGATGGGTGATCAGCATCGTTTCGTCGTGCTGCTGTTCGTGCTGGGCGATCATCCCGAAGGCAAAACCCGCGTCGACCAGCGGGCCGCCCTCGAGCGGTGTCCGCTCCAGGACGTCCAGCACCCGGCCGCGGACGTCGGAGGCGTAGACGCGGGCCTCCGCGGGGGGCAGCAGCGGCAGGGTGGGGCGCTTCGCGCGGGGATGCTCGAACGCGTCGTAGAGGGAGTCGATCTCGGGCCGCAGCGGCTCCCTCCCGCCCACCGTGCGCAGCAGCCACTGCTCCTCCTGATTGCCGATGTGGGCCAGGTCCCAGACCAGCGGCGACATCAACGGGGAGTGCTGGGTGGTCAGTTCGGGGTCGTCGACGCACGAGGTGAGAGCGGCGGTGCGGCTGCGGGCCCGGGTCAGCGCATCGAGAGCCTGACGGCGCAGTTCGTCGGTCATGTCCCAAGGTCCTTCACCATCGAGGGGATGCGCAGATCGTCGGCGGGGCATCGGCCCCGCAGCACGTGGCGCTCGTTGAAGTCGGCGACCGCGTCGCGCACCGGCGTGGATGCACCGATGCGCTCCAGTGCCTCCAGCGCGGCGGCGAAGCAGGTCATCGCCGCGGCGTGCAGCTCCTGATCGGCCAGACCGTGGCGCGCGGCCGCCACCCACAGCGGGTTGCGCGGCGCGGCGGGAACACCCGTGTACTCGGCGAGCGGCTTGAGCGCGCGGTACACGGTCTCCGCCGCCTCCGGATCGTCGAACACGGCCGCGGTCACCGCGAGCGGCACCATCCAGCCGTCCTCCCCGGGCTGCGCGTCGATCATGCGCAACTCCAGATGACCCCGGGGGCGTACGGGCGGGAACAGCGTTGTGAGGTGGTACCGGAGGTCCTCGACGGTCGCCGCCCTCGGCGCGCCGGAGCGCAGCCAGCCCCGGAAGGTCAGCCCGTCCGGCAGCGACCAGGGCCCTTCCGGCATGCGCACGCACATCACGGGCGCGTCCAGGGCATGCGCGGCCCACGCGGAACGCGGCTCCGCGTCCAGGGGCGGCGCCATGGGGCGTACGGGGTCGAGCATGTTCCACACAGCCTGGCGCGTGGAACGCCAACCGGTCCGACGCCCCTGCATCACAGGGGAGTTGGCGAAGGTGGCCAGCAACACCGCCCCGATCAGGTGCGCGAGACGCCAGCGACGGCCGTGGCCGAGCGGTCCCGGCTCCTCCTCGCCGGCGTCGAGACTGACCTGGATGGAGGCGGAACTGCACATCATGCTGCGGCCGAAGGGGCCGGAGCGGTCGAGATACGTTTCCATCGCGTCGTAGCGCGGTTCACGGAGCAAGCGGCGGGGCGGATGCCAGGGATCGAGGCCCAGGCCGTTGAGCATGAGGTCCGCCGGGCGGAGCGCTTCTCTTACGGCGTCCAGGTCGGCGGCTGTGGAGTCGATGCACTCCATCAGGGAGGCGGCGGGTCGCGAGCTGAGTTCCAGCTGGCCGCCGGGCTCGAAGGTCAGAGCGGAGTTCAGAGTCAGGGCACGTACGTCGTCGTAGGCGGCCTCGAGGCGGTCGGGTGCCACGCGTTTCTCGGGCCTCTCCCGTTCATGGATCAGCCACTCCAGTTCCACACCGAGGGCGTGGGGCGGGCCGGTCTTGAAGCAGATACATCGGAGCAGGTCCTCGGCATCGTCCTCGGATATCGGACGGTCGAGGTCGCCCGTATCGGGTGGGTGCATGATCGGCTCCTCCGGTCGAAGGGTCTCTGCCAACCTAAGGCCACAGCCGCCGGTTCGCACAAGAGTCCCTCTGAGGAGCGGAAATGTGTTTGCCGCCGCCGCCTGCGGTTCCGGAATATGTCGGTCATGCGTGCACGATTGCGGGGGATCGCGAAACAGACGGAGGAAATCCTCGAGGAGGGCGTGTACCGGCTTCCGGACGGACGCGGGGTGCGCATCGGCGAGGAAATCGCCGATGCTCGCGCAGGCACCCGGAGGTACGGCCCCGGTCCCGTGGCGGTGACACCGGACACCGGCCGCGCCACCCGCTTCGAGGCCACCGGCGAGAGCAGCATCGAGGCGGCCCGCCGACTCACGGCCGCGGGACCGGGGCCGTGACCGTCCTGAACTTCCCTCCGCCCGCAACCCGGGCGGCGGCCACCTCGGTTCGCCGGCCACTTCGACGAGATCGTCTTCGCCGTGCTGGACCGCGCCGCTGCCTCGTCGACACCGGCCGCGTCCCGCCGGACCTTCGCGGACCGGAGCCCTGGTGACCGGGTTCTTGGTGACCGGTGCGGCGAGCGGACCCTCGGTGACCGGCTCTTGGAGGAGGTGCGGCGACCGGACCCCTCGGTGACCGGTGCGGCGCGGCCGGGGCTCAGCCCCAGCCGTAGCGCTCGCGCAGTCGCCCCACGACCCGGTCGAAGCGCGGCCGGTCCAGCGCGCACGCCTCGCGGCGCATCCCCGCCTCGTGCACGCGCAGGACGCGGTCCAGATCCACCCACGACTCCCGCCCGGCGCTGTCCCAGGGCCCGAGACCGATCGGCACCCACTCGTGGTCGTGGTCGTGGCGCTTGCTGGACAGCTGCAGGGCCAGCAGGGTCCCCGCCGCCTCCCTTGCCACCACCAGCACCGGCCGGTCCTTGCCACGGCCGTCGTTCTCCTCGTACGGCACCCAGGTCCACACGATCTCGCCCGGATCGGGATCGCCGTCGCGAGCCGGGGCGTACGACGTACGCACCGGCCCGACCTGCAGGGGATCGGCCTCGGTCGTGGCCGACCGGCCGGACCTGCCGGGCGAATCCGCGGCGCCGTCGGAGCGCACGGAGCCGTGCGAGCGGGGATCGGAGGAGGCGGAGGAGAACGTCATCGGGCCACCGTAGTCCCCGTGGGCGACATGCGGCCGGGGCGGTGGGTGTCTAGCGTCGCCTCCATGAGCACACAACCGCAGCGGTTCGGGATCCTCGTGATCCCCGAACACGTCGAAGGACACGACACCGCCCTGCTCAGCCAGGACGCCATCCGCGCGGCGGTCGTGGACGCCACCGGCGAGTTGGGCGCGTCCGGCTTCCCGCGCTACGTGGGCGACGGTGTGGAGGTGGACATCGACCCGGAGACCCGGGCGGTGGAGGCCCTGCTGGTGGACGGCGCGGAACTGTCGCTGGGGCTGGTGGCGAAGGTCGTGGACGCGGACGAGCTGTAGCGGGTCACGGCCGGACGAGTTGTAGCCGGTCACGGCCGCATCGCCACCTCCGACGAACGGCCGTGGGCGCGTGCGCCGGGCACCGGCCCGGCACACGCGCCCACAGTGCGGCTCACGGTACGACTTCGCGTAAGCCGACAAGCCTTTCGGCCAAGAAGGCCCCTCGGTCGGATCAGGCCCCGGCCGGGCCGCCGTCAGGAGCAGCAGCCCCCTTCTGGGCTTCTTCGATCGACTTGCGGACCTCGTCCATGTCCAGCGCGCGTGCCTGCCCGATGACATCCTCCAGCGATGCCTCCGGCAGCGCGCCGGGCTGGGCGAAGACGGCGACGTTGTCGCGCACGATCATCAGGGTGGGGATGGAGCGGATCTCGAAAGCCGCGGCGAGCTCCTGCTGGGCCTCGGTGTCGACCTTCGCGAACACCAGATCGGCGTGGCGCTCCGACGCACTCTCGAAGACCGGCGCGAACTGGCGGCAGGGACCACACCAGGAAGCCCAGAAATCGATCAGGACGAAGTCGCTGTCGGTCACGACCTGATCGAAGTTTTCCTTGGTGAGCTCAACGGTGCTCATGACGTGCTACCTCTTCCTGATGTCCGGCGGACTCGCCCCGCACAACGGTGCCCGGGGCCGTGCTATTCCTGCCCCTGCCCATGTGGCCAGGACGCACACCCCGGATCAGACTGGCCCTATGACTCGAGCTGTGGAATACGACGTCGTAGTGCTGGGGGCGGGCCCGGTCGGGGAGAACGTGGCGGACCGGACCAGAGCGGCGGGTCTGAGCACCGCGGTGGTGGAGAGCGAACTCATCGGCGGCGAATGCTCCTACTGGGCCTGCATGCCCAGCAAGGCGCTGCTGCGCCCGGTTATCGCGCGAGCCGACGCGCGCAGGCTGCCCGGCCTGAGCGGCGCGGTGCGGGGGCCCCTCGACACCCCGGCCGTACTGGCCCGGCGCGACGAGCAGACCTCGCACTGGAAGGACGACGGCCAAGTGGCCTGGCTTGACTCCATCGGCGCCCGGGTCTACCGCGGCCGCGGCGTTCTGCACGGCGCCAGGAAGGTGGTGGTGCACGGCCCGGAGGGCGAGCACCACACGCTCACCGCCCGGCACGCCGTCGTGGTGAGCACCGGCAGCCGCGCCGTCCTGCCCGACATCCCTGGTCTCGCCGGTGCCGGCGCGTGGACGAGCCGCGAGGCCACCAGCGCCCGCGAGGCGCCCGGGCGGCTGGCGGTCGTCGGCGGCGGAGTGGTCGGCGTGGAGATGGCCACCGCCTGGCAGGCGCTCGGCTCACAAGTGACCATGCTCGTACGCGGGCCGGGGCTGCTGCCCCGGATGGAACCGTTCGTCGGCGAACACGTCGCCGAAGCCCTCACAGAAGCAGGCGCCACGATCCGGACCGACACCGAAGTGACCGCTGTCGAACGCCGGGGCGGCGGCGGCTCCGGACCCGCCACGCTCGTGCTCGGCGACGGCGAACGCATAGAGGCGGACGATGTGCTCATCGCCACGGGACGCGCACCGCGCACCGACACCATCGGACTGGAAACCGTGGGCCTGGAGCCCGGCTCATGGCTGACAGTCGACGACAGCTGCCGGGTGAAGGGCAGCGAGTGGCTGTACGCGGTCGGCGACGTCAACCACCGCGCGCTGCTGACACATCAGGGCAAGTACCAGGCGCGTATCGCGGGAGCCGCCATCGCGGCAAGGGCCCAGCACGTACCCCTGCTGGAGACCGACCGCTGGGGTGCGCACAGCGCGACGGCCGACCACGCCGCCGTGCCGCAGGTCGTGTTCACCGACCCGGAGGCCGCGGCGGTGGGGCTGTCGCTCGCCGAGGCGGAGCAGGCCGGGCACCGGGTGCGCGCCGTCGACCACGATCTGGCGTCGGTCGCCGGCGCCGGACTCTACGCGGAGAACTACCGCGGTCACGCCCGTATGGTCGTCGACCTCGACCGGGAGATCCTCCTCGGCGTCACCTTCGTCGGCCCAGGCGTCGGCGAACTGCTGCACTCCGCCACGATCGCGGTGGCCGGGGAGGTGCCGATCGAACGGCTGTGGCACGCGGTTCCGTCGTACCCGACGATCAGTGAGATCTGGCTGCGGCTGCTGGAGACGTACCGGGCGGGATGACCCGGGGCCGCGGCCTGCGGGGCGGGAGCAGCGCTCCCGCCCGCAGTCGCTCGCTGCTGGTGGGCATGTGCTTGTCGTCGAAAGCAAGGCACAACTCCTCCGTGAGCGGGGCCGTATGCGGCTCGTGGCTGAGCGAGCAGACCAGTACGGGATCAGGCAAGGTGTGCCGGCGGTCCCACGGGCAGTACCCGTGCCTGGGCCGGTGCGTCAGCCCGACAGACTCCGTGAACAGGCAGAACCCGTACGCCGACTCCAAGAACGCAACGCTGTTGCCGGTTTGGCCGCGGAGCACCCCGAGGTGTTAGAAAGGTGATTGTGGTCACACGTTTCGGCCGTTTCCGGAGCGCACCGGTTCGGTCACTGACCGACAAGCATCCCCGGAGCCTCGCCGGACAGGTCTTCGCCCTGCAGGTGGTTGTGGCGGTGCTGCTCGTGGCGACCGCGGTGCTGGCGCTCGTGCTTCAGTCCCGACACGACAGCGACATGGAGGCGAAGCGCCGTTCCATCGCCGTCGCAGAGACGTTTGCCAACTCGCCGGGCGTCCTGGACGCGCTGGAGGCCCCCGATCCGTCCAAGGATCTCCAGCCTCTCACCGAGGCGGCGCGCAAGGCGGCCGGCGTCGACTTCATCGTGGTGATGGACACGAAGGGGATCCGCTACACGCATCCCCAGCCGGACCGGATCGGGAAGAGGTTCGTCGGCACCATCGAGCCCTCGGTGGCCGGCCGCGTGTACACGGAGAGCGTCGACGGCCCGCTCGGCCACGAGGTACAGGCAGTCGTTCCAGTCCGCGACGACCAGGGCAAGGTCGTGGCCCTGGTGTCCGCCGGCTTGACGGTCAAGAACGTGACCGACGTGGTGGAGCGACAGCTGCCGATCATCTTCGGCGCCGGAGCCGCCGCTCTCGTCGTGGCCACGGTCGGGACGGCGCTGGTGGCCAGGCGACTGCGGCGACAGACCCACCGTCTGGGCCCGGCCGAGATGACCCGCATGTACGAGCATCACGACGCAGTGCTGCACGCTGTCCGCGAAGGTGTGCTCATCGTCGACACCAACGGTCAGCTTCTGCTGGCGAACGACGAGGCCAGACGGCTGCTGGGACTGCCCCCCGATGCCGAGGGCCGGCCCGTCTCGGAGCTGCACAACCTTGATCCCGGCACGATGGAGCTGCTGACCTCGGGCCGCGTGGCCGTGGACGAGGTGCATCCGGCGGGGGAGCGGCTGCTTGCCGTGAACCAACGGCCCACGGACCGCCACGGTGGCCCCAAAGGGACGGTCGTGACCTTGCGTGACTCCACGGAGCTGCGGGCGCTGTCCGGCAGGGCGAAGACTGCCCGCGAGCGGCTGAAACTGCTCTACGACGCCGGGCTCGGCGTCGGTACCACTCTCGATGTGGTGCGCACGGCCGAGGAACTGGCGAAGGTCGCGGTCCCCCGGTTTGCCGATTTCGTCACCGTCGATCTGGCCGACCCGGTCCTGCGTGGGGAGGAGCCGTCCGGTACCGGGACGGACATGCGCCGCACCGCCGTCCACGGCATCCGGGACGATCATCCCCTCTATGAACTCGACCGCCTGATCGACTTCCTCCCCTCCACACCACAGGCGCGAGCTTTCGGCAGTGGCAGGTCGGAGCTGGTGCCCGACCTGTCCGCCGCGACCGGCTGGCATGCCCAGGACCCGGAGCGGACACGGCAGATCATGGAGTACGGCATCCATTCGCTGATCACGGTGCCCCTCCAGGCGCGGGGCGTCGTCCTGGGCATGGCCAACTTCTGGCGCTCTGAGGAGCCTCAGCCGTTCGAGGAGGACGACCTGTCCCTGGCCGAAGAGCTGGTCGCGCGGGCGGCGGTCAGCATGGACAACGCCCGCCGCTACACCCGTGAGCACACCCTGGCCGTGACTCTGCAGCGCAGCCTGCTGCCGCGGGCCCTGCCCAGGCAGGGTGCCCTGGATGTCGCCCACCGCTACGAGCCCGCGCTCTCCGGTGTGAGCGGTGACTGGTTCGATGTGATTCCGCTGCCGGGCAGTCGCGTGGCACTGGTCGTCGGGGATGTCGTGGGCCACGGCCTGCACGCAGCGGCCACGATGGGACGTCTGCGCACGGCAGTCCAGAACTTCTCCACACTCGACCTGCCGCCCGACGAGATCCTCAGCCACCTCGACGACCTGGTGGGGCGCCTCGACCATGAGGAGGCGGAGGAGGCCGCCGGTGCGGGGGTCATGGGTGCCACCTGCCTGTACGCGATCTACGATCCTGTCTCCCGCCACTGCGCCATGGCGCGGGCCGGACACCCCTTGCCCGCACTGGTCCACCTTGACGGAAGCGTGACGTTCCCCGATCTGCCGGCCGGGCCGCCCCTGGGCCTGGGCGGTATGCCCTTCGAGACCGCTGAACTGGAACTGGCAGAGGGAACGCAACTCGTCCTCTACACCGACGGGCTCATCGAGGAGCGCACCCGGGACATCGACGTCGGGATCGAGATGCTGCGTCAGGCCCTGGCGTCCCATCCCGAAAGGCCGCCGGAGGCGAGCTGCCAGGCGGTGCTCGATGCGCTCCTGCCCGACCGGCCGAAGGACGACGTGGCGCTCCTCATCGCCCGCACACGGGCGATCCCTGCCGACCAGGTCGCCCGTTGGGACATGCCGTTCGAGCCCGCCGCCGTGGCAGGGATGCGCGCCGCCGTTGCCGAGAAGCTGGACGACTGGGGTCTGTCCGAACTCGCGTTCGCCATGGAGTTGGTGATCAGCGAGTTGCTCACCAACGCCGTCCGCTACGGCTCGGCGCCGGTCACGATGCGACTGCTGCGCGACCGCACCCTGACCTGCGAGGTGGCTGACGGCAGTAGCACTGCGCCCCATCTGCGGTACGCGGCCACGATGGACGAAGGAGGCCGCGGCCTGTTCCTCATCGCGCAAATGGCCGAGCGCTGGGGCACGCGCTACACCCCCCAGGGGAAGGTCATCTGGGCGGAACTCGCGCTGCCACGATCCGACGGGAACGTGGACGGCACAGGGTGGCTCGACGCCTTCGACGCCTTCGACGCCCTCGACGGGGAACCCTAGCTGCCGGACCGGCAGCTCCCGGGGAGCAACACACCGGCGCACCTGGATCAACTCCCGCCGCCGCGGCTCCGACCGCCGCGGCCCGCCGCATGACATCAAGCTCAGCGCGCCCCTCTCGCCTCTCGCCGCCGTCGGCATGAAGAGCCCGCGCGCGCCACTGTGTGGGGCGGTGGCGCGCGCGGGGGTCTTGCGGTCCCGTTCGGTCCGTCAGGCGCGGAGGGGGCCCTCACAGGTGTAGTGCGACGTGCCCGCGCGTCCGCCGGGCCAGATGTCCACGGCGCCGAAGAAGCAGTTCATGTCGGTCAGGTTGTTGTCGCCGTCCGCGGCCCGGTCGAGGAGGAAGTAATCGACCGTCTCTGACATGTCCTTGAAGACGAGGCCGGTGTCGCCGGCGTCGGTCAGGTTGGCGGTGATGCGGCCGGTGCAGACGAACCGGGGACGCTCGGCGGTGCCGCTGCCCTGGCATGCGGGGGTGCTGCCGGTCGTCGCGGTGAAGGAGACGCGGACCTGGTCGGCCGAGACGTCGCGCAGTTGGTCGAGGGGGACGTAGGCCGTCTCCGGCACGAACAGTTCGTCGACACGGGCGATCTGCGCGTCGAGGAATGCGTCGTACGCGCTCTGCAGCCAGACGTCCTTGCCGAGGCGGTCGCGCCAGGCGTCGAAGGCGGCCGGGTCGTCGGCGCGCAGGTTGCGGTACATCTCCTGCAGCAGCGACGGGCGCTCGGTCCACAGGAACTCGAAGAAGGTGCCCGCATAGTCGTAGAAGCGGAAGCCGTCGCCGTCGTACGTGGCGTGCAGCAACTGGTCCACCGTCATGCGCGGTCCGCCGTTCGCCGTGTCGTCGATGACGCCCTGGACGAGCGACTTGCGGACCTTGACGCCGTCGCTGCGGCTGGACCCGGCGAAGAACTCCGCGGTGCCCTCGTCCATCGCCGTGGTCCGGTCGCCCTCGTACCAGGGGCCCTCGCCGAAGAAGCCGGGCACCGCCCAGCGGCCGTTGAGGTAGTGCCCGTACTCGTGGCGGAACAGCTCCTCCAGGGTCAGCGAGGAGTCCTGCGGCACGCGTCGCTGGTACGTGTAGAAAGTCGCGCCCTTCTCGATGTAGACGCCGCCGTTGTCGGTTCCCATGCCGGTCAGGAGCGGGTGGAAGACCTCGTACTCCCTGCGCGAGGAGTACAGGACGATGTTCAGGGTGGGGTTGGGGTCGCCCGCGAGGGGCTCCACACTGCCGACCACGCGGTGGAACTGTGCCTTGACCTGCTTGCTCGCGTAGTACAACTGGTCGATCGTGGCCCGGTCGAGACCGGAGCGGACCCTGATGCGGTCGGTGCCGTCGACACCGTAGACGTACGTGTGCGGGAAGAGACGCTTCTCGATGTCGGACGCGCACACGTGGTACTGGGAACAGGCCTCGTACACCCCCAGCCAGGTGGCGACCTTCGCCCACGGGGCACTGCTGTCACCGAAGGTGCGTGCTGTGACGCTCAGGAGGGTGCCGAGGTCCGAGACGATTCCGGCGCGCAGTCCGTCGACCTGGCCGAAGCGGCCGTACTCGTTCAGCGCGTCACGCACGACCCAGGCGTTGGGCCGGTCCTTGAGGTGGGTGTGGCGGGCGAAGGCCCGGAAGGCGGCACGGTAGGACGGGGCGGCCTTCACCGCGGTGTGGAAGGCGGTGTCCTGGTTGCCGGGGTAGACGCCGAGGTAGTTCAGGCTGAGCGCGGCGAGCGCCGCCCCGGCCCAGGAGGTGTCCTGTGCCGTGTCGGGGTGCCGGGCGTCCATGGTGGCCAGCACCCGTTTGACGAGCGGGAGTTGGTACTGGCGCAGGCCGGGTGCCGAGGCGGCGTAGAGCGCTTCGCGGAGGGTCTCCGCGTTGGTGCCGGTGGCGTCGAAGGTGCGGGACGCCGAGCCGAAGCGGGCGACGGCACGGCGCATGGTGGTCAGCGTCGGCGTGTCGGTGACGTCGATCTCGTCGCGTGAGAAGTCGTGGTAGGCGACGGCGTGGAGGTACGTGAACATCTCCAGCAGATGGCTGCCGTTCCTGCCGTCGTGGGAGTCGGCGAGGCTGGTGATGCGGCGGGAGACGGCCTGGACGTGTGCGTCTGACATGACCGGGGCGAGGCGCCGGTCCCAGGTCCACAGGATCGACCGCAGGCAGTCGTCGGCGGTGACGTCGGGATCGGCGAGGAAGTCCGCGAACCGCACCGGGGAAAGGCCGGTCACGCCGTCGAGCGTGCAGGGCACGTGCGCTGCGCCGAGGGTGGCGCCCGACGCGCCTGCCCCGGCCTTGCCCTGCGGTTCGGGAGTACGGGGCCCGGGGACGCTGCCGCCGGTGAGGCCGCCAGGGGCCGTGAGCAGAGGCGCAGCTCGGTCCGGGGCGGTTGCCAGGCGGTCGACCCTGTCCGTGGAGTGCGGCGGGGAGTCCGGCCGTATTGCCGAAGGGGTCGGGGGAGCGGTGGGCGCGGACGCGGCCGCGGGGGCGGGTTGGACGGCGGTCAGGCAGAGCGTGAGGGCGGTCGTGGCGGTGAGCAGGGCCGTGCGCAGGGATCTGCGCGCAAGGGGGCGCAGAGGTCGGCGCGGGCTTCTGGGCTGGAACACATCGGCTCCTGTGTGTGGGAGGTGGCAGAACAAGCGGTTGTGCGGCTCAGGTGCCTCGGGCTGCTCAACTTCTGTGCGACGAGCGGTAGTTGAAGGAGCGCAGCGCTATGTGATGTGTAAAGTAGTAATGTGAAATGGCACTGTAAAGACCCGTGCACCGCGGATCACGGACAGCGCCGATCAGGCGGCCCGGGGGAAGTGACAGGCCGCCGGGCGGACCCCGCCGGACGCCGGGGGACCGAGCACCGGCACCTCGGTCCGGCAGATGCGCCTTCCGGTAGGGGGTGGAAGGAGCAGCCGGGCGGTGGGGAGGCCGGGCTCGGTGGATCGCCGGGCAGCCTGACCCGTTCACGCATCCGCTCTCCGGCCGGGTCCGGCAGCGGTACGGCGGACAGCAGGGATCGCGTACAGGGGTGGGCGGGGGCGGCGTACATCCGCTCCTTGGGGCCGGCGTCGACGATGCGGCCCAGGTACATCACGGCAATCCGGTCGCACACACGCCTGACCACCGACAGGTCGTGGGCGATGAAGAGGTGGGCGAGAGAGCTCCCGCTGCAGACGGCCCATCAGGGTCACGATCTGCGCCTGCACGGAGACGTCGAGCGCCGAGACGCGCCGTACAGGACCCGCGCGAACAGGTCGCGGCCAGTGACGGATTCGACGCCGAGCCAGAGCTCGGCGTAGACACCGCCGAGCGGCCCGACCGACTGCCCGCCGGGATACGAGACGGGGGGCGGGTAGCCCGTCCGAGGGACCTGCGAAAACAACGTGACATTGTACGCTGGTGATCCTCTCGGCCACGAGGGCACAGGGCGAAGGGAACACCACCACCATGGGCCACCTGAAACAGCGCAATCTCGTCACCGCCAGGGAGCGACTGCGTGACCAGGTGGCCCACGCCCTGCGCGCCGCGCTCATCTCCGGCGAACTGCGCCCCGGTGAGATCTACTCGGCGCCCGGCCTCGCCGAGGACTTCGGGATCTCCGCGACACCGGTGCGCGAGGCGATGCTCGACCTGGCCCGGGAGGGCCTCGTCGAGCCGGTCCGCAACAAGGGCTTCCGCGTCACCGAGGTCAACGAACGTGATCTCGACCAGTACACAGAGATCCGCATTCTGATCGAGGTGCCCATGGTCCGCCGGATCACCCGCAGCGCCTCCCGCGAGGACTTGGGGGCGCTGCGGCCGGTGGCCGAGGAGATCGTGCGCGCCGCGCGCGAGCACGACCTCATCGGCTATCTCGAGGCCGACCGGCAGTTCCATCTCTCCCTGCTCGCGCTCGCCGGCAACGACCGACTCGTCGAGACCGTCGGTGATCTGCGCAAGCGCTCACGGCTGTACGGGCTGACGGCCCTGGACGAGCGCGACCAGCTCATCCCGTCCGCCGAGGAACACATCGAGCTGCTCGACCTGATGGTGGCGCGCGACGCCAAGGGCGCCGAGAAGTGCATGGCCCGCCACCTCGGTCATGTGCGCTCGCTGTGGGCCGAGGGCGCGCGGGAGAAGGAGGAGCAGCCCGCCGCGCCTGGCCCGAGGCGGAAGTGGGGCACGGCCCTCTGAGTCCGGTGCGGGGGAGCCACCGGGCCGTCCCCGTCGGGGCGCGGTGAAGGGACGGCGGCGAACTCCGGCTTCGGACTTCTGCGCCTGCTTGTCCAGCCGCGCCGGATTTCGTCTCTGGTCGCGGCGGGAGGAGTGCCCGGGCCGTGCCGCGTCAGAGGGCGGCACGGTGGGTGGGCGAGAGGTCCAGCGCCGGTTCGGGAGCACCGTGTGCGAGATGCCGTGCTCGTTCCCGAATTGCTCGGAGTACGGCCTGGACCGTGGCGACGGACGGCGTGCCCGGCGTTGGGCCGAGGTGGGGATTGGGCGCGGGCCGTTCGAGGTACTGCGGGTGTCGTGTGCGGCGGCGGCAGGCGGGACTCGTACGTTCTGCTGGCATGATGCACTCTTCGGATACCGGGGCCTTTGGCCACACCCGCCGCACCACGCTCGCCGGGTTCATCGGTGGCGTCGGTGCCCTGATGGCCACCGGTTGCAGCGCCCAGGACGCCTCCTCCGCGCAGGCGCCCACCCCCAGCGGTACGGCGTCGGGTGGCCCGGCGGGAGGACCCACGCCGGGAGTCATGACGCTCTTCAAGGACCCGGAGTTCAACTTCAACGGGCTGTGGGCGTTGGGGGCTTCCGGTGCCGGCGCCGCCGAGGTGGGCGAGGTACTCACTGCCGTCAACAGCATCAACAAGGCTGGGCTCTCCGCGCAGAGTTACGTCGAGACCTTCAAGAAACTCGGCGACCGGCTCATGGACGCCCCCCAGGGCAGCAAGCCGGACCGGGAGACGGAGCGCTTCCGCGCACTGAGGGCGGCGCAGTACTACGCCCAGGCGCTGTTCTTCGTGCTCGGTTCCGACAACCCGGGCAACGAGAAACAGCTGTACGAGGCCGGGCGCGGTGCCTGGGACACGTTCTGCAACCTGACCGAACCGGCGCCGGTGACGGCGAACGTCCGGTACGGCAACACCCCGATGCCGGTCTGGTTCTTCCGCCCGCAGGGGGCCGGCGGGAGACGCCCGACCGTGATCCTCACGAACGGCAGCGACGGTCAGAACGTCGACATGTGGGCCTACGGTGTCCAGGCCGCACTGGCGCGCGGCTGGAACGCCCTGGTGTACGACGGACCCGGCCAGGGCCAGTTGCTCTTCGTCGACCAGGTGACCTTCTCCCCTCGCTGGGAGCAGGTCGTCACCCCACTCGTCGACTGGCTGGTCGCCCGCCCGGACGTCGACCCCGACAAGATCGCTCTGACCGGGCTGAGCATGGGCGGTGACCTGGCGCCCCGGGCCGCGGCCTTCGAGAAGCGCATCGCCGCGCTGGTGGCGATGCCGGGCTGCCTGGTCCCCTGGCTGGGATTTCCGAAGGAGATCCGGCAGATCCTCACCCCGAGCAAGGCGGAGACGAACAACATCTGGAACAAGGAGGTCGTACCCGGGCTGCCTCCGGCCGGTGCCGCGACGCTGAGGAAGCGGATGGAGCCCTTCTCCATCCCGGCGATGCTCGAAGCCCGCGAGGGAAAGACGTTCACCGACTTCTACACTCCCGCCAAGCGCATCGAGGCGCTCGACATCACGGACGTCGTCGGCCGCATCACCATGCCGACACTGGTCATCGACTACGAGGCCGAGCAGTTCTACCCCGGCCAGGCGCGCCAGATGTTCGACAAGCTCACCTCTCCCAAGGACTACGTCAAACTCACCGCGGCGGAGGGAGCGCAGCTGCACTGTTCCCCGATGGCGCCGCAGTTGCACTGCGAGGTGGTCTTCGACTGGCTGCAGGAGACCCTGTCCGGGACCTGACCCCCGCGCGGGGCCGCCGTCGGTCATGAGGGCGGGAGTCGTCCATGGGGGTGGCCGAACCGCGTGATCGCCGTCGGCATGCCGACCCGGTGACCGTGCTCTCCGGCTTCCCGCCCATCTGGGTGATCGCCGCGTTCGGCTGGGCGGTCGGCCGTTTCGACGTACGCGGAAAGCACGCCGGCTGCCGGTGTGACCGTCTGCGTGGTGTGGCGCCCCGCCGCCCGCTGCCCGGGTGCGGTCAGGACGGTTGCTCGCCCGCCGCCGCTTCCTCGTCGGCCCGGGAAGCCGCTGCCGGACGCGCCCGCCCGCGCCGCGCCGCGCAGGAACTAGGTTGTGCGGCATGAGCAATCTCGATCGGCAGCCCACCCCGTCCGTCTGCGGTGGTCGGGGATTCGTCGTCGCCGAGCCCGTCCGTGAGCTTCTCAGCCCCCGTCGCGTCCAACTCGGCGAGTCCACCGAGGTCCGCCGGCTGCTGCCCAACCTCGGCCGGCGCATGGTGGGAGCCTGGGCCTTCGTCGACCACTACGGTCCGGACGACATCGCCGACGAGCCCGGCATGCAGGTGCCGCCGCACCCGCACATGGGTCTGCAGACCGTCAGCTGGCTGCACGAAGGCGAGGTCCTGCACCGCGACAGCACCGGTTCACTGGCGACCATCCGCCCCCGTGAGCTGGGCCTGATGACCTCGGGCCGTGCGATCAGCCACTCCGAGGAGAGCCCCCGGCCGCACGCCCGTTTCCTGCACGGCGCCCAGCTGTGGGTGGCACTGCCCCATGCCCGTCGCGACATCGACCCCCACTTCCAGCACCACACCGACCTCCCGACCGTCACCGCCCCCGGCCTCACCGCCACGGTCGTCCTCGGCACCCTCGACGGCGCGGCCTCGCCCGGCACGACGTACACCCCGCTCGTGGGAACGGACCTCGCCCTCGCCGACGGCGCGGAGGCGATGCTGCCCCTCGACCCGGACTTCGAGTACGCGGTGCTCTCCATGTCGGGCGAGGCCCACGTCGACGGCGTCCCCGTCCTCCCCGGCTCGATGCTCTACCTCGGCTGCGGACGCTCCGAACTGCCTCTGCGCGCCCAGTCCGACGCCGGCCTGATGCTCTTGGGCGGCGAGCCGTTCGAGGAGGAGATCGTGATGTGGTGGAACTTCATCGGGCGGTCCCACGAGGATGTCGCGCAGGCTCGCGAGGACTGGATGAATGCCTCCCGCTTCGGCGAAGTGGAAGGCTACGCAGGGGGCCGGCTGCCCGCTCCCGAACTGCCGCCTGTGGCGTTGAAACCGCGGGGAAGGGTGCGCTGAGCTGGGGTGATGAGATGAGACTGGTTGCCCGCCCGCGCGCAGCACCTCCGTACCGTTCCCCGTTGACGGAATGAGACGCATCGCCCCTCTGGTGGTCTCCGCTCAGTGCTGTCGGCAGCACCAGGTGTGGTCATCTGTAGGCAGGTTTGGTAGACCGAATGCTGACTTTGCTGATGTGTCGTCAGTGCGGCGAGCGCCACGTTTTCGCTGCTCCCACGCCCGCCAGGAGTCGGTCGGTGGTGATGGAGAGTGGGGAGTCGTTGACATTCGCGTGAAGGACGTCAACGAGCCTGTGCAAACGGTATTTTCAGGCCGGCCTCCGCCGGTCCTGGAGGATGTGGCCGACGAGGGCGAGCGGATCGTGGTGCGGGCACGGACTACGCAGGACACCGCGGTCTGTCCGGTTTGCGTGGCACGATCTGTCTGGGGACGCAGGCGATGAACAGGAGCGGGGGGGGGGGGGGGGGGGGGGGGGGGGGGGGGGGGGGGGGGGGGGGGGGGGGGGGGGGGGGGGGGGGGGGGGGGGGGGGGGGGGGGGGGGG
>NZ_JBVHTA010000037.1:0-81432 GCF_055566095.1 Streptomyces sp. NPDC027962
CGCCCGTCGAATACGAAGCCAACTACTACACCGAACTCACGAAACCCCAGGTCACAACCACAGTCTGAGATCTCCACCGAACCCGGGGCGGTTCAGGGTGCCGATCAACGTGTACTCCTCGGTGCCGCGCGCCCGGATCGTACGGCCCCACCAGCGACTGGAGCCGGTCAAGTCCCCGCGGCTCGTACCAGGCCGGCGTCTTGGCGAGACGCTGTCGCTGGCGCCGCTCACGATAGGGCAGTTCGCGACGCTGCGCTCGCAGTACATGAACCACAACATCCGGCCGGGCACGCCGACGATGGCGCTCGCGGTCCTGGTCGACGGCGTGGTGGTGGGCGCGTTCGCGTTCTCGACGCCGAAGTACGACCCGCACAACGTGTACCTGCTGTCCGACTTCCCCGTCGCCCCGACCTCGTACGGGCGGCTGGCGAAGCTCGTGCTGTACGCGGCGTTGTCGACCGAGGCGCAGTTCCTGGCGCAGCGTGCCATGAACACCCGGCTCACACGCCTGAATACGACGGCGTTCACACAGCGGCCGGTGTCGATGAAGTACCGCGGCCTGCTGCGTTTGAACTCGCGCAAGGACTCTGCCGATCCGGCGTACCGCTACCAGCTCGACTACGGCGGTGAGCTCGGCCGCTGGACCCTCGCGGAGGGGTTCGCGCAGTGGCAGGCCAAACACGGGCAGGCGGAGGGACTCAAGGAGGAGAAGGCCCGATGAGCAACCCCATCAAGCCCCGCATGGTCGAGGGCGATCCGCGCCAGTTGACGCTGCTCGACGTGAACGCCCGCTTCATGCGGCACGAGCAGTTCCAGCGTCTGGTCGCCAACATCCGCGAGGACGGCTCGCTGACGTCCACGCCGCTCGTGTGGAGCGATGCCGAGACCGGACGGCGGATCGTGCTGTCGGGGAACCACCGCACCAAGGCGGCGATCGAGGCCGGCCTGGAGCGGATCTTCTGGCTGGAGATCACCGAACCGCTTCCGCGGCAAAGGCAGATTGCGCTGCAGCTGTCCCACAACGCGATCGCCGGCGAGGACGATCCGGCCACCCTCAAGGCTCTGTACGAGGAGCTGGAGGACGTCTCGATGCGCCTGTACTCGGGGCTGGACGACAAGACTCTTGAACTCCTCGAAGAGGTCACCGTCCCCAGCCTTGCCGAGGCGAACCTCGACTTCGCCACGGTGCAGATCGTCTTCCTGCCGGATGAGAAGGAGGCGGCGGAGAAGGCGCTGGAGTCCGCCCGTAAGGCGGCCTCGGCCGATGCACGATGGCTTGCCCGTATCGACCAGTACGAGGGCATGCTCGACGCGCTCGACACGGTGAAGGGCGCGCACAACATCGGGAACATCGCCGCCGCCTTCGCGATCATCCTCACGGTCGTGGAGCGGCACCTCGGTGAACTCGCAGACGGCTGGTACGACCCGGACGAGCAGACCGCCACTCGCAAGGGCTCCGCCCCCGTCGAAACCGTGCTGGCCACCCGCACCATGCCGGCCGACGCCGCGGCTGTCGTCCAGCGTGCCATCGACCGGATGGAGCGCGAGGGGGACACCGAGCCCGGACAACGGTGGAGGGCACTCGAGCTGTGGGCCGCCGACTACCTGGCGGGGGCGGCATGACGCCCAACGTTCAGGTCGGTCAGATCTGGGCCGACAACGACAAGCGCAGCGAAGGCCGCACCGTCCGCGTCGACGCGGTCGATGCCCGGTACGCCCACTGCACCGTGCGCACCGCTGCCGCGCCCGGCGGCCGAACCGGGCAGCGCACCCGGATCGCGCTGGAGCGGATGCGGCCGACGAGCACCGGCTACCGGCTGTTGGCCGGTGAGCAGTGAGCGCTTCCTCAAGGGCTGACACGGAGCTGTACCGCAGGCTGCTCACGGAGCGGTACGGGCCGTTGGACCGTCTGGAGGCCGAGCGCTTCCCCGGGACGGTGCACTCGGTAGAGCGGTCGGCCGGCGCGAGCGAGGAGCAGTGGCGCAGCCAGGTCCGCGAGATCGCCACCCGCTACGGGTGGCGGCTCCAGTACCACACGGCGGACTCCCGCCGATCCGACCCAGGGTGGCCGGACGAGGTCTTCGGGCACGTCGGACAGCGCCGCACGCTCTTCGTCGAGTTCAAGACCGACACCGGGCGGATCCGTCCCGGGCAGCGCGAGTGGCTGTCCCATCTGGCCGACAGCGGTTTCGAGGTCGCCGTATGGCGGCCCCGCGACCTTCACACCGTGCTGCGTGTCCTCGGCCCCGGCCGGCAGCGCGCCACCCTTCCACCGAACTTCCGGAGGCCCACGCCATGAGCGCCCCGTACGCCGACGAACTGAACCGGCTCCATGCCGAGATCGATCATCTGACCAGCGTCCACCGCACTGCCGCCGGCCTGGCCCGCGTTCTGACCGAGCACCTCGCTGACGAGCCGTTCCGCCTGGCTGAACAGCTCGCCCGGCTTCTCGACGGGGAGCTGGAACCCATCGACGTACGAGAAGAGGGCACCCCGTGAACCTGGCCAAGGATTCCTCGTCATGGGAGCGCACCGTATCCGTCACCCCGCTGCCCGACGGGGGCCGCCGCCAGGCAGCGCTCCAGGTCGCCGCCCGAGCCGAGGGTCGGGAGGACTGCCGCGACCTGCTGGAACACCTGGGGCTGCGTGATCCGGCGCTGCGCACAATGGCGGCATGACCGACCTTGTGGAAGAGCAGTGGCAGAGGATCATGGCGAGGACGGACGAGCCCGCCTGGCTGGCGGGGCGCTTCGCGGAGCTGGTGCGTGGGGCCTACGAGGAGCCGCAGCTGCGGGAGCTGTACCCATGGGCAGGCATGTGGGAGCTGCACTTCAGCCGGTGCACCGAGCCGCGGCACACCTGGGACATCCCTTACATCGCTCCGATGAAGGACGGTGCTTACCGGGTCGACGGGCCTTCGCGCAGCCAGCATGTCGGGGTGGCCGCCACCGTAGGTGAAGCCGTCGCCATGGTCGTCGAGCGCCTGCCGCAGGGGTGCGCCCCGGCCTTCGTCGGCACTGCGGCGGAGCTCGAAGAGTACGAGAGGACGAGAACGGACGGGTAGGAGCACACCGAGCAGATGGCGGACAGCGCCGAGGCATGGGAGCGGCGGCCGGGCGAATCGGCCACCGCATGGGAGGCGTTTGCCTGCTACCGCGACCTCGGCCTCTCCCGCAGCATCAGCAAGGTTGCCGGGACCCTCCACAAGGCCCGGACCCTCGTGGAGCGGTGGTCGGTCACGCACCAGTGGGTGATCCGTGCCGAGGCGTGGGACCGCGAGCAAGACCGCCTGTGGCGTGCCGAGCGCCGGCATGCCGCCCGTGAAGTCGCGCGCCGCCATGCCCGACTGGCCTCCGCGGCACAGGCCAAGATCGTTGCGCAGTTGCAGCAGCTCGACCCGTCCCGCCTCAGCCCGTCCGACGTCATCCGCTTTGCTGGAGGTTACCGTCCGCATCGAGCGCCAGGCGTACGGCATGGACCTTGTCGAAGCCGCCGCTACGAGCGGCACGCCGGGTATCTCCGACATGAGCGAGCTGACCGACGAGGAACGCTGCGCTCGTATGGAACAGTTGCGCCGCGAGCTGGAGTCCCGCATCGGCACGATCGACGGCGGTCAGCCGTGACCGACCGCCTCAACGGACTCCCCGACCCGGCCGGCATCTCCGACGCCCAACTGCACGCCGAGATCGCCGCGCTGCTGTCGGCCGACGAGAAAGCCGCCCGCCGCTGGGCCTGCGACCGGCCCGGCTGCGACGGCATGCCCCACGAGGGCTGGCTCCACCATCACGCTCGCGCCGCACAGCGCGTCCCCGAAGGAACCTGGGCGGCCTGGATGCTGCTCACTGGCCGCGGATGGGGCAAAACTCGCACAGCATCACAAACCGTCCATGAGTGGGCTGCGGCGCCCGGCACGCTGATTGCCGTCGTCGCCAAGAACGCCACCCTGGTCAAGGAGATCTGCTTCGAGTCCCCCAAGTCCGGCCTGCTGTCCGTCATCCCGCCCGAGGACATCCGCCGCTACAGCCCCGGCAACGGCCTGACCATCCTGCGCCTGAAGAACGGCTCCGCGATCTACGGCTTCGGTGCCGAGACCCCCGACAACCTCCGGGGTTTCGCCTTCGACAAGGGCTGGCTCGACGAGTACGCGGCCTGGAACCGGCACACCGCCCAGTCGGTGTACGACATGCTCTGGTTCTGCCTGCGTGAGGCCCCCGCCCCGCAGGTCGTCATCTCCACCACCCCCAAACCCCTCCCGCACGTCAAGCGCCTCGTCGAGCGCGGCCGACGACCTGGCTCCACGGTCGCCCTCACCACCGGCCGCACCGAGGACAACCGCGCCAACCTCTCCGACGCCGCGCTCGCCGAGCTGGACTCCGAGTACGGCGGCACCCGCCTGGGCCGACAGGAACTCGACGGCGTCCTCCTCGAGGACGTAGAGGGCGCCCTGTGGAAACAGTGGATGTTCGAGGTCGAGGGCTTCCGCGTCGCCCGCGCCGCTGTCCCGCCGCTCGACCGCATGGTCGTCGCCGTCGACCCGGCCGTCACCACCACCGACTCCGCGGACCTGACCGCCTTCACCGTCGCCGGCCGCTCGTACCCCCTGGAGCAGATGTACGGCGACCGTCGCCCCCGCAGCTACGTCCTCCACGCCGAGCAGGACCGCCACGCCCCGACAGCCGCGATGCGCCGCGCCGCCGCCCTGTACCACGAGCACCAGGCCGACTGCGTGGTCATCGAGGCCAACAACGGCGGCGACTACCTCCCCGCGCTCCTGGCCGAGGTGGACCCGACTGTCCCGTGCCGCGTCGTCCACGCCACCCGCGGCAAACGCGCCCGCGCGGCGCCGGTGGCGATGCTCTACGAGCAGTCCCGCATCAGCCACGCGGGCCCGCCCCGTACGTTCGCGGTGCTGGAGGAACAGATGACAACGTATGTCGGCGCCTCGGAGGTCGAGGAGAAGTCCCCGGACCTCCTCGACTCCTGCGTCTGGGCGCTCACGGACCTGTTCCTCCGCGGGGATGCGGGACGCCCGTCCGCACCGTCCGACCGCCGCCTCACGGGGCGACGTTAGAAGCTGCACAGGACGATGGGCCCCCAATGAGCCAGCTCTGCCCGCGCTTTGGCCGGATGTGCGTTGCTGTTGCAATCAGATGACTGGTACAGATGAACGATCTGTTGTCGGTGGCGTAGGCGATACTGGACACGGTCAACGGAACGTATTGGCCAGGGGATTCACGGGGGTTGTGGTGACGGGGTGGGACATCGCGCCCGGAGGGGTGCAGTCGGTGATCTCGCAGGTGCGGGAAGCCGCCGAGGGCATGAATGCCGGGATCAAGCTGTACGGGACGAGTGTGCAGGGGGCGATGGAGTCCGCCGGCACGCTGGCCGTCGGCACCGAGTCGGGCGGCCGGGCCGGTGGGCTGGTGGCTGCGGCGCTCGGGCAGTTCGCCGAGGGGACCGAGGCGGACGTCGCCTTCCTTCCTCTGCGCGCGAGTAATTCGGCGAACGGTGCGGTGGAGGCGACCAACGCGTACGTCGCCGGGAATCTGGAGCAGGCGTGGAACGCGCAGCGGCAGGCGATGCTCGCGCCTGATGTGACGGCGCTGCTGGAGGCCGCGCGACGGAGGGCGGGCGAGCAGTGATCAGCCCGGAGAAGATACCGGTCTTCACCGGTGACCTTCCGGGGCTGGGGCGGGAGATCATCGCGCTGCGGCAGGCGGCGAAGGCGGTTCGCGACGGTGGCGGTGACGTCCACACGCGCTTCCAGAACTTGGCCGCCTCGTACCGGGCTCCGGAGGCTGGGCAGCTGTTCTCGACGACGCAGGCCGTGCAGGAGGGCTCGGGCCGCTTCGCCGACCGGCTGGAGACGGTGGCGGGGGCGCTGGAGACGTATGCGGTCGAGGTCGTGGAGATCGTCAAGCAGCTGGATCTGCTGCGGTTTCAGGCGACGCGGTTCGTCGCGTCCGTCGCGGACCAGGACGGGCCGCTGGGCAACTGGCGCAAGGACCAGGCCAAGGTCGACGAGCATCAGGGGATCTGGGACGGCGTGAACGCGGCGGTGGCGGCGTTCCAGGCGGCCGAGGTCGCGTGTGCCGACAAGATCACCGCGCTGGTGGACGGCGGCACACGGTGGCAGATCAATGACGGCAGCCGGGGACAGAAGAACGCGTACGGGTTCAGCGCCGAGCAACTGGCCAAGGCCGACTCGCTGCCGTGGGGGGAGCCCGAGCACCACGAGATCCTGCCGTTCGGGATCGACTACCACCTGGAGCAGGCCGGGATCAGCATCGTCGACAACGCCGTCGGCTCGTTCACAGGACTGGTCGACCTGTTCAGTCCCGGCGAGGACGGCGGCGCGGCCCGCGAGGGGCTGCTCCGGGTGATCGTCGGCGCGGAGGGCTACCTTCTGGACCCGAACGGCGACCGGAAGGACCTTCCGGCCTACCAGAAGCAGCTCATGGACGACAGCAAGCCGTACGCCAAGGAGTTCGCCAAGGCGTTCGTCGGCTGGGACGACTGGGAGACCAATCCCGGCAAGGCCATGGGCACGGTCATCTTCAACGGCCTCACCCTGGGCGCCGGCCCCCTCGGCGCGGCCTCGAAGGCCGGCTCTGCGGCCGGCAAGGCCGGCACGGCCTCCCGCATCGCGGGCGCCGCAGCCAAGGTCGGCGAAGTACTCGACCCGATCGGCGCCGCCGCCAAGACCGCGGGCGTGGCGGCCCGTGCCCTCCCCAAGGTCTCCGACCTCACCGCCGGCGTCCGCGCCGCGACCGACGCCGCGGCGACCTCGGACGCCGCCTACAGCGTCATCGAATACCCGAACGGCGCCCAGCTCCGCATTGAGGACGGCGCGTTCATCCCCGGCAACAAGGGCGTACCCGACACAACCCCAGCCCCACCCGAAGCAGCCGCCGTCGACCGGACGCCGTCGATCGAGACGCCGCGGCAGCAGGAACTGGTCGGGGCGGGGATGCGTGCGCCGGAGGCACACGCAAGGGCGGACGAGAACTTGCCGCCACAGGGCAGTCACGAGACGCCCGACAGCACCGTCTCTCGCGACAGCGTCACGCCCCATAGCGGTCATGCGAGCGTGGGCGACCCGCACGGACGCCACGAACCTGGTGCACCGTCGAATAGCAGTGGCGGGTCCGGATCCGAGATACCGGATTCAGGCCATTCGGGGGACCCCGACGCCACGCCTGGTGGTGGCGATGACACAGGGCGTGCCGGTGACGGCCAGGGCGGCGGACAGGCGCCCGACACCACGACGTCAGGCCCCATGGAACGAGGGGGCGATGCCGAGCAACAGCTGCGGGAGGGAATCCGCAGCATCCCCCGGAACACCATGAAGCCCAAAGTGGTCGAGAAGATCGTGGAAAGGCTGGGCGAGTCTCTATCCGGACGGGAGATCGCCGACATCATCAGCTCCGGCCACCTTTCACAGGCTCCTGGATACAGGGATGCCGTCTCCATGCTGGGTTCCGGCCGCCCGGACCAGTTCCCGCGTGCCGTGGATCAGCTCCGGCTTGCCGACCAGTTCCACAAAAGCGGACTGCGTAACATCGAGTTCGAAGTCAAGAATCCTGCGATCAAGGCAGACCTCGATGTGCGTGTGACGGACGATGCAGGAAACAGCTACGGCTACCAGATGAAGCGGCTCAACAACCCGAAGAATCCATTCGACTCGATCGCCAAGCCGGACAATCTGGGTCAGCTGTCAAAGTCTGAAGCCGATCACAAAGTCATGCTCATCGACGGGCAGGGATCAGTCGCCGAATGGGAAGCCAGGGGAATTCCGGACGAGCTTCTACAAGTACACCGAGGCGAGCACCCGTTCAAGAGCGATAAGGGGCGTGGCATCCTCTTCGTGCTCCGGCTCGACGACGGTACGATCACCATCCCGCCAGGTTCCAAGGTCGACCCACGAGGTGTTCTGTGATTACGACGACCCCGGTCGGCAGCTGGTCCTGGGAGACCAAGACGCAGCCCGCCGAAGGTGACCTGGCGGCACGGTGCCTGCGAGAGGCACTCGATGCCTGGACGGTTCTGCACGCGCATGGTCTCGCTGGCGGCGAGGGACGCGCTGACCTCACCGTCAGGGCCACGGATGGCGGCACCGTTCTCCTCAGCCTGACGAGGGTACGCGTGGACATGCAGAGCGGCCTCGCGGGGAAAGTGCTCCTCGGCAAACTGCCGCCGGTCGCATGGGAACGTGTCGGCGTGGTGACTATCGACCTCTCTACGCCCGGCGTCTCTCTTCGAGCCGGCGAACCCCGCTATGTCGAAAAGCTCTTCACCATCTCCGTCGACACATGGACGAGCGGTGCGGGGACACTGACCCTGCACACGTTCTCGGACGCCTGGATGTCCCATAACTTGCGCGGCCATAAACAGCCCGGCGTGCAGGCGGAGAATGCTCCACGTCTCAGGTCCGTCCTCATAGCGCTTCAGCACCTGACCGAGGCCGAGATCGTTCCTTCGGACCCCACAGCGTATGGCGTACCAACCACAGACGGATTCGAAGATCTCCCGGACGAAGACCCCGACCTGCTCGACTCCTGGTACATGTTCGAGGTTCCACGCCGAACCGAACTGCTCCAGTCCAAACTTCCACGGGACGCAATGTCATTCAATACGGTGACCGATTCACCCGTCGAGTTCGCCGAAGTGGCTCGCGGTGGTCGTGTCCTCGGCTACCTCTGGGCAGCTGACAACGACGACGCGGCAGGGTACGAACCCCGTACTCCCTCCGGCGACGAGGCACTCGACGCCGGCCCCCCGTGGCTGGCACGACTGAGCGATGCAAAGAAGCGGGGACTCTCCCCGTCTCAGGCGCTACGTGACCTGTCAGCATCTCGTGGTGACCCACAGGCGGGGGCCATCGACCCGGTCTCCCTGCGAGAAGCGCCCTCTCTGGAGGAGCTGCAGGAAATTTCTGGGTGCGAGTAGGAATCCGCTGAAGGGCCCGGAACGAGCGCCCGACAAGTACCAGGGCGTACGGGTCGGGACCGAAGCAGATGATTCTTGCAGGAATCTGACCGCATCCGCCCAAAGGAACCGCGTGACACAGGACGTCATCGCCCTGACCCCGACCATGCCAGATGCCCGCAACATGCTCGCCGGCCTCTACGCCGGTGGGCCTGATCTGCGAGTGGACAGCAGCGCGGGCGGGGCCGTCGTTCACCTTCGCACGCCGGACGGACACCCGGTCGCGGCCGTAGAAGTGCCCGTACTTGTCCAAGTGCCGGGTGAGGTCAGCCGGTTGCTCGGCGCTCAGGCCGACGTGCAGGAGCCGGTGTGGTGGACCGAGGTGCGGGCAGCCGCACACCCGGCGGAGGCCGGCCGCATGGCGGGGTCGGTCGCCGGACGGCTGACCAGCCTTCTGGGCGGGTCCACCTGGCCGGCCGACGCCGCGCACACCGACGTCGTCACCCTGCCCTCCACGGACGGCGACGCCCCTGCCGACGGCCCGCTTGCCGTCGATGTCCTCACCCCGCACGCCGCCGTGATTCTCCAGGAGCGCCCCGTCGTCGTCGCAACCACCTGGCTCACCGACCTCCTGCAGACCAGCCTCCCCACAGGACGCGAAGTGCAGATCGTCACCCCGCCCGGCACCCGGCTGACCTTCCCCGTCCGCACCCTGCTGACCAACGTCCCCGCCCGCTGGGTCGTCCATGACCCCCGAGGCGGGTACTACGACGGTCTCACCGGCGCCGTACTCCATTGGAGCGAGGGCCGGTTCGCCCCCATGCCCACGACCAGCGACAGCATCCCCATCGCCGACGCCTTCCGCACCCACGCGAGCATCCCAGGCGAACGGCAACTCCACCTCTCCATCCGTACCATCCACCCCGTCACCGACGGTCTCCTCCTGGGCGGAGCGCTGGAAGCCGCATGCCAGGCCATCACCGGCACCGCACCTGCCGGCTGGTCGACCGCCGAACCCGTCAACCTGCCCTGGTCACCCAGGCAGCTCACCGAACTGGCCCGCTCCCGTGCCCAGAGGGCCGCTCCCACCTGGCTCGTCGCGGTCGGCTCCCCGGACAGCCCCGCGATCGCCACCTGCCGCGTCACCCGCACCCCCGCCGGAGTCGAGGAACACATCACCCTCGTCAGCGGCCACACCGCGGACCAGCCCCCGCCCCTCGACGTACTTCCCGAGCTGGCCGAGGCCCTCGCCACCCGACACAACCTGGCCTCGATGCTCGTGCACCTGCGCGCAGCCCGCGCCGACGTGACCACTCCGCCCCATCACGAATCGCCCCCAGTACCGGTCTCCTTCACCCTCGGCGCCGAGGCCGTCCACACCATCGGCCGCACCCACGCCCAATCGGTCCAGTACCCACGACCCGCGCGCCTCGGCCCCGCCGCCCGCCCCGCGTTGCACTACCCCCTCGGCGACGGCACCGACCCCACCGCCTGGCACCACCTCCACCACCTCAACAAGCACCTGCAGAACAGCCGGCGCGCTGCCGGATGAGCCAACTTGCCGCTCCTCCCGCGAACAACCCGGCTGGCGTTAGGCTCCGGCGCCTTTACGAGAACCACGGTCCGGGAGCACGGAATGCGGCGCTGGCGGAAGCTGATCATCGACACTTGGGGTGCGCTGGCGTACAAGCCCGCCTTCCATCAAGCCGTCGAGGGCCGTCCAGCAGGACTCCCCGGCCCTACGGCCTCGTCGTGGGTGCCGGAGGCAGATCGGCGCCGCCTCGCCGCGTACACGGTGCTGGCCGCTTACGACAGCAACCAGGCGGTCACGCTGCTCGGTGAGGACGGCGACGACCGGCGCGAGTACGGCGACGCCGCCCTGATCGTCGACCAGACGCTCAGCCATCTGCTGGGGGAGACCCAACAAATCGTGGTCGACGCCCCGGAGGACAGCGCGACCGCTCATGAGCGGGAGGTGCTGCTGCGGGAGTGGGCCGAGGCCGAACAGCTGCGGATGCGTATGCAGCACGCCGAGCGCACTGCTGTTCTGCTCGGTGACACCGTCTACCTGCTTGCCTGGTCGCGGGCGAAGAACCGCCCGGTCCTGAAGACGATCGACCCGGGTTTCTACTTCCCCGTGTGCTCCGACAGCGCTCTCGACGCGGATGAATACCCGCAGCGCGTCCACCTGGCATGGGAGGTTCCGGAGGATCCGAGCAGTGGCCGGAAGGGGACGCTTCGGCGGGTGACCTACGAGATCGGTCCCATCGGTGACGGCAACTCCTCGCGGACGTACCCGTGGTCGAGTCAGCCGAGCGAGGTCACCTGCTATCTCACCGATGCCGAGTGGGACATGGAGCAGGTCGACAGGACCGGCGACATCGACGCGCTCTCCCTGTCCCGAGCGCGCTTCCGGGCCAATGCAGATGGTGAGGTCCTCAACCGTCTCGACCTCCAGCTTGACTTCATCCCGGTCGTCCACGTCCCCAACACGATCAACGGCGCCGAGCACTTCGGCCAGTCCAGTCTGCTGTCGGCCGCACAGCTCCTCGACGACATTTCTGCCGCGGACACCGACAGCCAGCGTGCTTCGGCGACGACGGGGTCACCGATCATCGGTCTGTCCGGGGCACGGCTGCCGGTAGACCGGAACACGGGCCGGCCCTTGCCGGTACAGGTGGCACCGGGCATGGTCTGGCCGCTCGGGGACAGCGGCCAGCTCAGTACCGTGGACACCTCCGCTCAGCTCGCCGAGCTCCGTGCGTATGTCGAGACGTTGCGCGAGCGTCTGTCGGTGGTGACCCGCCTGCCCGCGAGCGTCCTGGGCGCGGTCAACCCCGCCGAGGTGCCGTCTGGGTACGCGCTGCAGCTGAGCTTCGGCCCGCTGGACGCCGTGATCCGCTCCATGCGACTGGCGCGGGAGGTGAAGTACCCACTGCTGCTCAAGATGGTGCAGCGCCTCTACCAGCTGGGCGGTGTCCTGCCCGCCGGGGAGAATCCCCGCGCGACGGTCGCTTTCGGGCCGTACCTGCCGACGGATCAGTCCGCTGCCCTGGAGTTGGTGGCCCGGGGCGTACAGGCAGGGGTGCTCTCCCTGGAGACAGGGGTACGACTGCTGGTCGACGCCAGCTTCCCCATCGAGGACGCCGCGCTGGAGGTGGAACGCATCAGAAGGCGTGCTGAAGCGTCGGCGCCAACGCCAATGGAGACAGGTGGAAACGACGGAGAGAAGGGGAGCGCCAAGACTGCCTGACGCAGAAGACCAGCAGACGCGGCACGACGACGGGGTTAGACTCCGCGCGGTCGCGGGGGCGTCTGGGCGAGGAGCTCGTCCATGCCCGCACGTACGCGCCCACCGTTGCCGCTCGCGCCGCTCGGCTACCGCCGCGACGGCCGCCCGATCCTGCCGATCCTCGGCGCCTCCTCCGACGACCCCGGTAGCCCTGGTGGCAAGCCTGACGACGCGACCACGTCCGAGGAGACCGGTGCCGCGGAGGTCACGATCCCGCAGGAGGAACTGTCCCGCCGCTTCGCCCGTGAGAAGGACCAGGGCCGCCGCGCCGGCGTGCGGGACCTGCTCGGGCAGCTTGGTTTCGAGTCGGCGAAGGCCCTGACGGAGTACGTGCAGAACCAGCGTCAGGCCGACCAGCAGCAGAAGGACGCCGAACAGGCCCGCCTTTCGGAGGCGGAGCGTCGCGAGCAGGCCGCCGCGGAACGCGAGAGCCAGGCGCAGGAGCGCGAGGCAGCGGCCGTCGCCCGGGAGCGGGACGCCGCACGCCGCGCTGTGCTGGTCGGCTTGGGTGCCACCGGCACCGAGCTGGAGGACGCCGTCGTGCTGCTCGGCCGCCTCGCCGACCGGGAAGCGAATGACGAGGCCCTGGTCCAGGCTGCCGGGGAACTGAAGGAGCGCCGCCCGGAACTCTTCGGCCGGCGGGCGGCGCAGCCGGCCGCGGCCCCACCCTCGGGCAGCCCTTCCAACGTCCCCGGTCGCTCCGGCGGCACCCCGCCCCGCGCGGGCCAGTTCGGCCTGGACATCGCCCGCCGTCGCGGCCACATCCAGAACTCCTGAACCCGGTACGCCTTCGGGGACCGTGCCCCGCCACACACCCCGCGCGGACGACGGCGTCACCCGATGACCGCACGTACCCGCCGCCCATACCGTCCGCCCGGAGGAACCTGGCGTGGATCTGCAGCTGACCACCTACTCCGAGTCCGCCACCGCCGACCGCCCCTGGCTGGCGTCCCGGCACGGCCTCGACACCCCGCTCACCATCACCCTCGACACCGCGCTCTTCACCCAGGACACCCACTACACCCCGCCCACGGTCGGGCAGCCCCGCAACGTCATGAAGGCTGGCATTCCGCTGGGCCGCGTTACGGCGACCGGCCTGTACGGGCCGTGGGACCCAGCGGCCACGGACGGCCGCGCCACCTTCGCCGGCGTCCTCCTCGCGGACGTCGCCTTCGCCCCGGGCAGCGGCCGCGCCGGCGCGGCCCTGCTCTGGCATGGCGTGATCGCCGCCGCCCACGTACCCGGCGGACTCGACCCGGCCGCCGTCACCGCCTCGACCGCGCAGATCCACTTCGTCTGACGTCCCGTGACCTGCTGAGGAGCCTCGCCCATCATGCTCGACACCCTGCTCCGCGACATCGACGCGGCCGACCTCAACGCCTTCGCCCGCACCATGACCACCCCGGCCGACTTCGAGCTGACCCGCACCGTCATGCCCGAACGACGCCTGAACTCAGTCAAGTTCCGCATCAGGTCCAGCAAACGGCGCGTGAACGCGGCCAAGTTCCGCGCGTACGACGCCGAGACCGCCGTCGCCCGCCGCCAGGCCGAGAAGATCACCACCGAGGGCATGCTGCCGCCGCTGGGCCAGAAGCTGATCGTCGGCGAACTGGAGCAGATCCTCCTGGACACCTATCGCGGCGCCGACGCCTCGGAGTTCGTCGAGCTGCTCTACGACGACATCGAGCGGCACGTGGAGTCCATCCACAACCGTATGGAACTCGCCGCCGGCGACCTCATCGTCGACGGCAAGTTCAGCCTCAACGGTGAGAACGGTCTCACCCTGGAGGCCGACTTCGGCGTCCCGGCCGCCAACATGCCCACTGCCGCCAAGCCCTGGTCCGACCCGACCAGCGACCCGATCGCGGACGAGCTGCGCTGGATCGAGTACCTGCGCTCCATCGGCGCCCCGCTCCCGGCCCGCGTCATCACCTCGTACAAGGCCCGCGCCACGCTGGCCTCGAACGACGCCTACCGGGCCGCGTACTACGGCAGTGTCAACGGCTCCACCACCCCCACCGCTGTTCTCGCTCCGAACGAGGTCGAGGTCGTCCGCGCCCGCTACAACCTCCCGCCGATCACCGTCTACGACGTGCAGATCTCCGTCGACGACACCTACCAGCGCGTCATCCCGGAGGACCGCTGGATCCTGCTGCCGCCGAACCCGGAGTCCTGGGCGGAGACTCAGTACGGCATCACCGCCGAGTCCCTGGTGCTGACCTCCGGCACCAACCCGGCCATCACCCGCCAGGACGCCCCGGGCATCGTCATCACCGCCGGCCACCAGGATGACCCGGTCCAGGTCTGGACGAAGGGCGCCGCCGTCGCCATGCCGGTCCTGTACGTCCCTGACATCCACATCACCGCGAAGGTCCTGTGATGCCCGCGGCCTCCCGAACCCTTGCCACGGCGGTCTTCGTCACGGACCCGAAGACCCACCAGACGCTGCTCCTCCAACCTGGTACGGAGGTCAGCGCCCCGACGATCGCCGACCAGATCACCCACCCGGACGCCTGGGCCCCGGAGCCGCAGCGGCAGCCCCGCCGCCCCAAGGCCGAGACGTCGTGAGCCTCACCGACGCCGAGTACGCGTACCTCCGCTCCGAGCTCGGCGACGCCGACCGCGCCGACCTCGACGCCCGCTACCAGCGCCTCGGCTCCGTCCCTGCCATCGCCATGGAAGTCCTACGTGAACGCAGAGCAACTCTCGTCTCCGACCCCCTGGCCGTCACTGTCCAGGGGGTCGCCACGGTGAACAACGCCGAGAACGTCAAGGCGCTGGAGCGGCAGATCGCGGCGCTAGAGAACACCACGCCGAACGAGAACGCGTGCCTTTCCCCGGTGCCTCTGCTGCGCCTACGCGGCCGTTGACCTACGCGGCCTGGGCTCCGGGACGCTTGAAGACCTGCCGGCCGTGCCAGAGGACGAACTTCGGATCGATGGCGGGGCGTCCCGGGCGGGGCGTTGCGACCTGCTGCCCGTGGAGGGTGTCGACGGCCTGCCCCGCCCGGCTGCGGGCCACGTACAGCTCGGAAACCTGGATCCGTAGGTCGGGCAGGAGCCCCAGAACGCCGAGGTCGAAGAGGGCGTGGTGGAGGGAGCACAGGGCCAGCCCGTTGTTGACTTCGTCCGGGCCGTCCTGGCTGTGCCAGCGCACATGCGCGGCTTCGAGCCCCACCGGATTCCGGCTGAGTGCGCCATCGAACCCGCAGAAGGCGCAGGCGTACGCGTAGGCGTGCAGCACTTCCTCAGCGAAGCCGGCCCGCCGCTTCCGCCGCTTTCTCTCCGTGACCATGCGTATGGCCTCATCGAGCCCGGTCAGGTCCAGGCCGACGGCGTCGCAGATGGGCGCCTCCAAAGCGGGTGTGAAGTGCTGCTCCAGTAGGAGTCGTGCAGCCGACACGAGGGCGGCAGGCTCGGCCAGCAACGTCTCAACTTCGGGGCGCAGTCGCCCGTGCACGCCGCGCCTCCGCAGCCAGCTGCCGCGTTCCGGGGCATCCGGGCCGATGGGGTTACCGGCACGGTCCTGCAACTCCCACAGCTCGCGCTCCAGGTGTACGAACGGCATCGCAGCCCGTTCCCGTGCCCGCGTTCGGCTCGTCACGGCTGGCCCGAAGTCGTTGATGAGCCGACTGACGGGCTCCTCCGCCTCGTCATATGCGACCGCGGTGCTACCGGATGCGGCGAACCTTCCCAGGAGCCAGAGCCCAAGCAGTGGCTTGTGCGGCGCCCGTCGGCCTCCTACCTGCGCCCGCCGTAGCGCAGACAGTAGGTTCATAAGATCGTCGCGCGTCACCACAGACCTACCCTGCCATTCACGGCGGTCGAGCCCCACCCCCGTGGAGAGGCGAGTGTGCGGCCCTCGGCGTGATCAGGAGCCGGCGCCCATGCGGATGACCGGATCTTGGGGATGGCGAGGCCGGCGCTGAGGCATCATTGGAACCTGCTATTCACGTGAACGATCATGGGCCGCCAGCAGGAGGCGATGGATGTCTGGAGGGGGTCTCCTTCGCCTCGAAGATCTCGCCCCGGGGCGCGTGATATCGGGCATCTCTCCAGGCATCGATGTCGTGATCGTCGCGCGCCAGATGTTTGGTGCTGCCGCACAGGTCACCTATCGCCGTCCTGATGGCACGGTCGATGAGGCGATCCTCTATCGGGAGGACGAGTGCCGACTCGCTTCAGGCGAGTCTTCCTCTGCTCGCCAAGGATTCGACGCCGATCCTGAACTGTTCCGCCTCGCTGCGGAGGCTCTGCGTATCCGCATGGCTGCTCGCGGTGACGCCATGCTGGCAGTCTCCACGAGCGTTCTCGACCCCCTGCCCCACCAGATCCAGGCGGTCTACAACGAGCTGCTTCCCCGTACACCGCTGAGGTTCCTGCTGGCCGACGATCCCGGTGCAGGCAAGACGATCATGGCTGGTCTCTACATCAAGGAACTGGCCCTCCGGGGCGACCTGGAACGATGCTTGATCGTGGCTCCGGGGGGCCTCGTCGAGCAATGGCAGGACGAGCTCCTGGAGAAGTTCGGGTTGGACTTCACCCTGCTCACCAAGCAGCTGGTCGACGCCACGATCGATGGCAATGTCTTCGACAAGCACCCGCGTCTCATCGCGCGCATGGATGCTCTGGCGCGTTCCGATGAGCTTCAGGATCGACTGACTGAGTCCGCGTGGGACCTGGTCGTCGTGGACGAGGCGCACCGAATGAGCGCCAGCTACTTCGGCACGGAGCTGAAGACGACCAAGCGGTACGAGCTCGGCCGACTCCTGGGCCGGGTTGCGCGGCACTTCCTCCTCATGACCGCGACGCCCCACGCCGGCAAGGAAGAAGACTTCCAGCTCTTCATGGCGCTGCTCGATGGTGACCGCTTTGCGGGGAAATTCCGGAATGGTGTGCATCAGCATGACGCGTCAGGTCTGATGCGCCGCATGGTCAAGGAGGACCTCCTTACCTTCGATGGCAAGAAGCTCTTTCCTGAGCGACGCGCCTACACCGTGCCGTACCAGCTCTCGCGGGCCGAGCAGGAGCTGTACGAGCGGGTCACAGAGTACGTACGTGACGAGATGAACCGTGCCGAACGGCTCGATGGCCGACGAGGCAATCAGGTCGGCTTCGCTCTCACGGTTCTGCAGCGCCGCCTCGCGTCCAGCCCCCAGGCAATCGCCCGCTCGCTGGAGCGTCGCCGGAAGCGGCTGGAGGCTCGCCGTGAGGAGATGCACGCCGCGAAGCAGTATGCCGAATTGGTGGCTGTGGCCCCTCAAGCGCCTTCAATGGCTGCCGGGGCCGGGATGGCCTCGCTGGACAGTGAGCTGGACGAGCTTTCCGGTGAGGAACTTGAGAATCTCGAAGAGCAGGTCGTCGACTCTGCTTCGGCGGCCCTGACCCTTGCAGAGCTGGCGCAGGAGATCGACAGTCTTCGTGAGCTGGAGCACCTTGCCAGTCGTGTCCTGGCTCTGGGGGAAGACCGGAAGTGGCTGGAGCTCTCCGCGCTGTTGCAGGACAACGAGCACATGCGCGATGCCCAGGGACAGCCGCGCAAGCTGATCGTCTTCACAGAGCACCGTGACACCCTGGAGTACCTTTCCCACCGCGTTCGGTCACTCATCGGCCGTCCTGAGGCCGTCGTGGCCATCCATGGCGGCACTCCGCGCCAGCAGCGTCGCGATGTCCGGGACGCCTTCAACCAGGACCCGGACGTCCTGGTGCTCATCGCCACAGACGCAGCGGGTGAAGGTCTGAACCTCCAGCGCGCGCACCTCATGGTCAACTACGACCTGCCGTGGAACCCGAACCGGATCGAGCAGCGCTTCGGTCGTATCCACCGCATCGGCCAGGCTGAGGTCTGCCACCTGTGGAACCTGGTGGCGGACGACACCCGCGAAGGCCAGGTGTTCCAGAGGCTGCTGGACAAGATCGAGCAGCAGAGCAAGGCGTACCAAGGCAAGGTCTACAACGTCCTCGGCGAGATCTTCGAGGGCGAGCCCCTGCGTGAGTTGCTGGTCACGGCCATCCGCTACGGAGACCAGCCCGAGGTGAAGGCCCAGCTTGACCAGGTTATCGACGCTCGCGTCGGAGAACGCGCCGTCGAACTGATCAAGGGTCTCGCCCTCGACGCTCAGGTCATGGGGATCGAGGACGTTCATAAGGTGCGGCTGCGCATGGAAGAGGCGCAAGCGCGCCGACTGCACCCGCACTATGTGCAGGCGTTCTTCCGGGATGCCTTTGCCCGTCTCGGCGGTCAACTCAAGCCTCGGGAAGCCGGCCGCTCCGAGATCACCCATGTGCCGGTCGTCCTACGCGAGGCCGGACGTCTCGGTGACGGGCTCGGCGGCATGGTGCAGCGCAAGTACGAGAGGGTGTGCTTCGAACGAGAATGCATCGCTCTCCCGGGCAAGCCTCGCGCCGACCTGATCGCACCAGGACACCCCCTGTTTGACGCTGTGCTGAACGAGACGGTGCGCCTTCACGGCAACCTGCTCAGCAGAGGGGCAGTCCTGGTAGACGCGGCCGACTCGGGCGACCAGCCGCAGCTCCTCGTCGCCCTGGAGCAGGACATCGTGGACGGCCACCGACGCGCCGTTGACCGGACCTTCGCGTTCACCGAACTGCTGCCTGACGGTACGGCCCGGAATGCCGGCCCCGCGCCCTACCTTGACTACCGGCCGCCGACAGCGCTGGAGGCCAAGGCCATAAAGCTCCTGTTGGACGCGGAATGGCTGCGGGACGGCGGAAGTGCTCGGGCCTTGGACTGGGCGATCCGGGAGGCCGTGCCCGAGCACCTCGCCTCGACCCGTGAACGACTCCTTCCAGTCGTCGACCGCACCCGCACACAGGTCGAGCAGCGCCTCAAGCAGGAGATCAGCTACTGGTACGCGCAGGCCGGCAAGCTTGAGCAGGACCTTGCCGAAGGTAAGCGAGTCCGGCACCGGCCGGAGAGAGCGCGCTCGTGGGCAGAGGAACTTGAGCTGCGCCGTGAACAACGGCTCGCTGACCTGGCGAAGGATGCCTCCATGCAGCCCAAGCCACCCGTGGTAGCGGGGCACGCACTCATCGTTCCGATCGGCTGGCTGGCCAAGGCCGTGGACGCTGAGGCCGACGGAGCTGCCGACGCGCGGCTGCATGCTGTTGACGGCTACGAGACCGATCGCCGTGCAGTTGCTGCTGTGCTGCGTGCGGAGCGAGCCCTCGGGCGTGTCCCCGAGGAGATGGCACACAACAACCCCGGCTATGACATTCGCTCGCTGACGCCGGAAGGCCGTCTTGTCCACATCGAGGTCAAGGGCCGTCGCGTAGGTGCGGAGGAGTTCTACATAAGCCGCAACGAGATCTTGGTCGCCAAGAACCGCGGCGACCAGCACCGCCTCGCTCTCGTTACCGTGCACCCAGACGGGCCGGAACACGACGAGGTGCGATACCTGACCAATGCTTTCGCCGACACCGAGTTCGGGGATCTGAAAGCCGAGGGGCTCCTGCTGTCGTGGCCGGACGCCTGGACCAAGGGAGGAGCTCCTCTGTGAGCATCGATATGGACAACGAGTCGACGCCGCGGAAGCGGAAGCTCATCGAGGTTGCGCTGCCGACGGAGGCGATCAGCCGAGCCAGCAAGGCCGAAAAGGAGCGCAGCGTTGGCACTGTGAAGAATGTCCACAAGTGGTTCGCTCCGATGCCGACTCCGGCCTGGCGTGCGTTGTTGTTTGCTGCCGTCGTCGACGATCCCGGAACCAAGGCAGAGCGCGCGGAACTCGAGAGCGTAGTTAAGGGCTTGGTTCCGCCGGATGGAACAGCCCCCTCGGGGGAGGCTCTGAGGCGGGCCAAAGCGATTCTGAAGGCGCAAGGGCGGGAACTGCCTACAGTGCTCGACCCATTTTGCGGTGGTGGCTCAACCCTCGTCGAAGCGCAGCGTCTTGGTTTCCCCACGGTTGCGAGCGATTTGAATCCTGTGCCAGCACTTGTGACTCGCGTGGAGACCCAACTCGTGCCCGCCGTACTCGGCGAGCCAGCTGTCTCTGGTGATGACGGCGCTTTGGATGGAACGGCAGTTGATTCAATGGCCGGACTGCTGGCAGACGTTCAGCACTATGCGAATCGGGTTGAGGAGCAGGTAAAGGCTCAAGTAGGCCATCTGTATGATCCGGTCAAGGGATCCGAGGTCGTCGCGTGGCTGTGGGCGAGAACTGTGCCCTGCGCCAACCCTTCCTGTGATATCGACATTCCTTTGTACAGCTCACCTTGGTTGAGTAAGCAGGACGGGCGTGAGGCGTGGCTGAATCCCCTCCTGAAGGATGGGCGCGTACTTTTCGAAATCGGCACGGGTCTGTGCTCGGAAGTTCCGGGGGCAACGAAGCGAACCGGACGCGGCGGAAAATTCGCCTGCGTAACATGTGGTACAGATGTCGATGAGAAGTATATTCGCAAAGCGGGCGTCGACGGTCGAATGGGGCTAACGATGCTCGCGATCGCTGTCGATGACGAGTCTGGTCGACGCTTTGTTCCGGCGCCAGAGGGAGTCGACGATACTGAACTTGAGCTCCCTGGCGAGATTCCTGAGCTGGAGTTCCCTGGCAACACGCGGGACTTCAAGACCCCACTTTATGGTTTGCGGCGACAGGCGGACATCTACACGCCGCGACAGCTTCATATGTTGGGGGCGTTTGCAGATGCCGTGGCTAGGGTGCCGAAGTGGGTTGAGGAGGACGGTGGAAACCCCAATCAGGTAGCGGCGATCGGATCCATTCTTGCTCTTTGCGTGAGTAAGCTGAGCGCCGCCCATTCTTCGCAGAGTCGCTGGAGGATCCGGAAGGGTCCTTCGAAGGCGGAGCCTGCGTTCGGCCGCCAGGCGCTTCCCATGCTTTGGGACTTCGCTGAGGTTAACCCCTTCAGTTCGTCTATTGGCAGCTGGTCTTCAATTGCCAGTGGCATTCGTAAGGCTCTAAAGTCACTGCCTCGTGATGCTGGGGTGGGTGTCGTCGTGCAAGCGGACGCGCGCACTGCTGGGCATCTCGTTCCTGGGGAAAGTGCCCTGATTGCAACCGACCCTCCGTACTTCGCGCAGATCAACTATGCTGATTTGAGCGACTACTTCTATGTGTGGCTCCGCCGTGCCGCCAGGAATCTTCACCCTGACCTTTTCGGTACTATGGCTACACCCAAGGCTGAAGAGCTGATTGCTAATCCTCATCGTCAGGGCGGCCAAGAGAAGGCTCGCCAATATTTCATCGATGGCTTCACGGAAGTGTTCTCTTCACTCAAGCAGGCGTCACGTCCAGATATTCCGCTCATCGTTATTTACGCTCACCGGCAGGAAGAAACCAAGGACGGCGAACTCACCTCCTCGGCCTGGGACGCTCTCCTTGAGGCAATGCTGGCCGCCGGGGTAAGTGTCGTTGGCACGTGGCCACTGCACGCTACAAACAGTACTCGCCAAGTTGGCCAGGGCGCGAATGCTCTGGCTTCCTATGTTGCGATGATCTGCCGTCCGCGTCCAGATAATGCAGACAGTCTGGACCGTCGCGGCTTTCTTCAGGCCCTTCGTCGCGAACTTCCCGAGCGCATCAAGCCTTTGCAGCAGAGTTCCATTCCAGCGGTTGACCTCGGTCAGGCTGCCATCGGCCCTGGCATGGAGATCTTCTCTCGGTACACCCGCGTGACTGAGCCCGACGGCTCTCCAATGCGTGTGCGTACAGCGCTCTCTCTCATCACCAAGGCTCTAGACGAACTTCTTTCTGAATACGAGGAGGACTTTGACACAGATACCCGATGGTGCATCAAATGGTTTGAGGATCACCAGTGGGAGACTGCAGATTATGGCAAGGCTGAGCAAATGGCCCATCGCTATAACACCTCTATCCCGGGGCTCATGCACGCTGGAGTTGTGAGGTCCGGAGGAGGCAACGCGGCGCTTATCAAGCCCGCCGACCTCCCCGCCAAGTACGATCCCACCACCGACGACCGACTCACCGTCTGGGAGGTGGCGATGCATCTGTCCCGCCTCATCGAGGGCAAGGGGCCGGGCACCGGCATCGATGCGGCCGGCGAGCTCCTCGCCCGCGCCCGTACGCGCCCCGAGATCGACGAGGACACGGTGAAGGGCCTGGCCTACCTCCTGCACAACATCTGTGAGAACCGGGGCTGGACGGAGAGCCAGCGATGGTTCAACAACCTCGTGAGCTCGTGGCCGGATCTGCAAACCGCGGCCCGGGCTGCTGAGAAGCGAGGCGTGAAGGTAGAGGCAGGCCAGCTGTTCTGACCGACACAGCCGAGAGTGCATGAGGGGGCCGGGCATGCAGGGCGATGAGACGGCGCGTGGCGCCAGCAGTACAGCAGACACCACAGAAGAGATAGAAGACAGGACCGCGGACACCATGGGACTGAGCAACCGCGACCGCATCGGCCGCATGATCGAGCTGCTGCCCGATGGGCTGCTTCCGCTCGTGGAACGGGAGATGGCCAAAAGGCAGGGCGAGGGGTGGTTCAACGACGCGGTGGCTGAGGAGCGCGAGAAGGGGCGTAGCCTGACCTCGAAGCATGATCCGCAGTTCCTTCTGAACCTTCTCCAGCGCTACTGGGGTTCCTATTTCCGTCACTTCCTGCCTGGTGCCACTCGCGGGTACGCCAGCGAGGTGAACGACGTACGAAACCGGTGGGCCCACAATGAGCCCTTCAGTGCTGACGACACCGTGCGGGCTCTGGACACGGCAGAGCGGCTCTTCACATCCGTGGGCGCCACTGCCGACCCGGTCGAGCAGGTTCGTAAGTCCCGCATCAACCTTCAGCGGGACATGATTGAGGCCGAGACCAAGCGGCAGACTCGGCGGGCAGCCGCCATGCCGAGTATCGCCGCCGAAGGGCTCAAGTCCTGGCGCGATGTGCTCGTCCCGCACCAGGACGTGGCACGCGGCGACTTCAACGCCTCAGAGTTCGCGGCGAATTTGGCGGAGGTCGCGAAGGGTGAGGGGGCGCCCGAATACACCGATCCCGAGGAGTTCTTCCAGAGGACGTACCTCACTGAGGGACTGCGCGACCTGCTGAGCAAGTCTCTCCGGCGCATCTCCGGCGACAACAACGCGTCACCGACGGTAAACCTGCAGACCAACTTCGGCGGCGGCAAGACGCACTCCATGCTGGCGCTGTACCACCTCTACTCGCGAGGGCTTCAGCCTCAGCGGCTCCCGCAAGAGATGCAGGAACTCATTGCGGCCTCGCCCTCCGGGCTGCCCCAGGAGGAGGTACGCCGTGCCGTGCTCGTAGGGACGGCACTGGCACCGGGCCAGCCCCACGAGAAGCCGGACGGCACCAAGGTCAACACGCTGTGGGGCGAGTTGGCTTGGCAGCTGGGCGGCCGACGGGCTTACGACGTCATCGCCGAAGCTGACAAGACCCGAACCAGCCCCGGCTCTGAGCTACTGCAGGATCTGCTCGCCGCCTACGCACCTTGCTTGATTCTCATCGATGAGTGGGTGGTCTACGCACGCCAACTGGTGAGCAACGACGACCTCGCGGCCGGCACGTTCGAGACGCACTTCTCCTTTGCTCAGTCCCTGACGGAGGCCGTCGAGGCGGTGACCGGCGCGCAGCTGGTCCTTTCCATCCCGGCCTCGGAAGACGGGAAGGGCGGCAGGGGAGACACGGACGAGATCGGCGGCGAGGCCGGGCAGATCGCCCTGGACCGGCTCCAGAAGGTCATCCACCGCAAGGCGGACGCCTGGCGACCGGCAAGCTCCGACGAATCCTTCGAGATCGTGAGGCGGCGTCTGTTCGAGACGCCCTCTGGTGCCGTCCAGGCGGAGATCAACAAGGTTGCCCGACTGTTCAGCCAGTTCTACGGCACCTACAAGCGAGACTTCCCGGCCGGCGTGGACGGTACTGACTACGAGCGTCGGATCAAGTCGACGTACCCGATCCACCCCGAACTCTTCAGCCGCCTCTATGAGGACTGGTCGACGCTCGACCGCTTCCAGCGCACGCGCGGTGTGCTGAGGCTCATGAGTGCGGTCATCCATGCGCTCTGGCGGGACCAGAACAAGAGCCCCATGATCATGCCGGGCGACATCCCGCTCGACGATCAGCGCGTAGCCAGCGAACTGACCCACTACCTGGAGGACCGCTGGAAGCCCATCATCGACGCCGATGTTGACGGGCCGGACTCGACCCCGGTCTCCGTGGACAACGAGAAGACCGTCCTCGGGCAGCGAGCAATGAGCCGACGTATTGCCCGCACTGTCTTCATGGGCTCCGCCCCCACCATCAAGGCCGCCAAGAAGGGCCTGTCCGAGCCGTACATCAGGCTGGGCATGGCTATCCCCGGGGATGCCTTGGGCAACTTCCGGACCGCGCTCAACACGCTCGCGGACCGGTCGACGTACCTCTACAGCGATGCCGATCGCTACTGGTACGACACGCACGCGAACATCACGCGTACGGCCAAGGACGAAGCGGAACGACTCATCGGGCGAGACGAGGACGTGTGGGCCGAGATCGTCCGGCGTCTGAGTCCGATCCAGCATCGGCGTGGGGACTTCGGCGCCGTGCACATCGCGCCGCAGCACACGAAGGAGGTTCCGGACCTCGATCAGGCGCGGTTGGTCCTGCTCCACCCGAAGTACGTGCACCGCGGTGGCAAGGACATCCCGGAGACGCCGGCGCTGGAGTTCGCTGCAGAGGCACTGTCCTCCCACGGCACCCGGAACCGGAAGCACCAGAACATGCTGGTGTTCCTCGCGCCCGACAAGAAAGATATGGGCGACCTCATGGAGGCCGCTCGCGAGTACCTCGGGTGGAAGAAGGTGCTTGACCGCCAGATGGAGCTGGATCTCACCGAGAGCCAGCGTCGTCAGGCGCAGACGCGGCGTGATCAGGCGAACGAGAAGGTAGAACTTCGCATCGGCGATGCCTACCGCTGGGCGCTCATCCCCGAACAGGATGCGGGTGCCCCGATCGTGTGGGAGCACCTCAAGGTCGATGGCGGGCGAGCGGATGACGCTGCTGTACGCACTGCCGACCGTCTTCGGCGGGAGGGCCTGCTGTACCTCCAGCAGGCGCCGGCTCTGCTCTATCAGAAGCTCTCGGGGCCGCTGTCCCGCATCTGGGAGCAGGACGGACATACTTCGGTGGGCCGGCTCTGGGAGCTGCACACGGCCTACCCGTACATGAACCGCTTGGTGAACCGTCTGGTCCTTGACCAGGGCGTCGAGGACGTCCTGTCCATGGTGACCTGGGAGACGGAGGGATTCGCCCTGGCCTCTGGGTACGACGAGAACGACGGCCGCTATCAAGGACTGGTACTGCCCGGCGGCAACGCCAAGTTCGGGCAGATCACCGACGCCACTCTCCTCGTCCGTCCGGACGCGGCAATCCGACAGCGTCAGCAGGCGGAGGAGGAAGCCGCGCAGAAGCGCGAGGCAGCCTCCCACACGTCCTCGAACAAGTCGGAAGAACCTGCCACGAGCGGCGGCACCAACTCGGGAGGGACGACGAAGCCGCCCACCAGCCAAGGGCAGCCCGTCATCCCCAAGGTGCCGACGCATTTCTACGCCACCGCTCAGCTCACCCCTGAGCAGTACAGCAAGAACGCGTCCAAGTACGTCTTCGAGATCCTTCAACCCCTCGACGTCATCGGCACGGAGGTCGAGGTCACGATCGAGATCCAGGCCAAGCGTCCGGAGGGGTTCGCGGAGGACAAGGTCCGCGTCCTCACCGAGAACGCCAACACCTTGAAGTTGAAGGCTGAGTTCGAGGTCGAATAGAGGCGCTTGCGTGAGGGTGCTGACCGTTCGCCCGAGCGGCCGGCACCCTCACCTCCCCGATGAAGGGACCGATCCACGACACGATCGCTATTCTGATGGGCACAGATCGTGACGGGGGAGCGTGAATGGCTGCACGAAACCGGGACAGGACAGTTCATTTCTACGAAATCACAGATTCGAAGGAACCGGTCTCCCGGATGGGGCGCCGCGATTGGGCTGCTGAGCTCCGGCAACTCCGCGACCTTCCACTCACCCAGCGCACCGTCGAGTCGGCTGGCGACACCCTGATCGGCGCAGTAGACCCCCTCCAGCCGGCCCCTCACCTGCTGGTGGCGAAAGTCCGCAAGGACAAGCCGCAGCAGATCAACTTCGACGACGGGTCGTTCAGCTACCTACAGCTCGCCGCCAATAAGGGGCTGATCGACGTCACGACGGTGTACTTCCTCTCCTTCGGTAACGTCGTGGCCACGATGGGTGGCGGCATCTCGGCCCCACGTGTGCGTGCGATCCAGCGCTGGTTCAACGGCATGCACCTCATCGGAGAGGAGATCGCGCTCCGCCCCGTTGTCGACGCCCGGTCCCGCGACAAGTTGGCCCGCGCTAGCGCAGTGGAGAAAGTGACCATCCGTGTACTCCCGGAGCCCCACGACAGTCCGTCAGCGCTGCGCAGCAGCTCGGACATCGGCACGGCGATCAGCCGGATGCACGAGGAGTATCCGGACATGACGATCACGTTGACGATGGAGGTGCCCAAGAAGCCACGTTGGTACTCGCTGCGACGGCGCGCGCGAGGGCACCGGCAGTTGCTGGACTCCACTTCCGCTCTCGCCGCAGACATCAGTGACTGGCTCGACAACACCGATGCGGTTGATACCGCCCGGGCGGTGGCACACATCGAGGAGTGGGACCAGCAGGCGACCGACGAGAAGATCGACTTTGTAGCCGAACGTATCACCGCGAAGTGCCGGGTCCCCCTCGAGTCGACCGACGGGCACTCGATCGACCTTCATGTGGCCCTGACCGAATTGGAGCGTGTAGCTCTCGAGCACGAACGAGCGCTGAGGGCCGCTGTCGGTGCCGACGTCTAGGCTGGAGCGCGACAGGGGAAAGTGTTTCTACTGGTCGCGCAGGGGGGTTCGCGATGCCTGGCACTGGGGACGGACCACGACGACTGCTCAACAAATGGCGTGCACGGCCAGGTTCTGACTGGCTGGTTGTCATCGTCGTGCTCGGGTCGCACCTGGCCTGGGTGCGGTGGACGGGTGGCGGCGATCTGCTTGGGAAGCCGGGGCGCGAGCAACGCCTGCAGATCTATACGGCAGGGGCCACGGTTGTAGCGGTCGTCGGCAGCTTCGTCACGGCGGCCGTTGCCCTGTACGCCGCGGCATCGGGAAGACGCATGCGGACGCTGCGCACCGCTGAGCACCTGGCGTCGCAGTTCCGCCGGAACTGGGTCAGCATCCTGTCGGCGACCCTCTTGATTGCCAGCGTCTGTGTCCTGGCCACCATCCTGGACGTGACCAAGACCGACCCGGGCGGTGTCCACTGGATCGTGGAAGCCGCACTCATCCTCGGAGTAGCGCGGGCGTATCGACTTCTGTGGTTGTTCAACGCGGTCATTATGACAACGGATCGCGATCTGGCAGATCGGGCTCCAGACACTCGGCAACAGCAGACATGATGCCGGTGCAGAGGCCCTGGAGCCGTCGCGGCCCTCAGGGTGCAGCGGGGTGGCCTGCTCAAGGATCGTGGCGACACCCTCGGGGATGTCGGGCCGGAACTGACGGTAGTGGGTCGCGGTTCCGGTGAAGAGGCTCATGTGTCACTCACTCTGTACGGGAAGGTGCGCCTGGGCCGTCGTGGCCGCTGAAGAGCCGGGCGGAGCTATTCCGCGCCGCCGAGGACCTCGCCGACCACGCGACTGATGCGCTCTCGGATCACGTCGGCGGAGATGTACGAGAGCGCGGTCGTCAAGTGGGCAGCGGCGTCGGCGAACTGATGCTGTTGTTGACGTATGTAGGCGTCCAGGAAGGGGATGACGGCGCTCGTCGCGCTGCGCCGAGCCCCGCGTGCGTACAGCACGGTGAGGGAGAACGCCCAGCAGGCGTGGAGGAAGCCGAAGACGGGACGGTCAGTACCCCGCCATGGAGAGAAGAGGGTGACGTCGCCGGGGAGGCTTACCTCGTACGTGGCCAAGGCGTCGTTGAGCCAGTTGTGGGCGGCCTCGTGGATGAGGTCGCGGGCCAGGACCTCGGGGTGGGCGGTGTAGTCGGTGAAGACGGTGCCGGGGAGGCGTGTGAGGGCCCAGCTGTGGAGGGGCTCGTCCAGCCTGCGGCGGTTGAGCAGGCAGATGACCGGGGCGTGCCCGGCGAGGAGAGGCCCGAAGCCGTGGTCGGCTGCGGAGGCGAGGGCGTCATATACGAGGGTCTGGACTTCGGGTTGGGCAGGGCGTGTGTTTGGGCGGATGAGGTAATACGCGGTTTCTGAGATCTCGGAGCGAAGCAGGTCCTCGAGGCGCGGACTGAGCACGATGCGCGGGCCGGCGGACAGGTAGGTCAGGTCCCGCGCGGTCGTCGCGCGGTACCAGTCGAGGAGGTCCGAGTCCCGGGCGCGCGCGGCGTGTTCGGCGCCTTCGAGCATGTGGTGGGCTACGGCGTAGTCGAGGGCGGACGAGCCGAGGCGGTTGCCGAGTACGGAGGCGATACGGCTGGTCCGGAGCTGTTGGTGCCCGGCGATGCCGTCGAGGGTGACCAGGGCTTCCGGGGAGAGGGTGCTCATCTGGACTCCAGGGGTGGAACGGGGCCGGGCCTGGCTGACCCGGCCCCGCGGGGGTGCGGTCAGGTCACGGGGTGAGCCCCGAGTCGCTGGGCTCCGCCGCGGTGGCGAGCCAGGTCTCCGTGGCCGCGTTGGAGGTGTGCGCGGTGGTGCGCACGGGGTCGCTGTCACGCAGGGACGCGACCGCCTCCAGGAACTCGTCGAACGTCTTGTCGTCTGCCACTGCTCTCTCCTCTGATCAGGGCCGTGGGTTGGGGTGAGGGCGGGTGCGGGTGGGCCTCGGGGTCCGGTCATGGTGGCGGGGCTCCCTGGTCGGAGATGAGGAGGGTGAGGAACTTGCGTACGGGGCCGGTGCGGACGGGCTCGGTGCCGTGGATGAGCTGGCTGCCAAAGACCACGAGCGTCCCGGGCTCGGACACGACGCTCCACCGCGTACGGGGCATCGTGCGAAACCAGGGCGAGGACATGTCCGTCCCCTCGTGCACGAAGCGCATCCCTGGGGCATAGCCCGACTCCACAGTCGCCTCGTCGGGGGTCCAGGCGGTGTCGCTGCCCGTGGTCTCGATGTAGAACGCGCCGCCCTTGTCGCGGACGTCTGTGAGCGTGACCGTCGCGGCGGCGATCTGGCGGGGGCGGGCGAGCGGATCGGGGGCGATGCCGTCGGCGTGCGGGGTGATGTACTGGCCGGCGTCGTACTCGAGGTAGATCCACGGTCGGTGGCCGGTGACGGACGGCAGTGTGCGGGTGATGGTGGCCATGTGCCGCTTCAGGGCCTGGTCGAGGAGGGTGGTCGCCTCGTACGGGATCTCGGTCATCTCGATCCGGCCGGCCGGCTCGTAGACCTCCTGAGCCTGGGCGGGGGATTGGCCGGGGATCTCGTGGATGGTGGTGCGGCGGGCCGTGCCGTACCGATCGCGCCCGCAGGAACCGAGCGCGTCTTCCATGACGCGGTTGAGGCGCGCGATTTCGCTCGGCGCGATGAAGCCCTCCACGGTACGGATCGACAGCGTCTCGGCGATGTGGATCACTGCCTCCCTCCGTTGGCGGGACCGGCGTCGGGTGTGCAGCCGCAGAGAGCGGACAGCGGAGCGGAGGGTGTCCCCTCCAGGGCCTCGGCGAGTTCGTGTACAGCTTTGTCGAGGTCCCGGAAGTACTCGGTGGACGTGGTTCCGGCAGCGGGTACAAGGTGAAGGTCGAGTGTCGGGTGCACCTGGCCGGTGGTGCGGCACGTGAGCTCGCTGCGGCCGAGGACCAGCGCACACGTCCCGGGCAGCGCGGACTCGGTGCGGTCGGCGGTATGGCACAGGCGCGCCGCTGTCCGCGCGTACTCGACGCGGTCGCGCGGCAGGATGCCGACCGAGAGGAAGCGGGGCTCGGCGCCGGGGAGGCCGTCATAGGCGTGGCCCTGGCAGCTGTCGTAGGTGACGGTGCCCCAGTCTGCGGTGAGCACATCGATGATCGGGCCGACGCCGGGCTCGATGCCCTCGTGCCACTGGGGATGGTGCGGGTCGAGATCATCGGCCTCGTGAACGCCGGGGAGGCCAGCGGTGTTGATGTTGCCGTGCGCACTGACCTGGAGGCGCGCGGGCGGACGGGGCGCGCCAGGGTCGTCCCATCGAGCCAGGAACGCCGCGACGTGGTGCATGTCGTTGGGGCGGCGGGGGTGCCACCGCAGCCGGTTGCAAGGGGCGCCGGATGGGTGGTCCGGCTGAGCGAGGAGTGCGGCGACGCCGTCGATCAGTCGCATGCGGTGGTCGCAGTACGCGTCGTCGTCACCCGCGGCGGCGAAGCCGAGGCGGACCGCCGGGCAGCCCGCGCCACACGTGTCGCGGTAGTCGCAGGTCAGGCACTTCGTGACCAGGGAGCGTGCCTGCCGGAGCAGGGGAGAGCTGTTCTGGGCCGCGGCGACGTCCGGCTCGGCATGCACATCGGCAAGGGAGCTGAGGCCCGCCTGCGGCCAGGGCAGCTCGTCGCAGCTGCCAAGGCGGTTGTCGGGATAGAGGGTGAGGATGTGGTCGCACTTCAGGTCGGAGAAGTGGCAGGAACGTGCCCGCAGGCCCTTCAGACGGCGGATGGCGGACACGACGGGCTCCAGTTTGACGCGGCGGAACACGCCGCTGGCGACCCAGTGGTGGGCGGCTCCCAGGACGAAGTCGGCGTATTGCCGCGGTGTGACGGCCCAGGCCGGGCCGGTGGGGCCGATCGCCCGCCGCTGGAGTGCGCGGCTGGCCGGCACACGGGAGCCGACGACCGCGGTCGACCGGGTGACCCCCGCGTCGAAGCATGGCACCAGGTTGACCGTCGTCACGGCGCGGAAGGAGGCGAGATGCTCCATGACCTCGGAGGCCCGGCCAATGACGTACGGGGTGACGGCGCAGATGACGCCGACCCGGCGGTCTCGGTGTCCGAGGAGTTTCAGCGCCTCGACCACTCGGGGGTAAGTGGGGCGCCCGTCGTACCCGACGCGCCACGAGTTCCCGAGTGCGTCGCCATCGAGGGAGATGCCGATCTTCAGCTCCGGGTAGTGCCGCTCGAGCAGGTCCAGCCAGGCGTCGTCGAGCTGTAGACCGTTGGTCTGGAGGCTCACCTGGATGACGTTGGGCTGCGCGGCGAGCGCGTCCAGGATCTCGGCGATCCGCGCTCGGCCGGCGGTGAGGGGTTCCCCGCCGTGGAGTTCGACGCTGAGCGGACGGCCGGAGAAGATCGAGCCGAGGCGGTGGACCTGTTCCGCACTGATCCGGGCGCCGCCCGGTGACTCCTTGCGCTTCTCGAAGCAGTACAGGCAGTCAATGTCGCAGGTCTCACCCCGGAGCTTGAGGATGACGGAGACCGCCGTGTCCAGGCCGGTGCTCGACAGCGGGGCGTAGAGACTCTCCAGGTCGGTGGGTGGGGTGGTGTGGGTGACGGGCATCAGAGGCTCCCAGGGAGGAGAAGCGCGGTCTACGCGCCATCGGTGGAGACTGCGGACAGCCACCCGAGAAGCTGTCCATCGGTGACGGGGAGGTGGTTGTCGCCGCGGCGCAGGAACCAGCCGTCGGCGTACCGCTGGGGCAGCCAGCCGGCGTCAGTGGTACCCAGGTTGGGCGGCTTCTGCACTGCGTCGTGGACGGGCCAGCAGTCCAGGAGTGCTCTGGTCACGCGTCGCTGAACCGGACGGAACCATTCCCATGTTTCCGCGCGCGCCGGGCCGATCGGCGGACGAGACGCTGCGCCGGCAAGAAGCGGCAGCCACTTGTCCCCCAGGACCGGATGCCCGGCCGCTGCGCACTCGAGCGCGGTGAGGCAGGTCTCCAGCTTCCGGCACACGACGTCGGCGGGTTCGGCCAGGCCGTCCTCGACGAGGCCGGTCAGGTCCTCTGCGAGACTCGCCGCGACCTCGGCCTGGTCGGCGACCGCCCAGCGTCGGTAGCCCTGGCGCTCCCCGGGATCGAGCACCGGATCCCAGCGTCCGGAGCCGTACGAGAGAGCGGTGCGCAGACACATGAGGTCGTGTATCGAGGCGCGTACCCGGCGGAACGATCCGAGGTCTTCGCGGCGGACGTCGAAGGAACGGAGCAGGTGACGGAGTTCCTCGGCCCGCTGCGGCGCCGTCGCCTGGAGGTCGACACGGACGCCGTCCACGATGCGCGACTCCCACGCCGGAAGGGCGCCGTCCACGATGCCACGCAGATCGATATCGCTAGCCGCGTGGGCGAAGCCGCAGGCGAGTGCTCCCTCCAGCCAGACCTCTTGAGCCTCGCCGGATGCGAGCAGCGACCGGGCGACTCTCTCGGCGATCTCCCGGCGCAGTTGTGCCGATGGGTTCACCGGTGCCCTCCTTCAACCAGGACCTTGTCGTCGGCGGTGATCTCCCTGAGGAGATCGATGGCCCATCGGTCGAGCACGCCGCGCACGTCGGACCGCTGGGCACCGATGTGGGGCGAGGCCAGGAGGTTGAGCGGCGTCGTGGAGCCGGTGAGAAGCGGCAGGTGCTCCCGCTCGACCGGATCGAGCGCGAGGCCCGAGAGCCTCCCGTCCGTCAACGCCCGCAGGCAGGCGGCGACGTCGAGGGTCTCCAGCCGCCCGGCGCAGATCAGTAGAGGCCGCTGCGGAGCGACGCGTGCGAGGAAGTCTTCGCCGATGAGCTGTTCGGTCGCGGGGCGAAGCGGCAGAGCGATCACGTGTACCTGCGACTGCTCCACGAGCGCTGTCTGCGACAGCTCCCGCAGGCCGGGCGGGTTCGACGGCCACGCGGCGAAGGTCGTGCGGCCCACGTAGGGGGCGAGGGCCCAGTCGGCTGCCAGCCCCACCGGGCCCGCGCCCCAGATACCTGTGGCCAGGGTGCCGAGTGACGCCCCCATGCACGCCTGCTTCTCGTGCTGGCCGAGCAGCAGCGCGTGCTGCCCCAAGGGGATCCGTCGGGCCAGGGCGAGGGCAGCGGCGAGAACCCACTCGCCCACAGCGCCCGCGGCGGCCTCGGCATTGCGGTGCAGCGTGATGCCACGGTGCCGGAGGGCGTTCACGTCGATGTGGTCGATGCCGGAGCCGGTCCGTACGACGTGCCGCAGACGCGGCAGCGCGTCGAGCTCCCGCTCGCCGAGCCGAAGGCCCGAGCGCAGGATGAGCACGGTCGTTCCGGTCGGGAGGTCGCCACGCAGGTCCGGCGACTCGTGCACTGGGATGTCGGGCAACGCGCGGCGGATCGCCTCCGTGTCAGCCGCGCCGCGCACCACCAGGACGGCGCTCATCCCTGCGCCCCCGGCTGCTCGTACCGGCCGAAGGCCAGGTCACCCTGGCCGACGACGACGGTCACGGGCGACGGTGCGCCGAAGTACGCATCGCAGGCGCGCTTCACCCCGGGGAGACCGTCCCAGGCCCGCGGATTGACCACCGTGTCCGCGTAGTCGTCGACCAGCAACACACCCGTCGGCACCAGACGCGGGACGCAGTGCGTGAGGCCCGTAAGGGTCGAGGCGTAGAAATCGCCGTCCAGATAGGCGAACGCGATCTCGTCGGGCAGCTCCGTGGGAAGGGACCTGTCGAACCAGCCTGGATGGACGACCGGCGCCGCCCTACCCCAGGCCGCGTGCGTCGCCCGCACGTCGTCCGGGGACGAGCGGAGCTCGCCCGCTGTCAGGTGGTCCGAGTCCTCGGTGCCGGCCGAGGGCATGCCCTGGAAGGAGTCGTAGACGTGGATCTCGCGGTCGCCGTCGCCGAGCGAGTCGAGCACGCTACGGATCCAGAGGGCCATGGCGCCCCGGTAGCAGCCGAGTTCCACGACGGCGCCTGGCAGACCGCGGGCGGTCAGAGCGGCGAGCTCGTCGGCCATCACGCCGAGCCGGTCGGCACAGACCGTCCCGGAGTGCTCCCGTAACAGCCACTCCCGCAGATCCATCAGCAGCGGGTCCATGAAGGTCACCACCTGTCCACGAAGGGGTCAGCGAGCTCCCCGCTCAGGGCGGCCAGCAGTTGGCGGTTGATCCGGGGCAGCAGGTACACCTCGCCCAGACGCTCCAGCGGAACCCACTCGAAGCCCACCTGGATGGGATCTGGAGGTTCCGACGTACGCGCTTCGGCGTCGCCCACCTGTTCGGCGAGGAAGTTGAACTGAACCTTCTGTACGTCTCCGAACTCTCCCTGCCACGACTCGGGGACGTACTCGACGACGCACAGCAGACGCCGGGTCACGACCTGGAGACCGGTCTCCTGCGCGACTTTGCGCCGCACGGCGTGACGCAGATCCTCGCCGACCTGGGCCTTGCCGCCCGGGAGGTTGTAGTGGAACCCCGACTCGTCGTCGTACGACAGCAGCAGGACGGCGCCGTCGCGCACGACCGCGGCCTTCACGGAGACGCTGATCCGGGGCAGTTCGGGTGTCACACCCACGACAGCGCCTCCGGCTCGCCAACGCGCATTAGGTCGCCGACCTCCGCGAGCGATCCCGCGACGGTGGAGCGGAAACTCCCACCGCGCCGGAACTGACGGGCGGCGGCGCGCATACCAGCGAGAGCGGCACGGCTGAGCTGGTTCGCGTAGATGCACAGGCGGAAGCCGGCCTCGCCGAGTTCGGCGGCGCTGAGGTCGGGGAACGCCGTGGGCACGCTCACCAGCGGTACGTGGTGGCTCCACGCGCGTCCGATGGCCCGCGCCTGCTCACCGGTCACGTCCTTGGAATGGATGAGCACCGCGTCCGCGCCGGCATCGGCGTACGCCTCGGCCCGGGTGACCGCCGCCCCGAGGCTCTCACCGGCGATCAGGGACTCGGTACGGGCCACCACCACAAGGTCGTCACCGGTCACCTTCCGTACGCGCTCCACCTGCTCGCACAGCAGGTCCCGCTCGGCGAGAGCCTGGGCCCGGTGGGCCGCGAAGCTGTTGCACTTCGGGTACGCGCTGTCCTCGACGCACACCGCCGCGGCACCGGCGCGCAGCAGGTCGAACGCGAACCGCTCCGCCGTACGCCCCGACCCACCCGCGTTGTCGATGTCCACGATGACGGGCAGCTCGCTGACACGGCCCAGCGAGGCGACCACGTCGGACAGGTCCCGAGGCCCCAGGAGATTGGCGTCGGGCAGCCCGGAGGCAGCGGACACCTCCAGGCCGCTCACCCACAGGGCGTCGAAGCCCGCCTCCGCCGCGACGTGCGCGGCTAGTGCGTTCACCGTGCCTACCGCCAGCAGCGGGTGCTTTCGCCCGCTGTCGTTGAGGGCGTCGCGCAGGCGCACCGCCGTCGTGCTGTCAGCCACGGTTGTCTCCTTCTTCCGTGTGGGCGGCGGGAGGCGGCACCAGACGCCGTTCGCGCAGTACGTCCCAGGCCGCGAACAGCACCTCGGAGCGGGGGCGTCGGGCGTCCAGACGGACCACGTCGCCGAGGAGCCGGAACTCGTCGGGCTTCGTGACCACGGCCTCGTAGGTCGCACGGACCCGGCTCTGGACGTCGTGTGTGTCCCAGTCGGGCCGGACGGCGTCTCCCTGCCGAGCCTGTGCCCGGCTCAACGAGGCGTCGGTCTCCAGATCGAGCACGAGCGTGAGATCGGGGGCCACGTGGAGACGCGTGGCCAGCTCCTCGTACGTCTCCGACGCCGGCATGCCGTGCTTCACGGCGAAGAAGGCCAGCTCGCTGAGCAGCCAGCGGTCCGCGATCACGGGCCGGACCGGCCGCTGGGGGAGAACAAGGCGTTCCAGCGTCGCCCGCTTGTCCGCGGCGATCGCGGACAGGTAGGCGTCGCGATTCCCGGCGCTGGGCTGGTACTTGCCGCTGACGATGGCGGCTGCTTGGTCGGCGTCGAGGAAGTTCGTGGTGAGCACGCACAGCGGAGTGACGCCGTAGAGACCCTCCCAGAGCTGGAACAGGCCCTTGCGCAGCGTCGTCTTCCCGGTGCCGTCGAGCCCCTCGACGGCGATGAACGGATAGCGGTGGTTCATTCGACCTGCCCCGCTCCCGTGCCGCCGGCGTACTTGGTGAAGCGACCCCGCCAGCGGGCCGTGGTGGACACCAGATCCACGACTCGCAGCTCCGCCAACTCATCGATGAGGCACGGCAGCTCGGGCTCCGTGCGGATGCCGGCCTCGACGGCGCGGCAGTACGCGACGCGGAGCGCTGGGTCGTCGTCAGAGTTTCGTAGCGCCGCCTCCAGCACCCGCGCGGCCATGCCGTGGGCCACGGCGCGCACGGCGGTGATCAGGGCCTGCTCGTGGAGGGTGCCCGGGTGGGGCTCCAGCGTGATGTGGTGCACCCCGCGGTGGCGGATGACCGTGAAGAAGCCCACCCACCACGCGGTGGCATCGATGACGGCGGTCACGGCATCGGACCAGGCCGTTCCAGACTGCCCTGCAAGGATGTTCTGGCCAGCGGCGTCGGCGGCGCGTGGAAGCACCGCGTGCCGGTTTCGCGGCTCCGATCCGTACCGCTGCGGCAGTTCCCACCAGAATCGCAACTCGGCGGCCTCCAGCAGCGCCATCACGGAGTCATGGCCCTCCTGGGGCGGCGAGGGGCGCTCGGCCAGCACGGACACATCGGTGCCGGGCAGGTCCGGCAGCGCTTTCCCCTCGGCGACGACGGTTCGCCATTCGTCGAGATGAAGATGGAGCCGTTGGGTCAACAGGCCGTCCGCCAGCGTCTGCCAGGCATGGGCGAGAGGCGGCGAACCGGGTGGCCTGGGAGGCAAAGTCAGGGAGGTCACAGGGGGATCCTCACGTCCGGGGAGCCGCGGCACGCGGCTCCGATCGGTGGTGCTGCCCACGATGACAGCCGTGGAGGCTCGCGCTGATGAGCGTTTATGAGCGCCACCTACGGAAAGTGCCCGAGTGGCCACGCGGCACGGAAGAATGCCGACCATGGTCGACAGCGGACAGCGGCGGTGTGCGCGCTGCGGTGCCCTTCTCAGCCGCTTCAACGCCGTTACCAGATGCGCCTCGTGCCATCGCGGGCCGGGTGCCCGAAGGGCCGATCCGGCCTTCTGGCGTGATCCGACGGTCCGGCGAGCCGTGGCGGCGTGGGAACTCGGCACCGTCGTCAAGCTGTTCAGGAAGCACACCGGCCTCTCCCAGGCCGGTGTGGCGCGGATGGTCAGCATCGATCAGGCCGAGGTCAGCAGGCTCGAACGGGGTCTCAAGCGGATCCGCGACCGACGTCAGTTCGTCCAATGGACCGAGGCCCTGGGCGTTCCAGAGGAACTGCTCGGACTCCTCCCCACCGCCGATCCGCACGTGACGGACTCACAGGGCCGGCCCGGAACGGCCGACACCCGAGCCCACGGCTACGCGGCACTGCCCGAAGGGCCAGGCCAGGTCCTGTTACCCGCGGGCCGTTCAGTCTCGACGACAGCGCTTCCCGTGTTGACCCTTCCTGCGGCCTCCTTCATCGGGGGCAGCCTGAGACTGGACTCCAGGCCGGAGTTGGATGCCTGGCGCACCATGCCGATGCGCGCGCTGATCGTCGCGAAACGTACGGTGGACGGGGCGGTCCGGCAGTTCGTCACCGACGCCCGACCGGGCGGCGTACGCGGCGCCCCCTCCGACCCCGTCGACATCCCCGCCGCGTACGAACTGGACGATCTGACCTACGGCATCCTGTGGGCCGTGTCGGGATTCGAGGCGGCACTGCTCGGCGACGACCAGGCGTTGCACGCGTCGCTCCATGCCGCACCGGCTTCTACGGTCGCCTCCGACCAGAGCCTGACCGACGTCTCCCGCATGCTGATCGGCTCGGAGACCTGTGCCCGGTACATCCTGGGGCACCGCGATCACCTGGGCGACGAGCCGGTCTTCTGGACCAGGGAGCAGCGCGGCGAGGAGGCCGCCACATGGCTGTTCTTCCGGCACAAGTACCGGTATCTCGAACGAATGGCACCCCGACGGCCGGGCGTTGCCCGCGGACGGGGATTCTGCGTCCCCGAGATGGCGGTCGCCTCATCGCCCGCGTACGAGCGCGTGCTGCTCTTCCTCGCCATCGCGCTCGTGGAGTCCTTCGGTATCCGTACCTGGGTGACCGACGACGCCGGATTGGCCCACACCGACGGCTTCGCCCTCTCCCACGGACGGCGGGCCGTCATCGCCACGTGGGTACGAACCGAGGGGGAGTCCCACCTCGCGCTGACCGCCCGCCCTGCAACCCTGCGGACGTTCGCCGACGTGACGGGCCACGTCAGCCACCGCTCGGTCACGGCGGCGGATCAACCCGGCATGCGCCTCGCGGCCACGGCGGAGTACCTGGGCCTCGACGCCGCATGGCTCGGGCGGCGGTGCGCGCAGTTGTCGGCCTCCGGTACGGAGCGGCTCGCGCGGCCGCGCAGCCGTTTGCTCGGCCTCGAGGGGCTGGAGGCCGCCTGCCGGTTCGTGGCCGAGCAGCTGGTGATCATTCCGCGTACCAGGACGGTGCCGACCCGATAGCCTGCGTGAACCACTCGCGAGACCGCGCTCGGCGGCGTCCGGACAGGGGAGCAGGCGATATGACGGAGTCGGTCAGGAACGTGGCGGTCTTCTCTCTCGGCGGCACGATCGCCATGACCACCGATCCCACCACCGGAGGCGTCGTACCCGCGCTCTCGGCCCACGAACTCCTCGCCGCGGTACCCGTTCTGGCCACGAGCGGTATCGGCCTCAAGGTGCGGGACTTCCGGCGTCTGCCCGGTGCCTCGCTGACCTTCGAGGACCTCACCGCGCTGTCGGCCGCGATCACGGCGGAGCTGGCGGCCGGAGATGTCGACGGCGTCGTTATCACTCAGGGCACGGACACCATCGAGGAGACGGCCTTCCTCCTCGACCTCTACCACGGCCACGAGCAGCCGGTCGTCGTCACCGGCGCGATGCGCAACCCCACCCTTCCCGGCGCCGACGGCCCCGCCAACCTCCACGCCGCTGTCCTGGCCGCCGCCGACCCCGGTCTCCGGGGCGCCGGCTGCTTCGTCGTACTCGGCGACGAGATCCACTCGGCCCGAACCGTTCGCAAGTCCCACACCACCAGCCCCGCCGCCTTCACCTCACCGGCGTGCGGCCCGATCGCCCGGGTCACGGAGAATCGGGTGCGGATGGTGGGCGGCCTGCCCCGTCGAGGACCGCTGGTCGGAGCCCCCACTCGCGAGGCGCGCGTCGGGCTCTACATGGTCACCCTCGGCGACGACGGCGCCCTTCTCGACTTGTGGGACGGCAACTGCGACGGACTCGTGGTCGCGGCCTTCGGCGTCGGCCACGTTCCGGAACTCCTTGTCGAAGGGCTCACCAAGCTTGCCTCCAGCATTCCCGTGGTCCTCGCCTCCCGCATCGGCAACGGTCCTGTCCTGTCCGACACCTACGGCTTCCCCGGCTCCGAGAAGGACCTCCTCGGCCGAGGGCTCATCGGCGCCGGAGACCTCAGTCCGTACCAGGCGCGGCTCCTGCTGCGCGCCCTGCTCGCCCAGGGCGCCGACGGGGCGGCGGTCCGCGAGACTTTCACCACCGTTTCCGCTCGCTGATCCCACATCATCAGGAGACACCCGCACATGCGTGCTCACGAGCTGACCGTAGGCCGTACCTTCGGCGTCACCTTCGACCACGGGGAGGATTTCTTCGAGGCGCTGTCCACCTTCTGCCGGGACAACGGCGTTCGGCAGGGCTACATCCCCTCGTTCATCGGAGCCTTCGCGGAGGCTGAGATCGTGGGTGCCTGCGAGAAGCTCGCGGACCCGGACGCACCGGTTTGGGCGAAGACGTACGTCACCAACGTCGAGGCGTTCGGCGCGGGCACGCTCGCCCACGACCCGGCCACCGGCGAGATACTTCCGCACATCCACGTCTCCGCTGGCCTGAAGGCCCAGTCGGCCGACGGCAGGACGAGCCACCTCCTCAGCGCCAAGGTCCAGTTCCTCAGCGAGCTGCTGATCGTGGAGGTCACGTCGCCCCAGATGACCCGGCCCCGGAACCCCGACCTCTACGACGTTCCGCTGCTCACGTTCGGCTGACGGGCTGGAGTCTGCGAAGCCAGGGGTGGTTGGCCGCGATCACCTTGATCGCGTCCGCCAGCCAGGCACGTGCCGGAGCGTCCAGCAACGGCAGCACCGCTTCGAAGTCGGTCTCGTCCTTGTCCCGGGTCGCCTTCGCCTTGTAGAAGAGCTGCACCTCGGGTGCGAGATACGGGATGCCCTTCTCGCTCGTTCGCCCGAGTCGGTCGATCGGGAGCCGGATCGCGGGGTGGCGCCGCGAGACCCACTGGGTGCCCTCGGCCTCGTCCAGCATGAGCTGCACCGACCAGGGCATCTCCGCTCTGCGGCGGCACCAGAGGTCGTGGAGTGGTGGCTGAAGGACCTCTCCAGGACGCCATGGTCGCAGCTTCCCCTGGCCGGGCGGGTCCGCCACGTGCAGGTCCCAGTCGGCCAGGAGATCACGTACGAGAGCCTGGTCGCGGCGGAGAACGAGGACGTCGAGATCGCCGTGCGGGCGCAGCTCACGGCCGACCGCGAGTTCGATCGCGTATCCGCCGGCGATCCACCACGGAAAGTCCGCCTTGGCGAACATGGCGGCCACATCCTCGGGGCTGTCCGGCACCCATCGCCCCAACACGTCAGCGCTCACCCGCCCATACTCTCAGTGACCAGATGGGCTGAGGTGAAGGCTGGCGGCGGGTCGGGGGTCTGGCCTGGGCTCGTTCCCTCGCCGCGCTCATAAACGCCCATGAGCACCAGGGGCACCGGCGGCCATCGTTGAGTGCGTGACTCGCGACCGGCCTCGCGGCAGGGACTTGAGCCACGATGCTCCCGGGTCCGCACGCGCCCGAAGTCAGGATGCCTCCTGCGGCAGTACCGCCCTCGGTGGCGTACTGCCCCAGTTCCGCGACCGCATCGCAGCCCCGGGCAAGACCACCGACGTCACCCACAGGAGGTCAGCCCCCCGATGATCAGCGCGCCGTCCGCCGCTCTCGGCCTCGTGTACCGCTGGACCGACCACACCATCAACCCAACGGGCGAAGCCCGCGCGGTACTGCGACGTGTTCTCCAGGACCTGGGCCTGCCCGGCGACGTCATCAGTGACGGAGTCCTGGCGGTCTCGGAGCTCGTGGCGAACGCGCACGAGCACGCCTGCGGCCCTTACGAGATGTACCTTCGCGCGGCCGCCGGGAGGTACATTTGCGAGATCCACGACGGGGAGCCCCTGCTTCCCACGGACCTGTACCTCGCAGCGGCACCCTCGTGGGACGCCGCCACGGCGGAGGGAGCGAGCGGGCCGCTCACTGAGCGCGGACGGGGCCTGCGCATCGTCAACGAGTTAGCCCAGGGGCAGTGGGGGTTCCACGTCACGGACTGCGGGGCCAAGGCTGCCTGGGTCGTGCTGGCCGCTGCTTCGGCCGGGATGCCACCCCATGGCAACCTGAAGTGACGGCCGCCTCGGGCGGACCTCGCGGGCGACCTACGTAACGCCGATTGATCGCTGATGCGGACTACGGTCGCGGTAACGAGAGGGCCGGTGAGCGGATCTGGCCACTTCGAGCGATTGCGTGGTCCGGAATCGAGTGGTCCTCCCGTCGTCGCCTGGTGGCTGGTTACGGTGATCTCCTCGGCAATGCCTACGACGTAGTCCCACCGAATCATCAAGGAGTTGCAGTGCGCTCGCAGCTGCGTGTGTGGCCCGTGGTGCCGCTTGCCATTCTCGCGACGGCCTGTGCCGCCTCCGAACAGCCCGCGGCCACGTCCGCGAAGGCGCGTGCTGGGCAACCTGTGGCCGTGGCCCCCATCAAGACCGCCGGAGTGACCGAGAGTTCCGTCTGCGAGGCCACTCTCACGGCGGCCCAGCAGAAGGCCATGGGGGTGATGGAGGCGGAGCCGATGTCCGACAAGGGCGAGGTCAGCTGCTACTTCTCCATGACCCCGGACGAGGACAACCCGGCCGGCTACGTGGTGTCCGTGTTCAAGAACGAGGAAGCCCTATTGGGGACCGTCGACGGAACGGACCCCAGCCCCACCAAGGCCGTTCCTGCCACAGTGAAGGGACGCGGTGCGGCTCGGCAGATCATGTACGGCGACGACTGGCGGGCATCGCTCACGGTGGACATCGGGGCCGGCCAGTTCCTGTACGTGGAGAGGTACTCGCCCGCTCATGTGGTGTCCGAGCAGGATCTGAACGGCCAGGCACGCAAGGCGGCCGAGCAGGTGCTGGCGAATCTGGAGAGGGGCGGGGCCAACGGGGCGTAGCCAGCCGCGTTTCCGAACCAGAGGCTACGGGCCCGCCCTCAGGGAGACGGGTCCGGAGGTCCTTGGTGTTGGGCGGATCAGTCCGTCGCCCGAACCGCGACTTCGAATCCGAGGTCCCGCAGCAGCTTGGCGGCGTGGTCCTTGCCTCCGGAGAACTCGTCACGCCCCAGAGGTTCCCGTCCGGGCACATGGCCGTGCGCCGCCCCCACGATGGCCTTGGAGTCGTACTCCTTGCCATCGATCTGGAGCAGGTAGCTTCGTGAAGGTCCGAAGCCGTACCTCTCCAGGAACGCATCCCGGCCGAGCCGGTCGTACTCCGCGACAGCCTGCAGAATCGCAGGTCGAGTGATCTCGTTCAGCGCCATGATATGAACGGTAGACGAAGCCACCGACAACCGGGGCCGTGTCAGCCAGGAGGGCCCGCCGACGGCTGACTGGCCGGGGGTTTAGGCTCCGCCGGTGACAACGCCAAAGCGCTTTCAGCTGAGTTTCGACGGCCGTTCCCACACCGTCCTGGTCGACGGCCAGGACGTGAGCGAGCACATGGCCGCCGTGAATGTTCAGGCCGTAGCTCATGAACTTCCCCGGGTCGTGCTGCATCTACGCCCTACCGGCACGTGGCCAGCCGAATTGGACGTTCTCGCACGGGTCGAGGTCGGTGCCTCGCCCGATCCGGGGCCGGCTGCCGCGGCGTTCCTGGAGGCCCTGGACCCGTTGGAGGTGGAGCGGGCGGCCCTGGCCAGAATGGACCTGGAGAGCGTGCCCGGCGGTGGGACGGCCGCGGTTCTGCGGCAGTTGGTGGAGTGGGCTCGTGGCGCTTGATCTGTCGGGGGTTCGCCGGATCGTCGAGAAGATGCTCGACGACGAGTTGCGGCTGTGGCGTGACACGGACGGCCGTGCGGACGATGTGCTGGACGAGACGACCGGCCTGCTGGAGCCCTCCGGTGACACCGGCGACGTCGTCTGGGAGGGGCGCGGGGCCATCGTGCCCGCGGGTCAACCCGCTCTGGTCGTGCCGCTGGACGGCTCCATCGCGCAGGTTCCGGCCAGCACCGCGTACCAGGCCATGCTGCCCGTCGAGTCTCTTCCCCGCACCACGCCAGGCGACCTGTTGACCGTGGTCAGCTCGTCCCGCGATCCCCAGCTCGTCGGCCGCCGCTTCCGCGTCGGCGACGCGGTCGTGGGCACCTTCGCCGTCGTACGCATCGTCCGTCTTGAGGCCCTCGGCTGAGTCAGCCGGAGCCGTCGGCCGCCACGCCCCAGGGCACGGCCGCCTGCCGACTGCGGTCGCCTACTTCCTGTGCCGGTCCGGATCGTAGATCGCCGTGAGGAATGGCGTGATACCCAGGGCGTGGAAGCCGTACTCGAGTGTCTGGTACCAGGCGCGGTTGTCCTCCAACTCCTTGGCCACCTGGACGGGCGCACCGCCCTTGGCGTCCGCGGTGGACACCATGACCACGTACGAGGTGCCCGTGTCCCTCGGGTCGGAGGGATTGTCGATCACGGTGAAGTCCCATGTCGCGGCACCGGGCACATCAGATGCCGCCGCAAGGCGCTGCAGCACGAACGTCGGCTGCCTCAGCAGCACCACGGACTGCGCCCGGATCGCCAAGGCGCCGGACTGCACGACGCGCCAAGGAGGCTCGGGGCCTGTGTGATGGACGTCGGAGAACAAGTCGCGGCGCAGCTGGGAGTATTCGGCGGCTGTTCTTGCCAAGCGTTCCGTGTCATCGGCCAGCTCTCGCCTGGTGTCGCAGCTCAACAGCAGCGCCCCCAGCGAGTCGATCCGATCCTGGACCCACGGCTTCAGGAACCGGTCAAGAGCGCCCAGGCGGTACGCGTCGTCGGCCGATTCGGCGACGAGCAGGGCACCAATGCAGAGCGCCTTGTACCTATCGACGATGCTGTCCACCCGGCTCTCCTCCCCCGACAGCTTCTGATCACGGTATCCCTCTCGGACTCCGCGAGGGTGCCTCTCGGCTCGATCCGCTGGAAGGACCAGCCCTGCGGCGTGAGCCCCGGTCGGCCGCGCGGGTTTAGGCTCCGCCGTGCTCCCGTTGAACCCGCACCCCAGCGCCCACCCCGACGCTTCCGCGTTCCGCGATCCGATCGAGCTCGCGGCCGCCCTCGCGCGGTTGGGCCCGGCTGCGCGCTCACGGACGCGGGCGATCACTCGCCACCACGCCATGCTGCTGCGGGTTCGGATCCAGAAGAACGCCTCCGGGCGGCCGGGTCCGAACGTGATCACGGGCCGGTACCGGGCGTCGTGGGACGTGAAGGTGACCGTGGCCGGCGGGCAGGTGAGCGCCGTCGTGTTAACGGACGCGCCGCAGTCGCGGCGGCTGGAGTACGGCTTCGTCGGCGTCGACCGGTTGGGGCGCCAGTACCGGCAGCCGCCGTACCCGCACATCGAGCCCGCGTTCCGGCAGACAGAGCCCGGGTTCGTGGCGGCCCTGCGCACGGGGGTGTTGCCGCGATGAGCCCGCCTCGGCTGCCGCTGACCCGAGCGCTCGTCGACGCACTGGCCGCAGGCGCGGGTCGGCCGTGCGGGCTCGCGGTATTGCCACGCGCCGCAGACGGGCAGCCCGCGGCATTCCCATACTTGATCCTCGACAGCCTGCCCGGGGAGTTCTCCGGCCCGTCGTTCGCCGACTGGCAGGCCGACGCGTCATGGACGTACCAGGTGACCAGCGTCGGCGAGCGGGCGGATCAGGTGCAGTGGCTCGGGGATCGCGTACGGGCTGTGGTCTCCGGCCGGTTGCGGAGCCTTGTCGTACCCGGAGTGCGGGTCATCGACCGGGAGTTGACCTACGACGCCGCCGGAGAACCGGTTGACGGTTCGCGGGGCGATATCATTACCTACGTGCAGCGGTTCACGATCACCGTGACGCCCGCAGCCTGATCGACCCTGATCTACGGCACCTCACCGCGGAGCCACGCGGACGCCCGGCCCACAAGCAGCCTGGCGCAGCACCCTTCCGGGAGTGCCCCGAGGCTCAGCAGCGCTTCATGCGGCGCGGCATCACCAAGATCCTCTGGCTGAAGGATGTCGCCGCCGAGACCAAGATTCCCACCCGCGCGGAGATCACCGCTCCGAACGCGACCGACCTGACCGAGGCGATCAGCGACGTCGACGGCTGGTCGCTGACGAACGAGGCGATCGAGACGCCCGACATGGCGTCGACGTTCTCGTCCTCCATCCCCGGCAATGACAAGGCAGACAACTCCTCGCTCACCTTCTACGAAGACCAGCTCAGCGACACCATCGAGACCCTGCTGCCGAAGGGCGCGAACGGCTTCGTCGTGTTCCTGCGCAAGGGGGACGTCCCCGGATCGAAGTCGATGGACAGCTTCCCGGTGCAGGTGGCGTCCCGTGCGGCGCAGTTCAACGCCGGCAACGAGGCCGCGAAGTTCCAGGCGATCTTCTCGATCACGTCCCCGCCGGCGCTGGACGCCGCAGTTCCCGCCGCCTCAACGGGTGGCGCCTGATGGCCGCCAAGAAAGCAGTGTCGTGGGAGCAGAAGATGGAGCGACTGCGCCGCCGCTCTCTTCCGGAGCGCGTTCTGCGGATCTGCGACGACACAGCGCTGCGCGCAGAGTATGACGAGGCGAAGCGGGCCGCCGACCGCGCCCGGCTCCTCGCCGAGAGCGACACGGACAACGGCGTCTTCGCGGAGCGTGCCCGGCTCGCCTCTGAGCGCTGCGCGGGCGCATCCGAGGCGCTGGACAGGACCTCCGTCTATCTCACCTTCCGCGCGCTGCCACGACCGGTGCTTGAGGAGCTCATCCACGCGCATCCGCCGACCGACGGACAGGGCGCTGACGGTGCGGCGTTCAATCCCGACACCTTCCCGGCCGCGCTGATCGCCGCCTCCAGTACGGACGGCATGAGCGAGGCGGAGGCCCGCGAGCTGCTGGACGCCTGGTCGGCGCCGGACGCGAACGCCCTGTGGGAGGCGGCGTGGGAGGTGCAGCAGGAGGGGCGAGCCGAGCAGTCCGACCTGGGAAAAGGCTGACGGCCGACCCGCGGCTTCGTGCCGAGCTCGAGCTGTGCGAGCAGTACGGCATCCCGCACTCTCAGTTCCTCGGCGGGGACGGCCGGTGGAGCGACCTGGACCGGGCCAAGGCCCTGGCTTGGCGGCGATGGCAGCGCACGTCGTGCCCGGACTGCCGCACCCGCGCCGAGGAGTGGGATCCGGCCAAGGGCGGACATCGGCATGCGTACGTCACGGACACCGTGCGCTGCCCCGGCTGTGAGCTGATCGCCCAGGAGCGCGACCAGGTGCCCGAGGGACGCACGGGCTACGGCATCAAGGTCACGCTGCTGCCGCGCCAGGAGTACGAGGCGCTGCACCGCGACGACGACACCGTGCGGTGAGGTGACCGGTGGCGACGTACAACCTCACCGTTCAGTTGACCGCACAGGCCAACGGCCTGATCTCCGGTCTGCGTTCGGCTGCCGATGCCGCCCAGGACCTCGGCCGCCGCACCCGCGACCTCGACCGCCGGCTCGCCGCACTCGACACGTCCAGCCGGCGCACCGCCCGGCAGATCGACGTACTGGGCGCACGCGCCCAGGCGACCGCGTCGCGCCTCGGCACCCTCGGTACCCGCGGCGGTCAGACCGGGGAGCGCCTGCGCCGTGCGAGCAGTGACGCCGGAGCCTTCGAGCGTTCCCTCAGGGGTGCCGGTCGGCAAGCCGGTGCGCTCGGACGGCTTCTCTCGGGTGGGGCGCTCGTCCTGGGTACGGGGCGGCTCGTCGAGGAAGGCAACCGCTACCAGCGGCAGATGAACATCTTCCAGGCGGTGACCGGTGCCGCCGCCGGGCAGATGCGGCGCGCGGCCTGGATGGCCAACCAGCTCGGCAGCGACCTCACCCTGCCGACGACCACGGCGGCCGATGCCGCCGAGGCGATGGTGGAGCTGGCGAAGGCGGGCTTCCGTACCGACCAGGCCATCACCGCGACCCGTGCCTCGCTTCAGCTCGCCTCCGCCGCCGGGGTCAACGCGGCCGACTCCGCCCGCTATCTCGGCGACATCATGGACCAGTTCGGGCTCGGCGCCGACCAGGCCGCCCGCGCCTCCGACATCCTCGCCGCCACCGCGAACAACGCCTCCGGCGGCATCATCGACATCTACTACGCGATGCGGTACGCCGGGCCGGTCGCCGCCGGCCTCGGCGTGAGCATGGAGGACGCGGCGAGCGCGGTCGGCATGCTCGGCAAGGCGGGCATCCTCGGCCAGACCGCCGGCACCGCCCTGCGCGGCATGATGGCGAACCTCGCCGCTCCCACGAAGCAGATGCGCGAGGGGCTGAAGGCGCTCGGCATCGAGGCGTGGGACGCGCAGGGCAGGTTTCGCGGGCTGCGCTACGTTATCGCGGAGCTGTCCCGCGCCCAGCACGAGATGTCCCAGCAGGACTTCACCGCGGCGGTGAAGATGTCGATGGGCAAGCCCGCCATGTCGGGTGCCATCGCACTCGCGCACCAGGGCACCGAGTCCTTCGACGCGCTCAACCTCGCCGTACGGGAGACGGGGGCTGCCGCGCAGATCACGGCCGCCCGCGGCCAGGGCCTGGCCGGTGCGATGACGCTGCTGCAAAAGCAGACACAGCAAACGGGTCTCGCGCTGTACGACGCGATGGCCCCTGGCCTGGAGTACGTGACCCGTCTCATGACGCGCGGACTGTCCGGCGCGACTCCGTACCTCGTCGCCGCGATCGAGTACGGGCGCGACCTGGCGACCCTGTATGGGCCCGAGCTCAGGCAGCGGGCCCGGCAGGGTCTGGGCGGACTGATCGGCGAGGCTCAGCAGCTCCTCGGCCCGCTGCGGGAGATCGGTGAGGACGCTCTCGCGACGGGTCTGAACCTGCTGATCAACGCGGCCCGCGCGCTCGGTGATGTGCTGGACAACCTCGCCCAGGGCGCGGAGCCGGTCGCCGAAGCCCTCGGCACACTGGGAGACGACTCCAGTGGCGCGGCCAACGCCCTGGACATCCTCGTCACCGCCGCCGACCTCGCGTTGTCCGCCGTCACCGGGCTGTCGGCCGTCCTGGTGCCGGTCGGTGAGACCGTCGGCGTGCTGGTGCGGGCGTTCGCCGCGCTGCCCGGGCCGGTGCAGAGCGCGATCGCCGCGATGTTCCTGGCCCGACGGGTCGCACCGCATCTGAACGGGCTCGCCTCGACAGTGGGCGGCCGGCTGACCGGCGCGTGGCAGACCCTCGGTACTCAGATGCGGGTGCAGCAGAGCCTCGCCGCGGCCACCGGCGCGTCGATCGGGCGGCTCGGCGCCGCCTTCGCCGTCCTCCAGACCCGGGTACCGATCGTCGGCCAGATGGGTGCCGCCTTCCGCAGCGCGCAGGGCCCCGCGGCCGGTTTCACGGGCACGCTCACCGGCATGACCCGGGCGGCCGGCGTCGGACTGCGCGGGGCGATGTCCGGGCTGGTCGGGTTCATGGGCGGCCCGTGGGGTGCCGCGCTGGTCGGTGTCACGCTCGGGCTCGGTCTCCTCGCATCGCAGCAGCAGAAGGCCGCTCGTGCGGCGGCCGAGCACCAGCAGGGCATCGCCGACCTGGCGCAGGCGCTGCGGGAGTCCAACGGGGCCGTTGACGACAGCGTCCGGGCGATCGCCGCGGAGAACCTGATGCGGCAGAAGATCGAGACGACGCTTGACGGACAGCAGCGGCTGGTCGACGTCGCCCGCAAGGCGAAGATCCCGATGTCCGAACTGGTCGACGCCTACACCGAGCAGGGCGGCAGCCTGGAGACGCTGCAGCGCAGGCTGCGGGAGGTCTCGGAGGCGCACACCACGTGGGTCCTGGACGCGGAGAGCGGCGTGGGCGGCGAGGCGTTCGACGTGCAGGGCCGGGCGGCCGACGATCTGCGGCGTGGTCTGTCCGGACTGTCCGGGGACTTCAAACAGGCGGCGGCCGACGCCAAGTTGTTCAACGATGGTGTCAGGAGCGCCGGGTCCGGCGCGAGCGCGTACGACCGGCTCAAGGCCGCCGTCGGCGCACTCGCCGACACGACAGCGGACGCCGACACCCGCACCCGCGCCCTGAAGGACGCCCTCGACCTGCTGTCCGGCGGCAGCATCTCCCTCCAGGCCGCCGAGGCGCGCGTGAACAGCGCGATCCTCGACGTCAACGAGGCCCTGGCGGACGGCATCGACAAGGCCAACGGCTTCGGCAAGGCACTGCTGAACAACAACGGGACGCTGAACACCACCACCCGCAACGGCCAGCAGCTCTACCAGTCCCTCACCTCCCTGAGCGACGCCGCCGCGGACGCCTCGGTCTCGGCGTACGCCCTCGCGCAGCAGAACGGCGCGTCGCTGCCCGAGTCCCTGGCGGCTGCCCGCGAGCAGATGGACAAGGCCCGCGCGTCCGCGGTCAAGGCCGCCCAGGGCTACGGGCTGACACGCGCGCAGGCCGAGGCGGTCGCGGACAGTCTCGGCCTGATGCCGTCGAAGGTGTCGCTGCTGCTGGAGACCGAGGGCATGGACTCCACGCTCGCGGACCTCCTGGCCGTACAGGCCGAGTTCGACCGGCTGCCGAAGGCGACCACCATCCGCGTGGACTCGCTCAGCGACGAAGCCCAGCGGAAGCTGAGGGATCTCGGCTTCACGGTGAAGACGGTCCCCGGCACCCGTGAAATCGAGATCACGGCCCCGACGAAGAGCGCGCGCGGAGACCTGAAAGCGCTCGTCGACCAACTGGGCTCGGTCCCCGGCGGGAAGAGCGTGAAGGTCAGCGCCGCGACGGCGGCCGCCGTCGCCTCTCTGCAGGCGGTCCAGGACAAACTCCGCGCCACCCCGGGCGCGAAGACGATCACGGTCAGCGCACCGACCGCTGCTGCCCGGACGGCGCTCGAGGACCTCGGTTTCAAGATCCGTACGCTGCCGGACGGCAAGGCCGAGATCACCGTCCCCACGCAGTCCCCGATCAGCTCGGTCGGCAGCATCCAGGCCGCGATCAACAGAATCTCGGGCCGGAACGTCGGCGTCGGCGTCTTCCTCAGGGCCACCCCCTGGGACCAGGACGCGAACGGCATCCCCGACGCCATTCAGGCCCGCGCGAACGGCGCGGTCGTCGACTACTTCGCCGACGGCGGCCTGCGAAGCGCCGCGCGGGAGAACCATGTCGCGCAGATCGCCCCGGCCGGCGCCTGGCGGGTGTGGGCCGAGCCGGAGACGCAGGGCGAGGCGTACGTGCCGCTGGCCGCGAGCAAGCGCCCGCGCAGCAAGGCGATCGTCGAGGAGGTCGTCCGGCGCTTCGGCGGTGATGTGGCCTGGTACGCGGACGGCGGCCTGTCCGGCTTCGACCACAGCCCGCCGAGCCTCTTCACGCTGTCCGGCATCGCAGCGGACTCGACCGACAGCAAAGGACGCTTCAACCTCGCGACGTTCACGAAGAAGCTGAAGTCGTCGAACCGCGTCGCCGCCCAATGGCGCAACGACCTGGCCACCGTCGCCCGCCGCGCCGGCCAGGATGTCGCCGACGCTCTCGCGGAGATGGGCGAAGACGGCATCGAACTGACCCGGAAGATGGCCACCGGGTCGAGCTCCTACGTCCGGCAGATGGCGAGGGAGCTGGAGAAGCTGGCCGCCTCGGCCCGCGCATCCCTATCCGAGTTCACCAACCAGCTCGGTGAGGCCGCACGCGATCAGTCGGCCTTCGAGAAGAACCTCGCCAAGCTCGCCGCCCTGGGCTACGGAGATCTGGCGACGGCGCTCGCTCAGCAGGGGGACGCGGACGCCGAGCAGCTCGCCGCCGAGGCCGTGAAGGACAGGAGGAAGGCCAAGGCGGCCAACGACGCGGCGAAGGCCGCGTCGCGGACGCTGGCGGGCGAGGACCTCTCTGACCTGCTCACCATCATCGGTGCGATCAGGACGAGCACCACCGGCATCCACAAGGTGGCCGACACGACCGGCCTGGAGGAGGACCGGGTCGTCGAGGTCGGAGGTCTGGGCCGTTCTCGTATCGCTTCGGCGCTCGGGTCCCGTGCGACGAGGTTCCTCTCCGACCTCGTCAAGGCGGAGAAGGGGCTGGCCTACGCGAACGGCGGCATCTGGGAGCCCGGTGTCTACTCGTCGCCGACCGCTCTGATCAAGTTCGCGGAGGCGAGCACGGGCGGCGAGGCGTTCATTCCGCTCGCGCAGGCCAAGCGCGCGGCGTCGACGGCCGTACTCGCCGATGTGGCCCAGCGGTTTGGGCTTCAGCTCGCCCCCGCTGATGCCGATCCGGTGCCGGTGCGCACGGTTGATGCCCGTCCGGCGGGGGCCGTGCGGGTCGTGGTCGTACGCGAGCAGCAGCCGCTGATTGGCGCCATGCCCGTCACCGTCACCTCGGCTCAGGCCACTCCGCAGCAGATCGGCGCCGAGGTCATGCGCAGCCTGCGCAACGCCCAGCGGGGAGGTCGGCTGTGATGGCCGAGCTCGGCGAATGGCAGATCGAGGTCGCCGGCATCCTCCTCGGCCCGGGAACGGACATCCTGATCTCGGAGGTCGAGGGGCTCGGTGTCCCCGAACTTCGCACACAGGATGTGGAAAACCCGGCCGGGGACGGCGCCTTCCCTGGCGTCGACCTGTACGGGCCGCGCACGGTCCGCATCGAGGCCGGCATCCGCACCCCGACCGATCCCTCCCGTGCCCTCGACCTGCTGGGGCGTCTCCACCGCGCCGCCGACGATGAGTCGGTCCGTACGAACTCCGGAGCGCAGACCGTACTGCGGCTGCGCTGGCCGGGCCGGGCGACACGGCGTCTGTACGGGCGGCTGCGCCGCGTGGAAGCGGTCAGTACGGCGAGCACGCTGCACGGCTGGATCCCCCTGGACATCGAGTTCGCGGCGCTCGACCCGCGGTTCCACGCCGACGATGTCTCCGCGCTGACGCTGGCCCTGTCCGCCGACGGCCTGGGTGGGCTGCGCGCCCCGCTCGTCGCTCCCCTCACGACGGGTGTGGCGATCCCTGATGAGCGGCGGGGCCAACTACACAACGACGGCGACCTGCCGGCCTGGCCGTCGATCCATATCACCGGGCCGTGCAGCAACCCCCGCATCCGGCACGTGCAGTCCGGGCGTGTCATCGAACTGAACGTGTCGCTGAAGACCGGCGAGCGGATCGACATCGAGACCCGCCCCGGCACCCGTTGGGCGCTCAGGAACGGCACCGGCAACCTCGCTCCCGCCCTGTCGGCGGCGTCCCGCCTCGACACGTTCACCGTCCCGCCCGGCAGCAGCGAGCTGTGGTGGACCGCCCGCAACTACACCAACAGCACCCGGCTGGCCGTGACCTGGCGCGCCGCCTACGCCGCCCTGTGAACCGTCTGTGAACCGGAGGATTCGTCCGTGACGCTGATCAACCCGCCCCTGCTCACCCACGGAGGCACTCACGAAGCCCGCGCCTTCCGCATGATGGTCCGCGACCTCGCCCGCGGTTCGCAGGGCGTGACCGAAGGCGACGACCTCAAGGTGCGGCAGCTGTCCACGCCCGCCGCCGGCGTGCGCGTCGTGGACGGCTCGGCGGTGATCCGGGGCGCGGCGTGGGGGCAGGGCTCGTACACGCAGTACAACGTGGGCGACGCGGTCGTGCCCGTTGCCCCGACCGGCGCGAGTCCCCGTTCCGACCTGGTCGTCCTGCGTGTGGAGGACCCGGAGTACGAGGGGACGCGGGATCCGGAGTCCGACGAGATCGGCTACTTCCACGTGGTCAGCAACGTCCCAGGCTCAACCACCACGGTGCCGGCGGGGATGACGGCGATCCCGCTGGCCCGGCTCGACGTCCCGGCGAACACCGCGGTCATCACGGACTCGATGATCAAGGATGTGCGGCGGATCGCGAACCCCCGGCGCGAGCGACGGCTCTACACCTCTTTCCCTTCGTCCCTGAGCGTCATCGGCTACTCGGACAACAAGTGGCATACGTGGCCGTCGGCCGCCAGGTGGAACGTCTACGTACCGCCGTGGGCGACGAACGCCAAGGTCGTCATCACTATCGCCGGCCTGCGGCAGAGCGCGGCGAACATCTTCGCCAAGATGCAGACGGTCCTCGGCACGGACCTGGGCCAGGACACGATCATTGACGACAACCAGGGCCGAGGCATCCGCCGCACCATGGCGATCATGGCGGACAACATCGGTGTCCCCGGCTCGATCCGTGGCACCACGCAGCCGCTGTACCTGAGGACTTACATGTACAAGGGCGAGACCGGCGACCTGAGCGTGGACAGCGGCACGAGCCTGATCGCCGACATCGAGTTCACCGAGGGCGTGGTGTGAGCCGTGCCCGCGTACCGCTACCGCACCTGGCACGCCCTGACCGGCGACCTGCTGGCCGCCGATCTGCCGCTGTCCGACGTGGAGTTCGCCCTCTCGCTCAACGCGTCGGGTGACTTCTCCGGCCGTCTCTCGCCGCGTTTCGCTCATCTGCTGCCCTCCCAGGCCGACCCGGGCAACACCCTGCTGACCTGCGAGCGGGACAACGCCCTGCTGTGGGGCGGCCTCATCTGGCGCGCCGAACCCGAAGGCGCCGCCTACCCGATCGAGGCCGCGGGGTGGGGCAGCTACCTGCACCGCCGTCATGACGTCCACGGAAACCTGAACGGGCGCGGCCCGTACGTCAACGCCGATCCGTGCCAGGTCATCCGCGACACGTGGGCATACGCCCAGTCCCAGCCCGACGGGAACCTCGGCGTCACCGTGGACCCGACCGCCAGCGCGGCGAAGGCCGGCACAACCGCCGAGCCGTACCGCACGGACTGGTGGGAGGCGCCGGCCCTCGGCTCCGTCGTCGACGACATGACGCAGGTCGACGGCGGCCCGGAATGGACCGAGGCCACGGACTTCTCCAACGGCCGGCCCCTGGGCCGGATCCGGCTCGGCTGGCCCCGCCTGGGCACCCGCCGCACCGACCTGTCGATCAGCTCCGGCGTCAACGTCGCCTCCACCGTCCCGGTCACGTACGACGCCGACGCCTACGCCCAGGTGGTCATCGCCCTCGGTGCCGGCGAAGGGCGCGGCCGCCGCCGCGCCATCGACGCCATCCGCAACGGCCGTCTCCGACTCGAGCACGTCCTCGAGGTGCCCGCGGAGAAGGGCAACGACCGGCTCGCCGCCCGTGCCCGCACCGAACGCACCGCCCGCCAGGTCCTTGGCGAGGTCACGGAGGTCGAGCTCATCGACCACCCGGCGGCCCCGGTCGGCTCCTGGCAGATCGGCGACGACGTCCGCGTCACCCTGCACGACCAGTGGACCGAGTTCGACGGCTGGTGCCGCATCACCGGCTGGACCCTGCGCCCGCCCCAGGGCGCCGACCCCGAGCGCATCACCCTCACCCTCGCCCGCGCCGACCGCTTCACCTACGGGAGCTGAATCACGTGGCCAACGACCTGACACGGCTGGCGGCCCGCATCGCCGACCTCGAACGCCGCCTCGCCCAGCAGACCCGAACCGCCCAGCTCGCCCACTCCTCCATCGAGAACGGCGCCCTCGACGTCTACGACGAGACCGGCTCCCTGCGCGCCGTCATCGGCCAGCAGCCGGACGGCACCACCGCCGCAAACATCGTCAACGCCCCGCCGCCGCCCACCCCGAGCCGGCCCACTGTCACCCCCGTCCTCGGGGGCGTGTCCGCCACCTGGGAAGGCGTCTTCACCGACGCGCCCGCGGCACCACTGGACTTCGCCCGCATCGAGGTCCACGCCGCGATGCTGGACAACTTCATCCCCACCCCGGCCACCCTGCGCGGCACGTTCGAGTCCCCCCTCGGCAGCACCCTGACCATCCCCGTCGACCAGCCGCTTACGTCCGTCTGCTGGCCCGCAACACCTCCGGCACCGCCTCCGCCCCCTCCGTCCAGAGCGGCCCGGTCGGCCCGGCCCCCGTCGTCGCCGAGGAAGTCCTCGACGGCATCGTCGACGAGACTGCGCTCGCCGAGGCGGCCGTCTCCCGGACCAAGCTGCAGATCGGCGCGGTCGGCCACAACCAGCTCGCCATCGGCACCGGCAACCTCATGCCCGACCCCTCCTTCGAAGGCGCCTTCACCGAGCAGCTCGTCGCCGCGTCCACCGAATGGCGGCTGACCGACGGCAACGGCTCCCCGCGCGGCCTGCGGGTCGACGGCGCCAGCAGCACCCCGGCCTCCCGCGAGCTGCTCATCACCGAGCTCGCCGTCTCCCCTGGGGACCGGTTCTTCCTCGCCTTCGACCACCGCGCCTCCGCCGACTGGGCCGGGGACTCGCTCCGCTTCTTCCTCCGCTGGCAGGACGCCGCCGGAGCGGTACTGGGCCACGGCACCGCGATCGCCGCCCCCGCCCCGGGCGCCGGCTGGGCCCGTACGAGCCGGCAGGTCCAGGCCCCGGCCGGGACCGTGACCGCGACCGTGTGGCTGCAGAACTTCCAGGCCACCGCCGGCACCTCGGACTTCGACAACACCGAGGTCCGCACCGTCATCGGCGCGGGCATGGTGCTGGCCGAGTCCATCGGCACCCTGGAGCTCGCCGCCGAGTCCATCACCGGCGAGAAGGTCGCCGCGAAGACCCTCACCGCCCGCGAGGTCAAGGCGCTGTCACTGACCGGCGACGAGATCGCCACCAACACCCTCACCGCCCGCCACATCGCCGCGGGCTCCCTGTCCGCGTCCCGGCTCGCGATCGGCACCACCGGCAACCTGGTCGGAGACCCCTCCTACGAGACCGGCGTCATCGCGGCCGCTCTGGCCGGCCAGGATCCGGCGATCTTCGCCGTTGAGGACGGCGGCAACAACTCCGCCAAGTGCCTGCGCATCACCCCGGCAGCAGGCACGTACCGGTGGCTGCAGCACGCCACCTCCCCCATGCTGCCCGGAGACCGCTACTGGATCGCCGTCGACTACAAGACCACCACCGACATCACCGGCGCCAGCCTGAAGCTCTTCCTGGGCTTCTACGACGAGACCGGCACACGCCTCGGCTCGGACGGCATCGTCGTGTCCGCCCCGGTCACTGACGGCACCTGGCAGCGCATCTCGAAAGTCGTCACCATCCCGGCCAACGCCACCCAGGGCAACGTACGCATCGGAGTCGACGGCAACGGCAACGAGACCACCCACGGCAGCGCCTACTTCGACAACCTCGAATGCCGCGCCGTGCTCTCCACCCCTGGTGGCGGGGCCCGCGCCGAACTGTCCCCGCAGGGACTGCGCCTGTACGACACGTCGGGCGACGAGGCCGTCTCCCTCACCACCGGCTCCCCGAACTACCTGACGCTCACCAACAACGGCACCGCCGTCGCCACCATCGACCAGGACGGCAACACCGGCGTCGGGGACCTCTCCGTGGCGGGCCGGCTCACCATCGCCGGCGACTCCCTCGAGAGCCACCTGTCCGGCATCGCGCGCGGCCTGGTCGCTGTCGACTACCAGTCGACCTCTGTCACCGCGGGCACCACGGACTACGGTTTCGTCGAGCTGTCCTTCGACGCCGACACCAGCCGCATGTACCGCGTCGTCCTGGACTGCTATGCCAACCCCTCCACGTCCGGCGGTGAACTCGTCCTTGTACTCAAGGACGGGGGCGCCAGCACGCCCACGATCTCTTCGCCGCAGATCCAGTCCGCAATCCATCCCATGGCAACCGGGGGCTCCCACCGCGTTCGCATGGAAACCGTCCGGTCCGGGGCAGCGTTTGGCGCCGGCCTGCACCGGCTGCTCGTCACCTTCCGCGTCCAGGGCGGGCCGAGCGGCCAGACCGTAAAGCTCTTCGGAGGTGGCAATCACCAGGGATTGATGTACGTCGAGGACGTCGGACCGTACGTCCCGGAGACCGGCCAGTACAACGGGGGCGGCGGCACGACGACCCCGCCGAAGAAGACGTACACCAAGACCTTCACGGCTTCCTGGTCCGGCTCCTACGCCAACCGCGGCTCGTACAACTCGTACTACGGCGACAAGTGCGTGCAGGGCTACTACAGCTCGAACAACGGAATCCAGGCGAGCCTGATCGGCTTCCCCTCCTCACTCGCAGCCGACCTGTCCGGGGCGAGCATCCAGAAGGCGGAGGTGTACCTGTACTTCGAGCACTGGTACTACAACAGCGGCGGCAAGGCGGTCATCAAGGCGCACAAGCACACGTCCCGCCCGTCCACGTTCAGCTCCGACGGCGAGGCGAAGACCATCAGCTGGGGCAAGAACGTCGGCAAGTGGGTCGACATCACTTCGGTCTTCGACTCCACGAGCTGGCGCGGCATCGCCCTGGACCCCAACAACTCGGACCGGACCTACTACGGCCGCGCCCAGGGGGTGGGGCAGACGTACCCGCCCAAGCTGCGTGTCACCTATACCAAGTAGAGCGGCCTGCTGAAGCTGGTGTCAGGACGCCTTTGCCGTGGGGGTTTCTCCTCGCTCGGCCTGTTGGGCTCGCGCAACATGCATCCGGGTCACCGAGTTGAGGACCTTCGGATCTGGTGCTTCGTCCGCATCACTGTTGATGTTGACCATCAGGACCAACGCACCTGTTCGCACGATGATGGAGGCGCTACAGACGTGCTCCGTGATGCACCCACTCCCGGCGAACGCTTGATCTGCGCCGGCGATCGAAGCCGGACGCGCCGTATCGCCATAATCCGCCTTGAGTTTACTGAACCCAGACATAGCGTCCGCAGCGTTCGAGTACGAACTGATATTGAACCCGACGGTGCCGTCGAGGTCCGGCGCTCGGTAACCGATGTGCCCGAATGCGAGGCGACTGCTCTCGCTTGATTCGTTGTAGAGCCGGGGCTTCCCTGTCTTCTGCCATCCAGGAGGCACGGCGTCCAGGGTTGGCAGCGCCACCGCGATCTCCTCCTTGTGGAGAATCACGTGCTGCGTCGAGGCGGTGGTTGCCACTCGCGCAGGACGGCTGTCAACATCCTGACTGTTGCTACTGCAGCCCGTGGCGATGACAGCGGTCACCGCCACGACTCCCACTCCTGCCTGCCGATGCCACTTCCTCATCAACGCGTGCTCCCCGCTCAGTCTCCGCTCTGCCAAGCCGCGATCAAGGCTCGCACATGCGCAGCACGTAAACGATGCAACTCCCGGCATCGGTGGGCACTTGGGGTAGGCTCCAGCCGCTCTGGTGACCCTCCACCCGAGCAGTCAAACTGTGCGTTCCGCGAGGGACCGTCAGGTGGCTCCTGGCCGGCATCCAGCACGGAGGCGCGGGGAGAAAGAGTCCCGACGTGGCACGGCCACTGTCCGCAGATCAGTTCCTCGCCGTCCTGAAGAAATCCGGCGTCCGCGTCGTTGAGCACGGCAGCTGGCGCACCCACAACCGCAACCACAGAGGCGCCTGGGGCCCGGTCCACGGCGTCATGATCCACCACACCGGCCCGTACTCCACCGAGGCCGGCATGGTGGAGCTCTGCCGCACCGGCTACACATCGCTCCCCGGCCCGCTGTGCCACGGCGTCATCGACCGTTCCGGCACCGTCCATCTCATCGGCTACGGCCGCACCAACCACGCCGGAGCCGGGGACGACGACGTCCTCCGGGCCGTCATCGCCGAGAGAGCTCTGCCGCGGGACAACGAGGCCAACACCGACGGGAACGCCCGCTTCTACGGCTTCGAGTGCATCAACACCGGCGGCGGCCAGGCGTGGCCGCAGGCCCAGCTCGACGCCATGCACAAGGTGAGTGCCGCCGTCTGCCGTGCCCACGGCTGGAACGAGCGGTCGGTCATCGCCCACAAGGAGTGGCAGCCCGGCAAGCCGGACCCCGCCGGCATCTCGATGGACGGCTTCCGCTCCTCGGTCGCCAAGCTCCTGGCCGGCGAGCCGACGAGCTCGAAGCCCACCGACGACAAGCCGGAGCCGAAGTACGTCCCGTATCCCGGCGCCGACTACTTCCGCACCGGCCGGCGCTCCACCGTGATCACCGCGATGGGCAAGCGGCTCGTCGCCGAGGGCTGCAGCCGCTACAGCAAGGGCCCCGGCCCGCGCTGGACCGACGCCGACCGCCAGTCCTACGCCGCCTGGCAACGGAAGCTGGGCTACTCCGGTCCGGACGCCGATGGCATTCCAGGGCCGACCAGCTGGGCCAAACTCCGCGTCCCCAAGTCCTGACCCACGCCCGAGAGGACATGCACCCCCATGGCCGCCCCCAGCACCCCGAAACTGCTCGCCGATATCGCCGAGCGAGCCGTCCTGACGTACGTCGAGGCGTTCCTCGGACTCCTCCTCGCCACCGGCACGACCAACGTCATCACCCTGTCAGCTTTCGAGTCAGCCGCCATCGCCGCGATTCCCGCGGGCCTCGCCGTGCTCAAGGGCGCCGTCGGCTCCCTGCTCGGCCGCCCCGGGACGGCCTCGTGGCTGCCCGCCAGGACGGAGCCCGCCTACACCACCATCAACTGACCACAGGAGCGGCCGCCATGCCCGACGGAGAGATCGCCCTGGAGCTCGCCGAACTCCGCCGCGCCCTCGAAGTCGGGCTCGCGCGCATCGACGGCCAGCTCGCCCTCCTGGTCCAGCGCTCCGACCAGATCGACAAGGACGTCGAGGAGCTCGACGCCCGCGTCACCGCCCTAGAACGCACCCGATGGCCCCTCCCCGCCATCAGCGCCCTGACTGGCCTCGCGGCCCTTGGGGTAGCTATCTGGTCGGCGACAGGCCGCTGACGCTCCCCCTCACACGGACGGAAAGGAGACCGAAGTGACCACGCCCGACCTGATATAGACCGGCCTGCTCATACTTGGCCTGGTCTACGAACTCTTCGCTCTGACCGACATCAAGGACGGCAACACCCTCTCCGAGCGCGTCCGCGCATGGTTCCGCGTCCACACCCACCCGGGCCGCGCCGTCTTCGCGGTCGCCTGGGTCGGCTTCGCCACATGGTTCCTCATCCACATCCTGAGCTGATGTTCCGTCACAGCGAATGCTGCGCGGGTTCTCACCGCCGGTTGAGTGCCTGTGACGCCGAGGGCCGAGAGGTCTAGAAATAGGAGGCGATGAGGCTGCGGTCCACCGTGATGGTGCCGCGGTCCAGCGGGGGCAGCCCCAGGTGGTCACTGATCAGTCGGGTCAGCTGCTCCTCATAGTCCCCGTCCTCGTGGTCCAGCCCGGCGGCCGTGATGAGGGATGCCAGCTCGTTGGGCCAGTACTCCCCGATGTGGTCAGGGTTCTCGTAGTCGATACAGGACGAGGTCCGTCCGTCCTTGTAGTGGTACGCCTTGGGACCGTGCGCCTTGGCGATACAGGGATTGGGCACGAACACCACCAGTTCACCCCCGAGAGGGCACAGTTTGCGGTGGTCGATCGGGTCGAAGTCGTCGCGAGACGGGTTGTCCATGTGGTGCACGATCACCCCCCACTCGCCGGGGGCAACGTCGCTGCCCTGGGCGAACGGCGGCCGGTGCTGCGCGATCAGCCCTTCCACCATGTCGGTCAGACCGACGCCCTTGAAGTACACCAGGACGGTTTCGTCCTCATACCGCTTCTCTTCCATCCACGCCACGACGCCAGTTTCGATCCACGCTGTCATGCCTGGCACCGTATCCGGCACCGCTGACACACCTCCTCCCCAGGCACAACTACGCTCACGGCTCAATCGCAGGCCCAGTGGGCACCCACCATGCGTTCCCTGACTGCGACGGAACTGAGCCCCGAAGGGGGAGGGCAGTCTCCTTCTGCCTGACGGCGGCTGTCACTACCTGCCGTTAGGTTGACGGCATGGTGACGACGATCTCCGAACTGCAGCAGCTCTGCGCCGAGCAGGGCGTCGCTCTCCCCGCACTGCGCCAAGCCGCCACCGCGACCGACGGAACGCCGGTGTACACCAGCGAGATCACCGGAACCGACGCCTTCCGACTCTGGTACGACCTGCGGGCCCTGCACAGCCGCAGCGGCTGGTGGCCCGTGCTGGCAGGAGAGCCCGAGCGCCTGGAGAACGTTCTCATCGGCCTGGAACCGGAGTTCGGGCCGGCGGAAGGCCAGACCGACGGCCGTCCGCTGGACGGCAGAAGCCTGCTCTCCAACTGGGCCCGTGAGGCCGAAGGTCATCTGCGCGGTCCCGACGAGCGGACCCCAGTCGGTGAAGACCCGTTCGAAGCACCAGCACAGCGCCTCGCCACTCACGTGGCACAGGAGCTGGACCTCGACCTCGTCGGCGGCACGCACTTCTCAGCCGTCCGCCAGGAACGCACGGTGCTGTGCCTGGTGCGGGCCCGCAACGGCTACGACGTCCCGGCCCTGCTGAACTGGCTGGGTGCCTGCAACTACGGCATAACCGGCACCGAGCACCAAGCGGTGCTGCGCTACTTCCACGAAGAACACGGCGCCGAGCTGGTCACCCTGGAGGGCGAGATCCTCGAACTCCTGGTCACCCGGCGCCCCCGCACATCCCAGAGCGTCGCCCTCGCCACACTGGAGCACTACGCCTACTGCTCGGACATCGTCGACCAGGGCGTCGGCAGCGTCGAGGACCTGGCGGCCTCCCAACTCCGCTGCAAGAGCTGGTACTTCTGGTGGGATTAGGACTTGTCCGGGCGATCACATTCAAGGGTAGATGGCGCATGCCAGGCGCCCTCCGGCCGGGCGAGGAACACCCGTCGCGTGGGCCGCTCAATGCCCGCGACGACGACGGCGATCTCCTCGCCGGCCTCGAATTCCTCTGGAGTACCGACCGCCGACCCGCCGCGGACCTCTCTGCGGGGAATCAGTCCGACGACTCCGTCCTCAAGGTCGACGAGGACGCCGATGGGAACCACCTTCACGACTGTCGCGCGCAGCTCCTGGCCCACCATTGTGCGGTCGGCGAAGGCCCCGAAGGGGTCGGGCTGCAGCGCCTTCAAGGACAGCCGGGCCTCCGCGTTGTAGGTGTCGAACTGGAGGAACTCGCACGAGACACGCTGCCCGATCTCGACGACATCGGTGGGATCACCGATGTGCCGCCAGGACAGTTCGGGAATGACGATGAACCCGACGCCGGGCAGCGTCGGATGGTCAGGCCCGTCGTCCAGGGCCACGAAGACCCCGAACCGTTCGATAGCAGCGACGGCGCCGGACAGGATCTCGCCACGGTGCAGTGAATCCAGAAAGGTCCAGAGTTCCGGGCTGTCGGTCTGCCAGTCCATGCCGGCCACCTTGGCACACGACGTCGCGGGCCGGCCACGCCGAGATCGGCAGCGATCCATTCAGCTGAACCGACTGCGCGCAGCCACGATTCGGCACCGGCATTCGACCGCCGCGCCTGCGAACGCGGCAGCGCCCCGGGCAGAGTGCGAGTCAGATCCCGGGGCGCTGTTCCACGAAGGAAGAGGGTGTCAGGCTACAGGGGATGGCGCGGTCCTCTCAAGCGCGGTTGAGGGCCGCGAAGATCCACGCCGGAGGGCTGCCACACGGCCATCAGTTCCATGGCACCCCACAGATTGGGGTTCGGTCCGTGCACGCTGCCGGACAGCTGCTGGCGGGCCGCCCAGAGCGCGTTAATCTTCGTCGGACTCGGGGTCGTATGTCGGGTCTTCGTCGCTGGTGTCGGCGTCGGTCGCCAGCGCGATGACGCCGTGAGCGTCGAAGTGCTCGGCGATACGCTTCAGCATCGGGATGGTGTAATCGGGGACGTCGAAGCCCGTTGCCAGCACGTCGCCGTCGTACACAGCGCGCAGCAATTCCTCTGGTGTGCCATCGACGAGGCCGACCTCCTGGAGGCGGCGGGCGGCGGTGGCCACGGGTCTGGTGAAACCGCGCAGCGTCCGATTAGTCTCGTAGTCGCCGAGCTTGTAGACGGTCTCCCGGTCAACGAAGCCGTTGTTGCGGCCGGCGTGGAGCAGCACATGGAATCTGACTGGGGACTGGTGATGGAGCAAGGCCAGCAGATAGCGGAGCGTCATCTCCGACCACTCGGCGGTACGCGACTCCCTTTCCATCTGGCGCAGCGCGTCGACTGACGTGCTCGCCACTCGCCCGCGTAGATCGAGGCTGTCCTGGGCCAGGTCAAGCAAACCGCTTGGCTCCAGCATGTACAGCTGCCGCCCCGTCTCAGCGCGAAGCTCATGTACGAGCTCAACGCGTGGCAGACGGTCGCCGGACACCGCCAGGGTGCGCCACCAGTCCTCCTTGAGGTCCCTGGTGACGAAGAGGACATCCGTGCCGCGCGCTGCCACCTCTGCGGAGAGCTGTCTCCATACAATGTAGTCGCCGGCCGCCGTCTGGTCGGGTTTTCCGTCTTCGAAGTCGCGAAACCCTGGCGGCTTCCTGTGCTGTGCCCGCTCCTTGGCTTCCGAGACCCAGCGGGTGAGCTCCTCATCCGTGGGCAGGGCCCCGACCTTGCCCTGGAGTAGCATCTCCAGTTTCCCGATCACGGGGTCCGCCAATGTGTCCGGTGCACCCGGTACCTGGTCGGCCGTGGCCTGCCGTTCGAGCACATCGCGCAGCCCTGTCAGGGTGGCGTCAAGTTCTTCCTCAAGCCTATTCAGCTCGCCCCGGATAGGCGCGTCTGTGGCCAGGTGGACTGCCCGTGCCCAGCGCTTGAGGGAGTCTGCGATGGAACTGCGCGCCTTGGTCATGGCAGCGACGGTGTCTTGCGCCTGGGTGTGATGGTGTCCGAGTACGCCGGGTTGCTGCTGGTTGCGCCAGAACTCGACGAGTACCTGGTGCGGCACCCACAGGCGGTCACTGAGCGCCTCTAGTACCGTCAACATGTCCTCGCGAACCTGCCGGTTCATCCGGTACAAATCGATCAGCACGTTGGTGTCCACAACGACGACGCCGTGCGCCAAGACCGCGCGGAGATCCGTAAGAGCGGGCGCCCGGTACCCTTCGAACCCGCTGAACAATCCGCGCAGTTCACCGTCATGCGAACGCACCATGTTCCCCCCTGGAACTGTCTGCCGACATCGTTCGTCCGGAGGATATCTGCCTTCGGAACCGTGATGCAGCGAATGAGCCCGCAAGGGCAGTTCCTGGAGCAGACCGCGCGGCTGCCCACGACTGGCGCGGCACGCACTCCACTACGAACAGCTTCATCGACTACGGATGGTCGTCGGACTGCAACGACGACGGCGGCACCTACTACCCTGCGATGAAGGGCTACGCCAGTGGTATCGGCTGGGGCCCGACCACCCGCTCCGACAACGAACTGCGCAAGGGATGCGGGACCAGGGAGCCGTAGGGGGTCGCATGGTCGACAACCCCCCGGAGCGGTATCCGCGCGAGGGGATCCCGCTCGGGCGCAGCGCGGACAGCACCTGGACAGGGCACAGCTACTCCACCGAGGCACCCCGTGCCCGGAAGCTGTGGTGGCGGATCAGGGACGTTCTGCACTGGCCCATGAAGAACAGCGAAAGACGGCGCTGATGACGTCATCCCCGTAACAGCCCCGGAAGTCGACCGGCCGTAGGCCCCGTTCCTTTCCTGGGAAGGGCCCACGTCGGCTTGCACCGCTACCGCAACGACAGTCGCCACCCGACAGGCATCAACTATGCTTGATGTGTCAAGTTCATTCTATGATTGCGGTCGGAGGCGTTATGTCGAAGGAGCGGTTCCCCTATCTCCTGGGGCACGCCGAGATCGCGTTTCTCTACAGCGTGGAGCGGCAGACGTCGCAGCTGTGGAAGACGCGCGGCGTGCTGGGGGAACCGGACGTCGTGATCTCCGGAAACCCGTACTGGCTGCTGCCCACGGTTCTCAGTCTCGCCGAGGACGGAGCCCGTGAGGTCTCGACGGAACGGCTCAAGGAGTACAAGGCCGGTATCACCGGCGGCTACGAGGTGAGTGGCGCGGCGGACATGCCGGACGTCATCGGGCTCAAAGAGATCCCCTGGATCTTCGGCAAGAAGTACATGGACGTCTACCAGTGGCGGGTGCGCGGCAGCTTTGTCACCGAGGATGGCTCGATCTCCGGATCGCCGTTGTGGCTGCTGGACACGGTCCTCCATGACGCGGAGCAGCGAGGCCGGGCTGTTGTCCAGAAGGGCATCGACCGGATCAGGGCCGGCGAGCGGGAGCAGATCAAGCCCCGCGGCCGCAAGCCCGCGGCCGAGCCCAAGCCGACCCCGCCGCCGCTGCCGGAGGCGCGGACGTTCCGGCCGAGCGAGCATTCCACGGAGGACGTCGCCGTGTTCGCGGCGGAGCTGCTGAAGGAGGGCTTTTCGCTGACCGTTCGTCCCAAGCGGTAGCCCTGGGGGTATCTGGTCCACTTCGCCACCCGCAGGACCAGAACCCGATGCTCCAGTGATCTTCTAGTCGTCGTACAGGTACCGATTCGGCTTGCCGCTGAGGAGCGGCGTGGCTCCGTCCGTGCAGCCGGTGGTGAACGCTTCTCGATGCTCGGGGGTGTCGGCGGCCAGATTGGTGTCCATGTAGTCGTCCGCCTTCCGATCGCACAGGATGTCGGCCACGGCCGTATCCGCCTCGATGGCTCCCCGGGCAGACCCGTCACTCTGCGGCAGACTGTCTCGTTGCTCGGGGGAGAGCGTCACCTCTTCGCGGGACGTAAGCGCCTTCGCGCCGACCGCGAAACCTGCTTCGTACGACTTGCACAGCGAGGAAGTGCACGGGCGCTCGGAGGCTTCTGCCGAAGACTGCGACTGATCAATCGGCGTACACCCCGTCACCGCGAGACCCAAGAGCAGCAGCCCCGGCAGGACGTACCTTGCAGCACCCATGAGGAACACTCCTGTCGGCTGGCAGGCGTTCGAATGCCAGCTCTGACCGCGACAGCGCATGGTGTAACAACGCCTGTGCGCAGATGTGCGTGGCGCCAGCATCGTAGCGAGCGGCTCGGACTGTTCTGCTGGCATCCCCGCCGCGCAATCTGAGGCTGCTACCTCTAAGGTGAGACCTCGACATATGTGCAGACGGTGCATCGATGTCCTGGGGGTGGAGTGTGTACCGACAGGGGGAGCTCCCGCTGGAGCTTGGGGAGCGAGGGTGTGGCGCGGAAGCTGTCGAACCGACGCTGGATGAACGGTTTGAGGACTTCCATGCTGAGCATCCCTGGGTGTACGAGGCGCCGGAGCGGCTCACGGCCCAGTGGGTCGCGGCGGGCGGCGGCCGGATCGGCGTCAAGGCGCTGTTCGAGCAACTGCGCTGGCTTGCGCCGGACCTTGCTCATGGCGAGCCGTTCCAGCTGAACAACAACTTCACCTCGCGCTACGCGCGCCTGCTGCGCGCGTGCCATCCGGAATGGCGCGACGTGTTCGAGCTGCGCTGCCTGCGTGGCGGTGGCCCCGAAGGGTGTCAGTCTGAACTTGACGCCAGACATCAAGTGAAATAGATTTATATCAGTTTCAATTGTTCTCAACATGTGTTGCGACAGTTGAACGTCATTAAGGGGATCAAGGTTGCTTGGAGGGGATGTGGCCGATGCTCCGGTCACCTGGCTCGCGATCCGCGAAGACCAGAAGGCGTTCGAGGACCAGCAGTTGCGCGCGCTGCGCGCGGCGTTCCCGGACCTGGTGGAAGCCAGTCCGGCGCAGCTGGGGATCTTCTTCCACTACTGCAAGGCGTCCGGGCTCGACCCGTTCGGCCGGCAGATCTACATGATCAAGCGCAAGTCCCGCGGCGAGATCCGCTGGACCATCCAGACCGGCATCGACGGCTATCGGCTCATCGCACGCCGGGCCGCCGACCGTGCCGGGCAGCGCATCGCGTACGAGGACTTCGTCTGGTACGACGCCGAGGGCGGCGAGCACACGGTGTGGCTGCGCGACGAACCCCCGGTCGCGTGCCGGGCCGTCCTGTGGCGCGGGGACTCCCGCTTCCCGGCCGTCGCGCACTGGCGCGAATACGCGCCGAAAGTCTGGGACTACGAGTCCCAGGAGTACAAGCTCGGCGGCCTGTGGCCGCAGATGCCCGCCAGCCAGCTCAGCAAGGTCGCGGAAGCCCTCGCCCTGCGCCGCGCCTGCCCGGCGGACCTGTCCGGGCTGCACGTGGAGGAGGAAATGCACGCCGCGGATGCGGCCGAGTCCCGCGAGCGCGTCCAGGCGGCCGCAGCCCGGCTGCGCACCCCCGGCGAGAAGCCGGAGGCGTCAGCGACCTCGGAACCTCCCGTGGTGGACGCCGAGATTGTCGAACCGGCCGCCACACAGGACCAGCAGGGCCAGCGCGACAAGGAGGACCAGAGCAGCGGGCAGGCGGAGGAAGTCGAGGCGATCGCGCCTGTCGATCCCCAAGGCGCAGTGGAGCAGGCGCGCAGCACCGTCCGCGACGTCGCGAAGCGGCACGGCATCACCTTCGACGAGGTCAACGAACGCTGCTTCGACGACTTCAGCGTCTCCTTCCAGGACGCCGGCCCCGAACAACTCGAGGAGCTCGCCGAGGCGCTCACCGCGGGCAGCGGACCGGCGGATGCGGCGGAGGCTGATGGTCCCAGCGGACGTAGATCCGCGGGCTCCCGTAGGCGTGCACCCGCGAAGAAGACCGCCGCGAAGAAGACCGCCGCGAAGAAAGCCGCCGCGAAGAAGACGTCCGCCCGTCCGCCGTCAGGCACCAAGGCACCCCGCAGCACAGCGAAGTAGCCGCCGGCCACCCTGCCGGGTGGCCAACTCACCAGAGTGCGAGAAGACCATGTCCATCGATCCCGGAACGATCACCGTCCCCGACCTGTGGAAGGGCGCCCACCGCGACGACCGCGCCCGGCCCCGCGCCCGGCAACGCCTCCTCGGCCCGTCCTCGATCGGCCTGTGCAGACGTCGCGCCGCCTACGACGTTCACGGCGCCTGGCCGACCGACCTCGACGACAACATGCACGCCGCGATCCTTGGCACCTGGCTCCACGAGGGCATCCTGCGTGTGCTGGCCGAACAGTACGGCGCCCACACAGAGCTGGAGCTCACCAACGGCGTCATCCTTGGGCACGCCGACGCCTACTGGACGCCGAGCGGACAGGGTCCCGGCGTCGTCGAGGACGTCAAGACCAAGTCCACCCGCGCCCTGGACGTCGTCGTACGCCAGGGCCCCCGCCGGCACGAATGGTTCCAAGTCCACTTGTACGCCCATCTGTTGCGCACCGGCGGGCTTACCGAGCACCCTGACCTGCCGGCCGGGAAGCCGTTGGAGGTCGATGTGGTGCGGCTGCGCTACGTCGGGCGCGAGTACGGCCAGGTCGTCGTGCACCAGCGCATGTACGACGAGGACATCGCGCAGCAGGCCCTGGCCTGGGCCGAGGACGTCCTCGAGAGCGCCGAGCCGGAGGCCATGCCCCGCGACCTCGACGGACCCGGTCTGTCGATTATCTGCGACAACTGCCCGTTCAAGACGGCCTGCTGGAACCTCGACCAGCTCGCCGACGACGGCCGCGCCCCGCAGACCATCCTCGCCGAGGACGAAGCGGGCATCACCGAGGCCCTGCGTGGGTACGCGGACGCCGCGGAGGTCGAGAGCGCAGCGAAGAAGCGCAAGGCCAAGGCCCGCAAGATGCTCGATGCGGCGGACCCGGGTACGTACGGCGACTTCAAACTCTCCTGGTCCGGCGGCAATCCCCGCCCGCCTGAGCCCGACCCCCAGGCGATGATCCGCATCCTCGAGGGCCTCGGCGTCGACATCCCGATGAAGTCCGGCGGCCGCACCTCCCGCACCGTCGGCGTCACCCGCGTCCCCGACGCGACCTGACCCACGTCGCCCGCCACCGGGGCCCGCACATGCCGGCCCCGGTGCTCGGCGATTCCGCACACAACCCTTGGAGGGGAAGTTCCTCATGTTCACACTCACACTGGGCGAGCGCATCGCCGACGTGCTGTCCCAGGTGTACGGCGACCAGCCCGGCGCCGCCGCACTCGACTCCGCCGATGCCGCCCCGCACCACCGCGCGGCGAAAAAGATCCTCGCCGTCCTGCCGCAGTACGGACAGAACACCGATCCGCAGCTGCACGGCGCCGTCTCCCGCATCGAGGAGGCGAAACGCGCGCTCACCTCGTACGAAGGCGATGACATCCTCGGACTGATGCTGCACCTGGTGGCGATCCTCGACGGGCCGGCACTGCCCGCGGACATCTCCGAGACGCCGCACCCGCTCACTGCGGAGCACCTCCGGCAGCAGCTCGTAGAGCGCCTGATCGCCTGCTGGCCGCGCATGGCCTACGCCGACCACGCGAGTGACGTCGCCGCCTCGCTCATGGACGTCATCCTGCCGATCGTCACCCAGCTGCAGAACCAGGCATCCGCATGGCGCAGCCAGGCAGACACAGCGCTCACACAGCGCGACAGGGCACGGTCCACCGCCACCATCCTCGAACAAATCGTCGCCGAAGCCACGCGCCTTCTCCTCGCCGGCGAGCCGGGTCAGGGGCTCACCGTCCTGCAGAGCGACGGGCAGCCGCTCGGTCCGTGCGGGGCCCCATCCTTCATCGACATCACCCCGTGCGCCCGCAGGGCCGGTCACACGGACGTTCGCAGTGATGACCCGGCCAACGGCCACAACCTCGACGAGGAGTGACGCGCCGTGCCCAACACCTACGCCCCCAGGCCGCACAGCGTTGCCGCGCCGTTCCAGCTCCGCGGCAGCGACCCCACCCGCCAGCCCCGCCACGTCTATGTCAGCACCACCGCCACCGGCAGCGTCGGCGTGGACTTCATGGCCGTCGAGCGCGTCGTCAACGGCGAACTCCCGGCACCTGAACTCAACGAGGCCGAGCAGGAGCTCGCCGCCCGGATCATGACCCGTGCAGGGCGCGCGGCGCGTGACATCGCCGCGCTGGTCGGTGTGGAGGCCCGCATGGTCACCCGCTGGCGGGCGGCATGGAAGAAGGCAGAAGCGTGAGTATCGAAGCGATGGCCTGGGCGTTCAAGCAGCGGATCCCCAACCCGGGCGCGAAGCTGGTGCTGCTCGCGCTGTGCGACTTCGCGGACGAGTCCTGGTCCTGCTTTCCCGGGCAGGAGACCCTCTCCAACAAGACCAGCCAGAGCCTGAGCACCGTGCGCCGGCATCTCAAGTGGCTTGAGCAGCAGGGCTATATGTCCCGCAGCGCACGCTTCGTCGAAGGCCGCCGGACCAGCAACCGCTACATCCTGCACACCCCCCGGCCCGTTGGCCCGCCACCGCAGCCGCAGGACCCCGCCGACCCCGGGGGTGCCGGGAACGCCGCCGAACCGGCCGACGGCGAGGGCGCCGACCAGGACCCCGGGCTAAACGACATCGGGGCAAAGCAGGCGGTCAAAATGACCGCTGGTCACAATGACCTGAGGTCAAATACCGCGGGGGTACCGGTCAAAATGACGGGGGAACCGTCAGGGAACCACCAGAGAAACAACCCCCTACCCCCGGCGGGCGGTGACGACCGCAGCGGGACCGGCGGCACCGAGGCAGCCGGTGCCGAGAGCGGCGGTGACGCAAGCGGAGGCTGCGCCGCTCACCCGACCGCACCCGCTCCCAACTGCCGTGGCTGCGGCACCAATCCGCGCAGCCGCCAGAAAGCCGTCGCTGCCCAGAAGAAGCAGGCGAAGGTTGCCCGTGCCCGCGACAGCGACCGCCGGTGGTTCCAGGAGGACGGCGCGCGCCGCGCCCAAGTGCAGGCGCTGGAAGCTCAAGGAGCCCTCGAAGGCCCCCGCAAAGCCGCCCGGGAAGCGCTCCAGCGAAGCCGCCGGCGCGACGGGATCCCGGCTACTGACCGTAAAGAACACTTGACGGAGGGTGGTGGGAAGTGATAAAATGATATCAGTTTCACTGGAAAACATCCCCCGCTTCTGGAGGTTTCGAGCAGTGTTCAGCTTCCTTACTCCAACTCAACGCGCGACCCTGAGCGCCAGCCTCGCTGCCCGCGGTGTCGATGACGCCCAGTTCGGACAGGCTCAGAGGCTAGCCAAGGAGATGGGCGAGCGGCTGGCCCGCGCCTACGGCGATGTCCTCGGCCGCCCCGTCGAGCCGCTCGACTTCGTGCGTGACGTCCTCGGCGTCGAGGCGGCCGGCCGACTGCTGGTGTGCGCCCTGCGTGAGGTCGCCGGCCGCCCGGACCTCTACCGCGACGAGATCTGACCCGCGCGTGCGTATCCGCGCCTCCGACATGTGTTGAGGCAATTGCAAGCCTCCCCGGTGCGTGCCGGGTGAGACCACCAGAGTGCGAGGAACCCGATGAACATCGCCCACATCGCCGCCATAGTCGTCGCCGCCCGCGTCCTCGGTGCACCCACCGAGCGCCGGGAGACCGGCGGCCACGCCGTCCGCGTACTGAGCCTGCACGGCCAGCAGAAGGGCCAGTTCTGCGACTTCACCCTCGATGACGGCCACCGCCGGTGGCGACTGGAGTCGGTCACCGACAACCACGGCGTCGGCATGGTGGGCCGCACCCTCGGCAAGCGCCTCTCCGCTCGCCTCGACGCCCTGCACGCCCAGGCCGCCGCGCACTTCACCCCACGCCCCACCACCGAATGACCCAGCGCCCACAAAGGGAGAGAGAAGTGGACCAGCCCACACGCGAACAGCTCCTGTACACCGAGGCCGCCAAGCACGGCATCAGCCCCGACCAAATCCACCGCGCCGTCGACATGATCGCGGCCGTACAGCGCCGTGACCGCGACGACTTCCGCACCAACTTCGGCGGGGAACTGACCCCCGACCGATGGCTCGCCTCCTACGGCGTCTCCGGCTTCACCGACCTGTGTACCCGAGCGGCCCACCACGCAGGGCTCCCCGACGGCGACGTGATCATGCGCATCGTCTCCGCCATCGCCCCTGCACCCGAGATCCGCGAGGACGACCGGCCAGTCGCATTCTGGGCCCGCCCCCTCACCGATCCCGCCGAGGCGACGTTCCCCGCCTACCGCGTGACGTACCAGGAACCGCAGGCGGACGACAGCACCGGCTTCGACTGGTCCGGAACACTGCTGCGCCGCACCCTGCGCGAGGCCACCGAACGCGGACAGGGCGCGGCGAGCCTCGAGGAGGCCACCGGCGTCGTCGTCTTCACCGACGGCGACCTGCGTGGTGTGTACGTCGCACGCCCCGCACCAGGGCACGTACAGCCCGGCTGTGTCCGTTGCGGCCAGTGGGAGCAGGAGCACACCTTGCACGAACGCTTCGGAGCCTGCCCGCAGTTCGCCACCGCCCCCGCCCAGCTCACCGCGGCCACCACGCCGTAACACGAGAGCCCCCGCTCGGGGCCGCGCCGGTGCGAGCGGCCCGGCCCCGAGCGGGCCCATCCCCGATCCCTTGTCGTACGCGAAGGAGTCCAGCCATGCCCCGAACACTCTGGCGCGTCGGCGGCGCCCAGCGGAAAGGCCACCGCGAAGTCCAGGCCGACGCGTTCAACGTCGGCGGCGACACGGCCACCGGACGTATCGCGGTGGCCGTCGCCGACGGCATCGGTGACACCACCGAGGCCGCCGAAGCGGCCCGGCTGGCCGCTGACGAAGCCGCTGCCGCCGCCCTCGCTACGACGCCCGAAGTCGGCTGCATGACAGCCCGCGAACGCCTCGCCGCCAGCGGCATCACCGCGGACGCGTCCATCGTCACCGCGCTCATCGACCCCTCCCACAGCCGAGTCCAGATCACTTGGGCCGGACTGTGCCGCGCCTACGTCCTCACCACCGCCGGGGAGCTGCGGCGCGCCACGTACGACCACTCCCTTGGCGAGCGGATCCGCCGCCACACCTCACAGCGCAGACCACTGCCGGCGTACGACCGCAAGGTCACGCGCACCATCGCGCGCCACGAGTTCGTGACCACGTCTCTGCCCGTGCGTGACATCACGAGCGTCCTGCTCAGCACGGACGGCATCGCTCGGTGCCTGGACGACGCCTCGATCCGCCGCGCCCTCGAGAACAGCGACCCACAGAAGGCCGCCGACATCCTCGCCGACGCCGCCGACCTCGGCGGATCGGACAACGCGACCGCCGTCGTCCTGCGCCGCGCCAGCTAACCCACCACCACACAGTACGAGGAGCCAACATCATGGAAGACCAGCGATCCCGACCCACCCAGCTCCCGCTCGACGACCTCGCCACAGCCTTCGTCCAGGCAGGCGAGACGCTCTTCCTCGCCATCCACGACGACATCTCCGCCCGCGTCCGCCTGGCCCACCCCGAGGCAGAGCATTTGGAGGTCAGCGTCGACCCCGACGGTGACGTCGAACTGCACGGCATCTGGAGCGCCCAGGAATCCGGGCTCGGCAGCTGCCGCCTCCTGTACGACCCCCACGGCGACACGGAGGAAGACTGGCGGGACGGACCGCTGGACGTCGACGAACTCATCAGCGATCTCGGCCGAGTTCTGACCAGCTCCTTCCTCTTCCACTGGGGCGTGGTCCAGCCGCACCCCGTCTACGAGTACCGCGACCGCCGCTGGATCAGCCTCACACCGGCCGACCGCGCCGCCACCATCGCGGACATCGTCCGCCGCCACGTCCCCGACGCCGAATCCCTGATCTGCCGCTTCGAAGCACGCGACGGGGGCATCGCCGTCGGCTTCGAGAAGATCACGTTCAGCGGCGGCGAAACGCTCCCCATCCCGTGCCCCCGCTGCTCGCCCGACACGCAGGACAGCCCGTGGCCGCACGACGTCTCCCACGAACTCGCCCACCCTCTCGGCCAGCTCTACGTCCTGCCGCACCTGCGCAGCCGTCACCTCACCCCGTGCGTGGACCTCGCCTCCGAGCACGAGGGCCAGATGTGGCAGCTCGTCTTCCCGTACCCGTCCTGACCCCGCACAAGGAGCTTCCCAGATGACCGACTATGAAGCGCCACGGACCACCGACGCCCGGCGCCATCTCGACCACGCGGTCCGCGCCATGGATCACGTCCAGGCCCGCTACGAGGTCGCGATGCTCGACTACATCACCGCGCGCATCGTCGAGGCGCACCCGCAGACCACGCATCTCACCTTTGTCCACGCCACCGCCGACGGCCTGATCGAGCTGGACGGCCTGTGGACCACCCACGACGGCGGTAGGGAGGAGCTGCATCTTGGCGTGCGCGGGGGCGATGACGCCACCGGGTTCGACCCCGGCGAGATCGGCGACGACCTCACCTACGCCCTCGACCGGCTGAACTCGGTCGCGTGGAGCGCCGTACGCCCCGAGACGCTGCCTGGCAAGCGCTGGGTGCTCGACCTCCCACCCGCCGACCGCGCCGCGAGGATCGCCGACCTCGTCCGCGCCCACCACGTGGACGCGAGCCTTCTGACCGTCGACTTCTCCGGCATGCGGCCCCGCGTCGCCGGCGTGACCACGGTCGACGCCACGGGATTCGGACCCACGGACCACGCCGAGCCCGACCGGCCGCTGTGGCCGGAGGAGGCCGGGCGGATCATCCGCGGGCTCATCTGGCAGATCCACTCCCTGCCCCACCTGCGCGCTCGATACGTGACGCGGGTTGGCGGCCCGGCGGACGAGACCGCGCTCCTGCTGCTCCCGCAGGCCGAGACCGGCTCGGAGGAGTGAGTGTCATGTCCCTGACTATTGAGCAGACGTCCACGCCCGCCGTGCCTGCCGTCCACGCCCAGACGATCGCCGCGAACGTCATCCAGACCTGGCCCATGGCCCTCGGCCTGACCATCGAATACGTCGCCCACCATGACCAGGGCCCGCGCGGCGCCGTCACCTTCGCCATCGTGCGCGCCAGGGAGCCGTGGCCGAGCCCCGTACTGATCCGCTGCGACGGATACGGCCATATCGCCCGGGGCTGCGAGCACCTCCGCCCCGACGGGCAGCCTTGCTGGTACCCCTCGGCCCCGCACCTCTCCCTGCGCGACCAGGGCCTGTGCCTGCGCCACCTGCCGCCCCTCGCTGTTCACGACTGGGTGAAGCACCCCGAGCAGCCTCTCTACGGCCGCGTCACCCGCGTCGAGCCCGATGGCACCGTCGCCGTGGACTTCGTGAGCGGTGAACTCACCCTCCACGCCGCCCAGGTGCCCCGCGTTGCACCACACATCGCGAAGGAACTCGACCGAGGGCCGCTCAACAGCCCCGTGCACCTGATCGACGACTGACACCTCCGGCGCCGCGTGCGAGACGGCCCCAAGCCCACCACCATCCACGAGCGGAAAGAGAACCGCACCATGAGCAACCAGTCCGTGATCACCCTCGGCTTGACCAGAACCGTGTACGCCCACGAACTCCGACCCGGCGACGTGTTCACCCTCCCCGACGCGCCGACCACCCCCCTGATCGTCACCAGCATCGGCAAGGTCACCATCTCCTCCGAGCTGACGCTCCTGCGCATCACCCTCCCCGGCCCCGGCACCCCGTTCCACATGCCCGCCAACACCCCGGTCCGCCCCCACCGCATGATCCGCGCCGTCACCCTCAGATGCCTGCTGTGCAAGAAGGCCGAGGACATCGAGCTCGATCTCCCGCACGACGGCGAGCCCGTGTCCTTCGTCTGCGGCGAACACGTCCCGGACAGCGACAGCGAGGCCACGTCATGAGCCTCACCTACCTCAGCGCCGTAAACCTGCTGCGCCGCGCAGAAGAGGAGAAGGCCCGCTCCCTCTACGCCGACGTCATCGAAGCCCTCGAACAGCACGTCACCGACGTCGGCGTGGACTTCTGCGGCAACGAGCTGAACATCACCGTCCAGCTCACCCAGGACCAGTACGTCGCCATCGCCGGCCGCTACTCCCTCCCGTGGCACGACCACCGCAGCGAGCTCGGCGGCTGGTTGGCCGTCCACATCGACGACGCATACGGCACCAGCAAGGTCATCTACGACACCACGACGCCCGAAGGTGACCCGCCCGGCGACCTGTCCCTCGAACCGCTGGCCGAGCAGGTCGGCGCGTACGTGAGCGGCTGGCACGCCGAACACGGATAACCCATCCCACCCGCACCACCACCCGGGGGCCGCGCAGTGCGAGCAGCCGCGGCCCCCGGCTCCCACCCATGCCTCCACGAATGAAGAGAGAGATCATGCCCAACTTCACCGTCGGCAGCGGGCCAGCCCTCAAGGCGACCGTGTACGCCGACTTCGACACCGGCCAGGCCGTCTACCGCCTCGCCGGCATCGGCGCGTTCACCCTCGGCTGGGACCCCGACCACCACCCCGAAGCCGACCAGGACCCGATGGAGGAGATCCTCCAGGTCGCCTACGGCACCGGCCCATTCGGCTTCCCGATGGACGAAGCCCCCGTCCTGTTCGGCGTCACCCTTGCCGGCGCCGAGTCCTTCACCCGCGCCGCCCTCACCGCCGGCACCCTCCGCCTCCGCCCGTACCGCCTGATCATCAGCGCCCCCGTGCGCGTCCCGAAAAGCACGGCACGCCGGGCCACCGCCATCGTCTCCGCCCTGGCCCGCCACTGGCTCGCCCAGCCCTGGGCACCAGAACTGCGCCGCGCCCACGAACACCACTGCGCACCCCGCTCCCTGAACCGGTACGGCGGACTCATCGCGCAGCACGAGGAACGCATCCGGCGGCTCCGCGAAGACCACGCCTACTACATCCAGCGCGCCGACCGCGCCACCGCGATCCTCCAGGCAGGCCCCGTCCCCGCCCCCACAGACGCCCCACAGCACCCGTCCGCCTCGTCCGAGACAGCGGGGCGGTGATCGGCGTGGTCCAGTTCGACCTGTTCGGCGAGGTGGAACAGAAGCTCGAAGAGCGCACCCAGCGACGCGAGGAGGAAGCCGCCAAGCCCAAGCCGCGGCCGGTTCCGAACCCGCGCCACAAGCGCCGAGCCTTCTGGGGCGACCCGCACTAGCACGCCAACGACGTAGCCGAGAACGTCATCACCGCATGGTTCAGCCACTACGGCGGCAGCCGTATGGACGTCCCGCTCGGCACCGTCGCCGCACTGTCCTTCTTCCGGGAGCCACTCATCGGCGACTGGCTCCTCACCCTGGAACCCGCCCAGCTTCCGCCGCTCCTACGGGAGATCTGGGGAGTTCAGTGGATGGCCCGTCCCGATCTCATCGAGGTGGCCCGGCCGCTGCACGACCGGGTCGAGGAGAACCCCGACGAGTACCTACTGCGCGCCGTCCAGGCCGTCATCCACACCACGGTCCACAACGGGCTGTTCACCCTCACCGCCCAGGACGATCCCTACGACCGGTCCAAAGCGGACGTCCTCAGCCCCCTGCTAACGGGACTGCGGCACAAGAGCGACAAGAAGTGGCGGGGCGAGTACCACACGCCTCCCTGCATCACCGACCTGATGGCCCACGTCCTCATCGACCGCTGCGAGCCCGACATGGCACTACGAGAAACAGCCATCGGCAGCGGCGGCATGTTCCGCTCCGTCGCCCAGCACATGCGCGAACACGGCCTCAACCCACACCACTACGCCTGGTTCGGCAACGACATCGACCCGCTGGCGACCGCCTGCGCCGCAGTCAACGCCGTCGTGTGGGACCTCGGACCCAAGGTCGCCATCTGGTGCGGCAACTCCCTCGCTGACCGTGACGGCGGCGTGGACAAGGCCCTTGCCGAACGCGCCGCGGTCATCAAGCACCGCAACGCGGTAGTAGAGCAGGCCCGTTTCGAACACAAGGCGCGACACCTGCTCGGCGCACTCGACCGCCTCTTCGAGGGAGCCGCAGCGTGAACGTCGCCTCCTACGGCGGCGGCGTACAGTCCACCGCCCTCCTCGTCCTCGCCGCCCAGGGCGAAATCCCCTACGACACCTTCCTGTTCGCCAACGTCGGCGACGACAGCGAGCACCCCGCCACCCTTCACTACGTTCGCACTGTCGCCACTCCGTACGCCCAGCGCCACGGCATCGACCTGCACACCCTCAACCGCAGCCGGCGGGACGGCCACACCGAAACCCTCTGGAACCTGCTGATGCGCCCCGGATCCAAGTCCCTGCCCATCCCCGTTCGAATGAGCAACGGAGCCCCCGGTACCCGCAGCTGCACCGCCGACTTCAAGATTCGCGTCATCGAGGGACACCTGCGCCGCAACGGCGCCACCCGCACCTGGCCGGCCACGGTCGGCGTCGGAATCTCCCTCGACGAGATCCACCGCGCCAACAACCGCCGCCCCGGCCCGTACGAGAGGGTCACCTACCCCCTCCTCGACCTCGGCCTCCGGCGCACCGACTGCATGAGAATCATCGCCACTGCCGGGCTGCCCGTGCCACCGAAGAGCGCCTGCTTCTTCTGCCCGCTGAAACCACTCACCGCATGGCAGCGGCTCCGCGAAGACGAACCACGACTCTTCGACGCAGCGTGCCGACTCGAGACCACCCTCATCCGACGCCGCGCGCAGCTCGGCAAAGACCCCGTCTTCCTGACCCGACGCGCCCGGCCCCTCGCACAAGCCGTCCCCGAAGGCACTGAACCGCTGCCCTTCGACGACGACAGCCTGTGCGAGTCCGGCTGGTGCATGACCTGACCCGACAACACCGAAGGGCCGGACGAAGTGCAAGCCGGACCGGTCACCCCTCTCGCTTCACACCGCACGACCGACAAGGACAACTCGTGAGCCCAGCAAAGCCGACCACGCCGAACGTCTCCCAGGCCCTCAGGAAGCAGCGCGTCTTCCCGGCGGACTTCGCCGCATTCGCCGCCGCCACCGCCCAAGGACTCGGCAATGGCTGGACGGTCGACACCGACAGCAAGCCCCACCCAGGCCCGTCCGCCTTCCTCGCACACCCCGACGGCCGCCGCATCGGCATCAAGCACCTCGGGCGAGGCGAGGCCGTCCAGACCTGGGCACTCGACGTGCCGCCCCGCAAGTTCGAAAACAGCAACGACGCCGAGTCGTACGCCGACAGCCTCAAGCACCTCACCCCTGGCATCCGCTACAACGTCGGCATCTGCTTCACAAACAACCCGCCCGCCGCGAGCGCCGCACGAAACATCCGCACCCGGCTCCTGCCGGCATTCGACGGCGAACGCCCACCCCTGCGCGCCTTCCCCAAGAAGCACCCCCGCCGCGCCTCAGCGGCCGAGAAGACTCCGGCAGGCACCAACGCGACGACAAGCAGCGACACCAAACAGGCGGCGGACCAACCCGGGCCGGAGAAGGCGACCGCGAAGAAGCTGGCCCCGCCGAAGACCCCACGCCGCGCAGCCAAGAAGGCGCAGCCCACCCCACAGAAGACCGAGCCGAAGAAGCGGCCGGCTGCCACCCGCTCCCGGCGCGCCACGACGACGGCCTCCGAGGCGACGAAGGCGAAGGACGCCAAACCCCAGCCGGTCGAATCCCCCAGCAGCAACTGATCAATGCCCCGGGTGCGGGGCGCCCAGACACGTCCCGCGCCCATCACCTATCGAGCAACCCGAGAACTGACATGACACAACTCGACCTATTCGGAGAGAAGCAGGCAGCCATGGACCGCAGATCCGCCCGTGAAGCCGAACGCGACGTTCGAGCCGCCCGCCACGCCGCCTATCGCGAATCTCTGAAGATCGACTGCTGCACTGGCACGCCCATCCCACCCGATGAGCGCGGTTGCCCGCAGTACCGCTGCGGACGCTGCGGCACCCTCGCCTTCGCAGGCACCTTCCACTTCAACCACGACTGCGGATGGGGCGGCTGCTATGCCGACACCGAACCCACCCGCGGCACCGGCCGGACCATCCACGAAGTCGGCCTCTCGGCCCACCGGCACGACAACCAGCACTACCCCCGCTGCGTCCGCCCAGGCTGCGGCCACGCTCGCGGCGTCCACCAGAGCGTTCCACGCACCGCCCCCGAGGACTCCACATGCTACGAGTACTGCGGCTGCCGCGGCTACGTCGCCCCCAACGCTCCCGACGCCCACGAGGAGGCCGACCGTGCTCACGGCTGAACAGCTCACCGCCATCGCCGCCCTGCGCGACAAGACCATCCCCGGCCCCTGGGGCGTCATCAGGATCGACATCGAGGAGGGCGTCACCAGCTTCCTCATCGCCGACAGCAATGACGACCGTGTCGCCTCCGTCGACCTCGCCCACGAGGGAGACGCCGAAGCTCTGGCCGGTGCCGAAGCGGACGCCCAGTTCATCGCTGAGGCCCGCACCTGCATCGATCTCCTCCTGGACGAGGTGACCGAGCTCCACGCCCAACTCGCCCAGACGCACCCCCCCCGGCGCCGCTCCTGGCGGAGCCGGCCGTGGCGACGGAACGGAGCGGCCCAGTGATCGCCCACGTCACTCTGCACCGCGGCCTCGCCGCCCACCCTGATCAGGCCCGGCGAGCTGTGATCCGCCGGTGCGCGGAGCAAGTCGAAGAATGGCTGGATCAAGACGGCAAGGAATTCACCTGCTACAAGGGCGAATCGGGCAGGCGCTTCCGTGCCTCGACACGACTCGCGGGCACCTCCATCGCCTACCGGCCAGGGCAGGATGTCCTTCTCCACCGGGCAGCCGCCCCAGCTGCCCCGCGATGATCGCCGTACGCAGATCTCCGATGCCCTCGGTCTGTCCATCGTCGGAGCTCTCCGCCGGCTCCGCGGGGCGTACCGCAGCAGCTGGTTCGGTGACCTGCACGGCCGAGGCCGTGGAAGTGAACAGCCGCCGCGATCGGTAAGCGGTGCTCGTGAAACGGAGCCCGGGGCCGGGCCTGCGCGTCGAAGCAGCGCTGGTCAGTGGCCGTCCCCACCGCCTTCCTGCGGGGACAAAGCGGGGACAAGGGGGAGCGGCGGGGACGCTGTGGGGACGTAGTGACCGTCAAGATCGGGGAGCCCGCAGGACAGTTCGGGACTCGCCGGAACGGTATCGCACCAGGTCAAGTGGGGTGGGCGTCGCTGAACGGCGATCAAGCACAGGTCAGCCGATCACGGCGATTCTGGCGATGATCATACTTACAAAGCAGATGTCGGCGGTTCGAAACCGTCCGCGCCCACCGCGCTGACCAGCGCAGCAGCAGCAAGAAGGGCCCTCCGGAGATCATCCGGAGGGTCCTTTGGGCGTCTGTGGGGAGAATGTGGGGACGCGGGTCTACGCGACCGCCTCAGTGGGGACAGGCGGCGCTTCTGGGGATTCCTGGCCCTTGCGCGGCACGAGGGCCAGTGGAGCATCGGCCGCGGCCTGCTCCATCTGAGGCAGCACGCTGGTGTAGGTGTCGGCCGTGAGCTGGTACGTGGAGTGGCCGAGCAGGGACTGGATCGTCTTCATGTGGACGCCGGCCGCGAGGGAGAGCGTCGCGGCGCAGTGGCGGAGGTCGTGCAGACGTACGGGCGGCAGGCCGAGCCTGTCGACGAGCCGGGCGAAGACCTGGGAGAGGTACTCCGGGTGGTAGGGCCGTCCGTCC
>NZ_JBVHTA010000038.1:0-15625 GCF_055566095.1 Streptomyces sp. NPDC027962
TACGAGGATGATCCTCCGCCTTGCGATTGCACGCACCAGACGCCGCGGGCCCCGCCCTGCGGGCGGACGACGCTACTTTCGAAACACGCCCTAGAAGACCCGGCGCTCCCGCCATACGCCGCGAGCGGCGGCCTCCGCCATGGCCCACCCCGGCCATGTGCCGATGACGGTGCTCCCCCCAGGACGCCTGAACCCCACGGGCGCGCCCGCCCGGCTCCGGCACGGGTTTGGCCTGCCCGCTCTGCGCCTCCGTCGTCACGGTCATCCATTGCCTCCTCTGCGCTCCACGGGGCATCGCCGACGTGTGGATCAACGGTCACACCCACGGAACCATCAGGTCCATCGAATGTTTTCGACAACTATGTGAAGCAGATCTGAACAGTGAAGCCATTCGGACATGACAAAGGCGCCCCGGGTGCGTCACGCACCCGGGGCGCCCGAAGGCCGGATCAGCCCTGCGTCAGCTCTGCTTCCTGGACTTGTCGAGCACCATCACCAGGCCGGCGATCACCACGAAAAGGGCGAGCGGCGCCACCACGTACAGGCCGACGGTCTCGACCACGCTCAGGCCGGGACCCGGGTCGTCGCCGTCGTCCGGGGTGAGCGCAAGCGCCGGGGACGACATGAGCAGCATCATCAGCGTCGTACCGGCCGCGACGGCGCCGGCGCGCAAGGCGTTCTTCTTGTCCACGGTCCCCAACGTAGCGAACGGCTATGACGGCCGCGCGTCCGGGGGTGCCGTACGGGCTCCGAAGACCGCCAGCAACCGGTGCAAGCGGGGCGAGGCGGCCAGCTCCTCCAGGCTCATGGGGCGCCCCTCGGCGCCGGAGACGGGCAGCCGCCAGTTCGGATACTGGTCCCACGTTCCCGGCAGGTTCTGCGGGCGGCGGTCACCCACCGCGTCAGGCAGCCAGACACCGACCATGCGGGCGGGCGTGCGCAGCAGAAAGCGGTACACGGCCCGGATGCCGCCCTCCTCGTCGTCCGCACCCTCCGGCAGCAGCCCGAGGCCGGCGAGCACGCCGAGCCACTCGGCCACGTCGGCCGTCTCCTCGGTGCGCTCCTCCTCCAGGGGGCGGGCCAGCAGGCCCAGCCGGTGGCGCAGCTCCACGTGCCCGCCGGTCAGCCGGGCGGCGGTGGACGGCAGGTCGTGGGTGGTGGCGGTGGCCACACACCCCTCGCGCCACTTCTCCGGCGGCAGCGGCCGTCCGTCGCCCTCCCATTCCCTCTCGAACCAGAGCACCGAGGTGCCGAGCACACGCCGCCGGGCGAGGGCCTCCCGGACGCCCGGCTCGACCGTTCCGAGGTCCTCTCCTACGACGACGGCGCCCGCGCGGTGCGCCTCGAGCACGAGGACGGCGAGCATCGCCTCGGCGTCGTAGCGCACATAGGCGCCCTCGGTGGGAGGACTGCCGACCGGCACCCACCAGAGCCGGAACAGGCCCATCACATGGTCGATGCGCAGCGCGCCCGCGTTGCGCAGGATGCCGCGCAGCAGTCCGCGGTACGGGGCGAAGCCGGACGCCGCGAGCGCGTCGGGCCGCAACGGCGGCAGGCCCCAGTCCTGGCCGTGCGCATTGAACGCGTCGGGCGGGGCGCCGACCGACATCCCCGCAGCGAACGCGTCCTGCTGCGCCCAGGCGTCGGCCCCGCCCGGATGCACGCCGACGGCGAGGTCGTGCACGATGCCGACGGCCATGCCTGCCTCGCGCGCGGCACGCCCGGCGGCGGCCAACTGCTCGTCGGTCAGCCAGATCAGCCGGCTGTGGAAATCGATCCGGTCCTTCAGATCGCTCCTCGCCGCATCCGTCTCCGGCGAGCGCGGGTCGCGCAGTCCGGCCGGCCAGCCGTGCCATTCGGAGCCGTGGACCTCGGCGAGCGCGCACCAGGTGGCGTGGTCCTCCAGCGCCCGGCCCTGCTCGGCGAGGAAGCCGACGTAGGCGGCGCGGCGTCCGGGGCCGAGCGGGATGCGGTGGACGATCTCCAGCGCCTCGCGCTTGAGCTCCCAGACCGCGTCCCGGTCGATCAACGCGCCTTTGGCCAGCACCGATTCACGCAGCTGCGCCGCCTCCTCGCGCAGCTCCTCCAGCCGCTGCCGGGCGGCCGGGTCCGCGTACGCGTACTCGGGGACGTCCTCGATCCGCAGATGGACGGGGTCGGGGAAACGCCGGGAGGAGGGGCGGTACGGGGAGGGGTCGCTGGGGGCCCCCGGCACGGCGGCGTGCAACGGATTCACTTGCACGAAGGACGCGCCGACGGACCGTCCCGACCAGGTGGCGAGCTCGGCGAGATCACCGAGGTCGCCCATGCCCCAGGACCGGGCGGAGAGAAGCGAGTAGAGCTGGACCAGGAAGCCGTACGCACGCCCCTCGGGCGCGGGTGCCTCGTCCGGGGCGACGACCAGGGTGACCTCCGCGGTGCGCCCGTCGGCCGCCTCGGCATACAGCCGGTGCACGCCCAGGGGCAGTCGGGCCCAGAGCCTCTTCGGGCCGTCGGTCGCCGCGGGCCTCTCGGCCGCACCTGGCCGGTCCGGAGCGCCCCTCGGGGGCTCCGGTCTCGCGCCGGGTCGACCTGCGGTGGCGGACGGGGTCGTCCAGCCGAGGGCGTCGCCCGACTCCGTGGTCACCCGCAGCGCCGTGCCGGGGGGCAGGGCGGCGAGGGGCAGCGGGAGGGCACGGCCGTCGTCGGCGGGGCCCCGCCACAGAACCACCGTCCGCGGCAGCAGCCGCTCCGCAGCGGCCCGCTCGGCGCGGTCGAGCGCGGCGCGCACCGCCTGCGGCGTGGACGCGTCGATCTCGAGCGCGGCGAGAACGGCCACGACAGTGGCGTCCGGGACTACGACGGTGACGCCCTTGGAAGGCGCGAACGTGGTGGCGACTCCGTGCAGCTCGGCAAGCCGGGCAAGGGCCATGCGGACTCCTTAGACCCCTGGCGACTCCGTACCACCCGCCGTGCCGTGGGCGGTCGGCTCGCTCGTGAGGGGCGCGATGTCGGCGAGCGGCGGCTCGCTCGTGAGGGGGGCGGCGTGAGCGAGCGGCGGCTCGCTCGTGAGGGGGGCGTCGTAGGCGAGCGGCGGCTCGCTGGTCAGCGGGACCTCATGGGCGAGCGGGCAGGCGGTCTGAGCCAGTTTGCGCCGGCTCGAAACCTGGACGGGAACCTGACCCGGGACCTGTTTGGACAGGGCGGAGAGCAGCAGGTGCGCGGATGCGGCCACGTTCATCACTCCAATGGGATGGGAGGGGTCACAGCAGCCCTACCCAGCGGGCGCGACCGCAGACGTACACGATCAGTCAACGTGTTCCGTGTCACATTCGTTTCCCCCTCCGTCAGTTGGCTCCGATCATTCACCACCACAGGCAAAAGGTGCACAACGGCCACGCACATTGACACTCCGACGGTGGTGGTGGTGGGCTCGAAACCGACCGGATGACGGGGAACACCGAGGGGAGACAGCCGTGCGGCTCGGGGCGAGGAGGCGTACGGCGGCAGCGGTCGCGGTCGCCGTCATCGGCAGTCTGCTGGGCGGGGCGGGCGGGGCGTACGGCGCGCCCGCACAACCGCAGGAGCCCGGTTCCCCCGCAGGCACCGCACAGGACCCGAAAACCGACACCGCTACCCCCGCCGTGTGGCCGCGCCCCCAGTCACTGCGGGCGCAGGGAGAGACCGTACGGCTCGGTGACGAGGCGACCGTCGTCGCCGAGCCCTCCGCCGACCCGTATGCGGTCGAACTCCTGAAGGAGACACTGCGCGCCGCCGGCGTGCGGACCGTGCACACCGCACTGCCCGGACGCGGCCCCGTGGTGCATCTCGGCGGCGGCGAGGCCCAGTCGGCGCTGCGCGCCCTCCGCGCGCCCGAGCGCGCCGACCTGCCCTCCGGCGGCTACCGGCTCGCCGCCGGACGCGTCGGGGGCCGTGACACGGTCGCGATCGACGGCGCCGGGGAGGACGGCCTGTTCCACGGTGTGCAGACGCTGCGCCAACTCGTGGCGGCGGGCGCGGACGGAGGGACCGTCGCGGGCGTCGTCGTGCGCGACTGGCCGGGGTCCGCCGTGCGCGGCATGACGGAGGGCTTCTACGGGCAGCCCTGGGACCGTGAGCAGCGCCTGGCGCAGCTCGACTTCATGGGGCGGACCAAACAGAACCGCTATCTCTACGCGCCCGGCGACGACCTCTTCCGGCAGGCCCGCTGGCGCGACCCCTATCCGGCGGCGCAGCGCGCCGAGTTCCGCGAGCTCGCCGAGCGGGCAGGCCGCAACCACGTCACCCTCGCCTGGGCCGTGGCGCCCGCGCAGTCGATGTGCCTGGCCGACGGCGCCGACGTGAAGGCGCTGACCCGGAAGATCGACGCCATGTGGGCGCTGGGATTCCGCGCCTTCCAGCTGCAGTTCCAGGACGTCAGCTACAGCGAGTGGCACTGCTCCAGGGACGCGGAGACCTTCGGCTCCGGCCCCGAGGCCGCGGCGAAGGCGCACGCGCGGGTCGCGGGGCAGCTGGCGCGTCACCTGGCCGAGCGCCATCCGGGCGCGGAGCCGCTGTCCGTCATGCCGACCGAGTTCTACCAGGAGGGCGCCACCGAATACCGGCGCGCGCTCGCGGAGCAGCTGGATGGCACGGTCCGCGTGGCGTGGACCGGCGTGGGGGTGGTGCCGCGCACCATCACCGGCCGTGAACTGGCGGGCGCGCGGGACGCCTTCGAGCACCCGCTGGTCACCATGGACAACTACCCCGTCAACGACTACGCCCAGGACCGGATCTTCCTCGGCCCCTACACCGGCCGTGAGCCCGCCGTGGCGACCGGTTCCGCAGCGCTCCTGGCCAACGCCATGGAGCAGGCCTCCGCCTCCCGCATCCCCCTGTTCACCGCCGCCGACTTCGCCTGGAACCCGAAGGGTTACCGGCCCGAGCAGTCGTGGCAGGCCGCGCTGGACGACCTGGCGGGCGGGGACGCGAAGGCCCGTGAGGCGCTGCTCGCCCTCGCCGGCAACGACGCGTCCTCGATACTCAGACCCGACGGCGAGTCGGCGTATCTGCGGCCGCTGCTGGACGAGTTCTGGCGCTCGCGCACCACCTCGGACACCAAGGCGAAGGACCGGGCCGCGGCCTCTCTGCGCGCGGCCTTCTCGGTGATGCGCCAGGCGCCGGACCGGCTCTCGGGAACCGCCGACGGCCGGCTGGCCGGCGAAGTACGGCCGTGGCTCACCCAGTTGGCCCGCTACGGGCAGGCCGGTGAACTGGCGGTCGACATGCTGCAGGCGCAGGCCCGCGGCGACGGCGAGGCCGCATGGCGCGCCTCGCTGGCCCTGGCGCCGCTGCGCACGGCCGTGGGAGAAAGCCGGGCCATGGTCGGCAAGGGGGTGCTGACGCCGTTCCTGGACCGGGCGGCGAAGGAGTCGCGGGCCTGGACGGGAGCGGACCAGGCCGGCGCCGGCAAGCCCGGCGAGGACGTCGTGCGCCTGGAGCGGCCCCGGCCGCTCACGGCCGTGACCGCGATGACCGCCCCCGCGACCGGCGCGCCCCGCTCCGCCGAGTCCGCGGGCCGGCTCGAGGTGCATGTGCCGGGCGAGGGCTGGCGTTCGCTGGGACCGCTGGCGGCGGGCGGCTGGACTCAGGCCGACGCGCAGGGACTGCGGGCCGACGCCGTACGCGTGACGACCGCCGACGGCGGGGACGTGGGTGTGAAGTCCCTGGTGCCCTGGTTCGCGGACGAACCGGCGGCCGGGCTCGATCTCGTACGCGAGACGACCAGCGCAGAGATCGGCGGCCGTCCGCAGCGTGCCCAGGTCCGGCTGACCGCGCAGCGCCCGGCGGAGGTGCGCGGCGCCCTCACCGCGAAGGCCCCGGCGGGAATCAAGGTGAGCGTCCCGGAGGAGACGACGGTGCCGCGCGGGCTGCGCACGACCGTCCCCGTGGAGGTGTCGGTCCCCGAGGACACCCCGGCCGGTGAGTACCGCGTGCCGGTCTCCTTCGCCGGGCAGGAGCGCACGCTCACCGTGCGGGCGTTCCCGCGCGCAGCCGGAGCGGACCTCGCACGCGCCGAAGGGGCGAAGGCCTCGTCGTCGGGGGACGAGACGCCCGACTATCCGGCGGCCGCAGCGGTCGACGGCGACGCCACGACCCGCTGGGCCTCACCGCTGGGCCCGACCGCTTGGTGGCAGGTGGAACTGGGCCGCCCTGCGCGGGTGGGACAGGTGGTGCTGCACTGGCAGGAGGCGTACGCGACGCGGTACCGCATTCAGGTCTCCGCGGACGGCAAGGTCTGGCGCACCGCGGCGACGGTGACGGACGGCGGGGGCGGACGGGAGTCCGTGGGTATGGACGCGAAGGACACCCGCTTCATCCGCGTGCAGGGCGACGAGCGGGTGACCGACTTCGGCTACTCCCTGTTCTCGGTGGAGGTGTACGCGGTGGCGGAGGACTGAGGGCACGGAGGACTGGGGGCACGGAGCAGTGGGAGCGGCTGAGGACCGAGGGCGTGCGGCTGTCCCGGGGCGCTGCCGCAGGCCCGGCCCCCGATCGCCGGCCAGGCCGGAGCGGGCCCGGCAGCTTCAGACCGTCCGGGCGATCGAAGCGCACGTCCGTCATGCGGAGATGCCGTCGACGGAGATACCGTCGATACGGGTGATCGCGTCGTCCGCGCCGTACGGCTGCAGGTACGGCAGCCACCGCGGGTCCCGGTGGCCGGTGCCGATGATGCGCCAGGCGAGCCCGCTCGGCGGCGCAGGCTGGTGGCGCAGACGCCAGCCCAGCTCCCGCAGGTGCCGGTCGGCCTTGACGTGGTTGCAGCGGCGGCACGCGGCCACCACGTTCTCCCAGGCGTGCTGACCCCCGCGGCTGCGCGGAACTACATGGTCGACGCTGGTTGCGACGCCACCGCAGTACATGCAGCGCCCGCCGTCGCGGGCGAAGAGCGCTTTGCGGGTAAGAGGAACGGGCCCCCGGTAGGGGACCCGCACGAACCGCTTGAGTCGCACGACGCTGGGCGCGGCGATGACGCGGGTCGCGCTATGCATGAAGGCGCCGGACTCCTCGAGGCAGAGAGCCTTGTTCTCCAGGACGAGGACGAGCGCGCGGCGGAGCGGTACGACGCCGAGCGGCTCGTACGACGCGTTGAGGACCAGGACGTGCGGCACGGTGGATGCCTCCTTGTACGCCGGCGGCGCGTGGCTCGCGCCGGGACGATCTGTCATCAGTTTCGCCTCATGGCCGCTCCTGGCGCCACCACGTACGCGTAACGGGCTCGAGGTGTTTTCCGCCACAGGGTGTCCGGGGCACCCCCCGGCGGGCCTAGGACGACGGCGACGGGCCTGCCGGGCGGGCCGGTGAGCCGTGTCTCTTGGGCGCCGAGGACGCCGGATCGGGCCGGATGCCCGGTTAGGGTTATTGGTCTCCCATCGCAAGCCTGGAGGTTCCTTTCGTGACCGCCTTCTGGTCGTCGGCACTGCTGGAAGCCGAACCCTCGCCCGCTCCCACCACCCTCGACGAGGCCGCCAGGCGCGCCGAGACCGCGGCGGGGTGGGTCGAGGAGAACTGGTCCACCTGGCTGAACACGGGGCTGCGTATCGCGCTGATCCTCGTCGTGGCGCTGGTGCTGCGGATGCTGGTACGCCGGGCGCTGACGAAGCTGATCGCCCGGATGAACCGCTCCGCGCAGGCCGTGGAGGGCACGACGCTGGGCGGTCTGCTGGTCAACACCGAGCGGCGCCGCCAGCGCTCGGAGGCCATAGGTTCCGTGCTGCGCTCGATCGCCTCGTTCGTGATCCTGGGCACGGCGGGCCTGATGGTCCTCGGCGCGTTCAAGATCGATCTGGCGCCCCTGCTCGCGTCCGCGGGTGTGGCCGGTGTCGCGATCGGTTTCGGCGCGCGCAACCTGGTCACCGACTTCCTGTCCGGCGTCTTCATGATCATGGAGGACCAGTACGGCGTCGGTGACTCCGTCGACGCGGGCGTCGCCTCCGGTGAGGTCATCGAGGTGGGGCTGCGGGTCACGAAGCTGCGCGGCGACAACGGCGAGATCTGGTACGTGCGCAACGGCGAGATCAAGCGGATCGGCAACCTCAGCCAGGGCTGGGCCACGGCGGCCGTCGACGTCGCCGTCCGCCCCTGCGAGGACCTGGACCATGTCAGGGCCGTCATCGGCGAGGTCGCGGACGACCTCGCGAAGGCCGAGCCCTGGAACGAGCAGCTGTGGGGCCCGGTCGAGGTACTGGGGCTGACCGAGGTGCTGCTGGACTCGATGACGTTCCGGGTCTCCGGAAAGACGATGCCGGGCAAGTCGCTCGGGGTGGAGCGGGAGCTGCGCTGGCGCATCAAGCGCGCTTTCGACGCGGCGGGCATCCGCATCGTCGGCGGTCTGCCGCAGCAGGCCGATGAAGCCGCGGCCGACCCGACCGCCGGCATGGCGGCCCCGTCGGCGTTCGCCTCGTCGGTGTCGCCGCAGTCGGTGGCGGCCTCGCCGATCCCGCCGCCGGCGAATCTTTCGAAGTGACGGCCACGAGCGCTCGTCGCTGATCGCGAGCGGTCACCGGCGTCCTCGGCCGGTCGGCCACTTCCACGCAACGCCCCCTTCGGTAACGCTTTGGTTGCCCAGGGGGCGTTTGCCATTGACGGGGGCCTGCCTGCGGCCTACTTTCCTCCTACAGAATAGGAAACTTTCCTAACAGTCCAGGTCGCAAGGCCGGAGCCGAGAGGCAGGTGCAATCGCCGTGGCCGGAACCACGCCCGGTACCCCGCGCGTCCTGCGCGCCATGAACGACCGCGCCGCGCTCGATCTGCTGCTGGAGCACGGCCCCCTCTCCCGGACCAGGATCGGCAAGCTCACGGGCCTGTCCAAGCCCACTGCCTCCCAGCTGCTGGCCCGGCTGGAGGCCGCCGGGCTGGTCGTCGTCACCGGTACCACCGAGGGCCGGCCGGGCCCGAGCGCCCAGCTGTACGCGCTCAACGGCCGCGTGGCCCACGCCGCGGGTCTGGACGTCACCCCCGAGCGCATCCGTGCCGCCGTCGCCGACATCACCGGTACGACCGTCGGAGAATTCGAGCTCGCCACCCCCGGGCGGCGCGCCGACAGCGTCGTCCAGCAGGTCACCGACGCCCTCGACGGGGCCGTGAAGGCCGCCGGCCTCACCCGCTCGGACGTGCACCATCTCGTCATCGGCACACCGGGCGCCTTCGACCCGTCCACAGGCCGGCTGCGGTACGCGTCCCACCTGCCCGGCTGGCACTCGCCCACGCTGCTCGACGAGCTCGCCGCGGGGCTGCCCATGCCCGTCGAGTACGAGAACGACGTCAACCTCGCCGCGGTCGCCGAGCAGCGCGTCGGCGCGGCCCACGGCCACGACAACTTCGTACTCCTGTGGAACGAGGAGGGCCTCGGCGCCGCCGTCGTCATCGGCGGCCGGCTGCACCGCGGATCCACCGGTGGCGCCGGCGAGGTCGGCTTCCTTCCCGTGCCCGGCACCCCACTGGTGCGTCAGGTGACCAAGGCCAACAGCGGCGGCTTCCAGGAACTGGCCGGTGCGCAGGCACTCCCCCGGCTGGCACGCCAGCTCGGCCTCGATGACGTGGGCAGCGGCCCGCATGCCGAGGTCGCGACCGCGCTGGTCGCCAGGGCCGCGGAGACCGGCTCGGGGCCGTACGGGCAGCTGCTCGACGCGTACGCGACCGCGCTCGCGACCGGGCTGGCGTCCATGGTCGCCGTGCTCGACCCGGAGCTGGTCGTCCTGTCCGGAGAGGTCATCGCCGCGGGCGGGGAGCCGCTGCGGACGCGTGTGCAGGCGGAGCTGTCAGAGCTGGCCGCCTCCCGGCCGCGCCTCGTGCTCGGGGCCGTACGCAAGCACCCGGTGCTGCGCGGGGCGCTGGAGAGCGCGCTGGCCATCACCCGCGACGAGGTCTTCGACACCTCCCGCTGACCGCACCACCCCACCCCTGCTTCTCCCCTTCCCCCGACGCGCCCTCGTCCGTCCTCGTCCGTCCTTGTCACAGGGAGGCACCGTCATGCCCCGAAACCGCCGGATCACGGCCGCCGCACTCGCCGCGACCGCCGCGACCACGCTGCTCGCAACGGCCTGTACCGGCCAGCCGCAGAGCACCGCCTCCGACGATCCGAACGCCGGGACGACGCTCACCTTCTGGCACGGCTGGTCGGCGCCGAGCGAGGTCGCGGCCATCGAGGCGAACATCAGGTCGTTCGAGAAGGCTCATCCCAACATCAAGGTCAAGACCGTCAAGGGCATCACGGACGACAAGCTGAACCAGGCGCTGCGCGCGGGCGGTTCGAACGCGCCGGACGTCGTCTCCTCTTTCACCACCGACAACGTCGGCCGGTTCTGCACCACCAACGCGCTCGCCGATCTGAAGCCGTTCCTGGAGAAGTCGAAGATCGACCCGGCGAAGACCTTCCTCCCGCAGATGGCCAAGTACACCGAGCACGACGGCAAGCGGTGCGCGGTCCCACTGCTGGGTGACGCGTACGGCCTCTACTACAACAAGAAGGCGTTCGAGGAGGCGGGGATCACCGCGCCTCCGAAGACGCTGTCCGAGTTCGACGAGATCGCGAAGAAGCTCACCAGGGCCAAGGGCGACAGCTACGAGCAGCTCGGCTTCCTGCCCAACTTCCAGGGCTACGAGACGACGTTCGAGCACTACGCCTCGCAGTTCGGCGTGCAGTACTTCGGCGCCGACGGCAAGTCGAACCTGGCCGAGGACCCGGCCGCCAAGGCACTGTTCACCTGGCAGAAGAACCTCGCCGAGAAGCTCGGCGGATACAGGAAGCTGGAGAAGTTCCGCACCGGCCTGGGCGACGAGTGGGGCCCCAAGCACCCGTTCCACACCGGCCAGGTGGCCATGCAGCTCGACGGCGAGTGGCGCGGGAAGATGGCCACGGACGCCGACCTGACGTTCGAGATCGGCGCGGCGCCCTTCCCCGTCCCGGATGACCAGGTGGCCGACTACGGCAAGGGCTACCTGTCCGGCACCGTCCTCGGCATCGCGAACGTGAGCACGAAGCAGAACGCCGCCTGGGAGCTGGTGAAGTACCTCTCCACCGACACCGACGCGGTCGTCTCCTTCGCCAACGCGATCCACAACGTGCCCTCCACGGTGGCGGCCCTGAAGTCGCCCGAGCTGAACGACGATCCGCTGTACCGCACGTTCGTGGACATCGCGCAGCACCCCAAGAGCGCTCACGCCCCCTCGTCCGTCAACGGCGGGGCGTTCCTGCTCACCGCCCAGGACCTGGGTGTGCGCCACGAGGCCGGGCGGGAGAAGGACCTCGACGCCGGCCTGAGGAAGACCGACGCCCAGGTCGACAAGGACAACGAGCAGGCCCGCTGATGGACGCCACCGCACTTGGCGCCCGCCGCGCCCTGCGGACGAGGCAACGCAGGTCGGCACTGCGCACGCTCGGTTTCCTCTCCCCGTGGCTGATCGGGTTCGCGGTCTTCTTCGCCTACCCGCTCGTCTCGACCGTCTACTTCTCCTTCATGAAGTACGACGGGTTCGCCCCGCCGACGTGGGTGGGCCTGAAGAACTGGTCGTACGTCCTCAACGACTACCCCTTCTTCTGGCCCGCCCTTCGCAACACCCTGTGGCTGGTCGTCGTCATGGTGTCGCTGCGGGTGCTGTTCGGGATCGGCATCGGACTGCTGATCACGAAGATCAAGACGGGGGCCGGGGTCTTCCGGACGTTCTTCTACCTGCCCTACCTGGCCCCGCCGGTCGCCGCGACCATGTCCTTCGTCTTCCTGCTCAACCCCGGAACCGGACCGGCGAACACGATCCTCGAGGGGATCGGGCTGCCGGCCCCCGGCTGGTTCACCGACCCGGCCTGGTCCAAACCGTCGCTGACGATCCTGGCCCTGTGGGGCATCGGCGACCTGATGGTGATCTTCATGGCGGCGCTGCTCGACGTACCGAAGGAGCAGTACGAGGCGGCGGAGCTGGACGGTGCCCGCGCCTGGCAGCGGTTCCGCCACGTCACGCTCCCGAACATCTCGCCCATCGTGCTCTTCGCCGTGATCACCGGCGTGATCGCGACGATGCAGTACTACACCGAGCCGCTGGTGGCGGCGAAGGTGGCGAGCGGGGTGATCGGCGGATCCGGCCAGCAGTTCGAGCCCGGCTACCCGGACAAGAGCACGCTCACCGTCCCGCAGACCGTGTACAACCTCGGTTTCCAGCGCTTCGACACCGGCGCGGCCTGTGTGGTCGCCCTGGTGCTGTTCGTCCTGGCCATGGCGTTCACGGCGTTCCTGATGCGGCGGCGTTCCGGCTTCATGTCGGCGGAGGACTGAACCATGACCACCGTGACCCCGACCGCGTACCCCTCGGCGGCGCAGCGTCCCAGGAGCACCGCCGCGCGGCGCTCCGCACGGCGCCGGGCGGCGCTGGAGTGGATCGCGGTCCACTCGCTGGCGATCGCCGCCGCACTGTTCTTCCTGCTGCCGTTCGTCTTCGTGTTCCTGACCGCCGTGATGAGCGACGACCAGGCCCTCACCCGCGATCTGTGGCCGCACACCTGGGAGTGGGGCAACTTCGCCACCGTCTGGAACACACCCGGCTTTCTGACCTGGTGGCGCAACACGCTGCTGTACGCGGGGCTCGGCACCGTGCTCGCCGTCGGCTCCAGCATCCCCGTGGCGTACGCCCTGGCCAAGTTCCGCTTCCGCGGCCGCAATCTGGCGATGATGCTGGTCATCGCGATGATGATGCTGCCGCCTCAGGTCGTCGTCGTGCCGATGTACCTCTTCTGGGCGAAGCAGCTGGACCTGGCCGGGACCCTGTGGCCGCTGATCATCCCGTTCGCCTTCGGCAACGCCTTCACCATCTTCCTGCTGCGGCAGTTCCTGCTGACCATCCCGAAGGAGTACACGGAAGCGGCCAGGATCGACGGCTGCGGCGAGTTCCGCACGATGGTGCGGATCGTGCTGCCGATGGCGAAGCCGGCCGTCGCCGCGGTGGCGCTGTTCCACTTCTTCTACTGCTGGAACGACTACTTCGGGCCGCAGATCTACGCCTCCGAGAACCCGGCCGCCTGGACTCTGAGCTACGGCCTGGAATCCTTCAAGGGCGCCCATCAGACCGACTGGAACCTGACCATGGCCGCCACGGTGATGATCATGGCACCGGTGATCGTGGTCTTCTTCTTCGCACAAAAGGCCTTCATCGAGGGCGTCACACTGACCGGAGTGAAGGGCTAGTCGGACATGAAGCTCGCTGTCGTGGGGGGCGGTTCCACCTACACCCCCGAACTCATCGACGGTTTCGCGCGGATGCGCGACACCCTGCCGATCGAAAAACTCGTCCTGATCGACCCCGCGGCCGAAAGGCTCGAACTGGTCGGCGGCCTCGCCCGGCGCATCTTCGCCAAGCAGGGCCACACCGGCAGGATCGTCACCACCCCGGACGTCGACGCGGGCGTCGCCGGCACCGACGCCGTCCTGCTGCAACTGCGCGTCGGCGGGCAGGCCGCCCGCAACCGGGACGAGACCTGGCCGCTCGAGTGCGGCTGCGTCGGCCAGGAGACCACCGGCGCGGGCGGCCTCGCCAAGGCGCTGCGGACCGTGCCCGTCGTCCTGGACATCGCCGAACGCGTCCGCCGCACCAACCCCGACGCCTGGATCATCGACTTCACCAACCCGGTGGGCATCGTCACCCGCGCACTGCTGCAGGCCGGGCACAAGGCCGTCGGACTGTGCAACGTCGCCATCGGCTTCCAGCGGAAGTTCGCCCGACTGCTGGACGTGGCCCCCTCCGCCATCCATCTGGACCACGTGGGGCTCAACCACCTCACCTGGGAGAGGGCAGTGCGGCTGGGCGGGCCGGAGGGCGAGAACGTACTGCCGCGGCTGCTTGCCGAACACGGTGACACCGTCGCCGCCGACCTGCACATGCCCCGGGACCTGATCGACCGGCTCGGCGTCGTGCCCTCGTACTACCTGCGCTACTACTATGGCCACGACGAGGTCGTACGGGAGCTGCGCACCAAGCCGTCACGAGCGGCGGAAGTCGCGGAGATGGAAAGGCGGCTGCTGGAGATGTACGGCGACCCGGCGCTCGACGAGAAGCCGGAACTGCTCGCCAAGCGCGGCGGCGCGTACTACTCGGAGGCGGCCGTGGACCTCGCCGCCTCGCTGCTGGGCGGCGCCGGCTCCCCGTACCAGGTGGTGAACACCTGCAACAACGGCACCCTTCCCTTCCTGCCGGACGACGCCGTCATCGAGGTGCAGGCCGCGGTCGGCACCAAGGGGGCGACACCGCTGCCGGTGGACGAACTCGACCCGCTGTACACGGGGCTGCTCGCGGGAGTGACCGCGTACGAGGACCTGGCGCTGGAGGCGGCCCTGCGCGGCGGGCGCGACCGGGTGTTCAGGGCGCTGCTCTCGCATCCGCTGATCGGCCAGTACGAGTACGCCGAGAAGCTCACCGAGCAGCTGATCGCGCACAACCAGGAGCACCTCGCGTGGGCGTGACCGAAGTTCCCGCAGGCGGCGCCCGCCCGGAACGGCCCGCGGTGCCCCCCGTGGTACTCGCCGTCGACGCGGGGAACAGCAAGACCGACGTGGCCTTCGTCGGTGCCGACGGCTCCGTGCTCGCTGCGAGCCGCGGGCCCGGATTCCAGCCGCCGAGGGTCGGCGTCGCGGCAGCCATCGACACCCTGGCCTCCACGGTCGAGGAGGCCAGGGCGGAGGGCGGCATCACGGGCACGGTCCGGCATGTCTCCGCCTGCCTCGCCAACGCCGACCTTCCGGTGGAGGAACGGGAGTTGACCGCGGCACTGCACGAACGCGGCTGGGGGCGCACGACCGTGGTGCGCAACGACACCTTCGCGGTCCTGCGCGCCGGAGTGGACGAGCCGCGCGGCGTGGCCGTCGTGTGCGGCGCGGGCATCAACTGCGTGGGCATGCTGCCCGACGGCCGCACGGCCCGTTTCCCCGCGATCGGGAAGCTCTCCGGGGACTGGGGCGGCGGCGCGGGTCTCGCCGAGGAGGCGCTCTGGGCCGCGGCACGCGCCGAGGACGGCCGCGGCGCCCCCACGGCCCTGGCCGCCACGCTGCCCGCGCACTTCGGCCTGGACTCGGTGTACGAGCTGATCGAGGCTCTGCACCTGGGCCGCGTGGCCGCGTCGCGCAAGCACGAACTGACCCCCTTGCTGTTCGCGACGAGCGCGACCGGCGACCCGGTGGCCCGCTCACTGGTGCACCGGCAGGCCGAGGAGGTCGTGGCCATGGCGACGGTGGCGCTGCGCCGCCTCGAACTCCTCGACGAGGAGGTGCCGGTGCTGCTCGGCGGCAGCGTGCTGGCCGCCCGCCACCCGGACCTGGACGGCCGCATCCGCGAACTGCTGTCGGCCGCGGCGCCGAAGGCGACCGTCGAGGTGGTGACGACAGCGCCGGTACTGGGGGCGGCGCTGCTGGGACTGGACTTCATTGGAGCGACGCCGAAGGCAGGGGCGGCGCTGCGGGCGCACTACACGTAACCCGTACCGCGCTGCGCACCGCGTCCTCGAACGCCGGCGGGGGGGGGGGGGGGGGGAGGGGGGGGGGGGGGAGGGGGGGGGGGGGGGGGGGGGAGAGGGGAGGGGGGGGGGGGGGGGGGGGGGGGGGGGGGGGGGGGGGGGGGGGGGAGGGTA
>NZ_JBVHTA010000038.1:15633-79081 GCF_055566095.1 Streptomyces sp. NPDC027962
ACAAAAAAGTGCGCTCCCCCCCCCCAACCCCCCCCCCCCTCCCCCCCCACGGTCTCCCCCCAAGCCCCCCCCCACCCCCCCCCCCCCCCCCCCCCCCCCCTCCCCCAACCCCCACCCCCCCCCCCCCCCCCCCCCCCCCCCCCCCCCCCCGGCGGTACCTCCCACGGCAGCCAGTCCGTAGGGGGCGTTCGAGGCGTGGAGTTCGGGGCGGAGCCCGGCGGAGGGACACGCTCCCGCACCCGCCGCGGGGGCTCCCGCCGAGGGAACCGATCAAGGTCGGGAAGCGTATACATGGTGGGGACGGCAAGATCGGGTCAAATGTGGTGTGAGAAGGTCCCCTGCGGCCATACTGCTGGCCGGGAGTAGTCCCACGACCCGCCGGGGGAGGCGGGCCGACGTCAGCGACCAAGGGGGAGGTCACGTGACACACCCGCCGAACGTGCGCACAGCGCCTCCGTCGGCTCCGCGGCACGCGCCCGCACAGCCGCCGGCCCAGCCGCCCGCGGGTCGCGGCGCCTGGACCGAGGGCCGTCGGCGCCTGCATGTCGCGGCGACGACGGAGCCGGGTCGGCTGCAGATCATCGGCGCCGTCCTGGCCGCGCTGGTGCTGGCGTTCGGCGCGGTGGCGGCATTCGAGGTCTCCGCCCGCGCGAGCGCGGCGGACGATGTGGTGAGCCGCAGTCAGCCGCTCAGCGCCGACGCCGCCTCGATCTACCGTTCGCTCGCGGACGCGAACACGACGGCTTCCAGCGGATTCCTGGCGGGTGCGGAGGAGCCGCGCGAGGTCGCCGAGAGGTACGACAGGGACATCGCGCTCGCGTCCCGTCTGCTCATCAAGGCGGCCACGAACACCGGCAGTTCGAGCGAGTCGGGCCGCCAGATCGCCCGGCTGAACGAGGCCCTGCCGCGCTACACGGGCCTGATAGAGACCGCTCGGGCCAACAACCGGCTCGGCCGGCCGCTGGGCGGCGCGTACCTCCGCTTCGCCAACGAGCAGATGACCAGGGATCTGCTGCCCGCCGCCCAGAAGCTGTACGACGCGGAGACGGCGCGACTCGTCGAGGACGACGAGGACGCACGGTTCTGGCCGGTCCTCTCGCTCGCTGCGGGTGCGGTGACCGTCGGAGCCCTGGTGTGGGCGCAGCGGCGCAACTACCGCCGTACCAACCGCGTGTTCAACCACGGTCTGCTCGCGGCGACGGCGGCGACCACGGTGGTGCTGCTGTGGCTCGCGGTGGGCCACACGGTGGCGCGCGCACAGCTGAACGACGCCGAGGAGCACGGCCAGCAGTCCCTCAAGGTCCTCAACGACGCGCGGATCAACTCCCTGAAGGCTCGCGCCAACGAGAACCTCACGCTCGTGGCACGAGGCGCCGTGCTGACCAACGACGGCAAGAGCGACAAGTACGAGACGGACTACGCGACGGGCATGAAGGAGCTCGCGGAGCAGCTGCACCGGGCGGAGCGGCTGGCCGACGACGACGAGGGCCGCATGCCGGTCGAGGACGCCGTCGAGGGTGTGTCCGAGTGGCAGGATCGCCACAAGGACGTCACCAGGACCGACAGGGCAGGCGACTACGACGGCGCGCTCCGGAAGGTTGTCGGAGCGAAGGGCTCGACGGGCGAGTCGTTCGACAGGGTGGACGCGGCTCTGGAGAAGGCGCTGGCGCACGAGCAGCGCGAGTTCACCCAGGCCGCGAAGGACGGGCGCGGGGCGCTGTCCGGGTTGCCGATCGGGGCGGCCGCCCTGGGAGTGCTGGGTGCCGTGGGCGCGATCGTCGGGATCAACCGCAGGCTTTCGGAGTACCGGTGAGAGGGGGAGCGATGACGGACACCAGGACGCGTCCGGGTGGCCGACGCACTCCGCGCAGGCCGCGCGGCTGGGGCGGCGTCGCGGGGATGGCCGCCGCCTGCGCGCTGACCGCCGCCCTCACCCTGCTGCCGCTGTCCCACGGCGGTGCCGACGCCATGACGGAGCACCACGGCCAGGGCGTGGCCTCGGCTGTGCCGGTCAAGGCGGACACCTGCGAGGACCCCGAGGCCTCCCTCACACCGTCCAGCGCCGACGGGCCGGCCATCGACGCGATCAAGGAGCGGGGCAAGCTGGTCGTCGGCGTCGACCAGAACAGCTACCGCTGGGGCTACCGGAACCCCGCCGACCGCGGCCTCGAAGGCTTCGACATCGACCTCGCCCGCGCCATCGCCGAGGACATCCTCGGCAGCCCGGACGCCGTCATCTTCCGTGCCGTCCCCACCAACCAGCGCATCGCCGCCCTGGAGAACGGCACGGTCGACGTCGTGGTGCGCACGATGACGATCAGCTGCAGCCGTATCGAGCAGGTCGCGTTCTCCACGGCGTACTTCCAGGCGGGCCAGCAGGTGCTCGCGCCGAAGAGCTCCACGATCACCGGGTACGACAAGTCACTCACCGGCAAGCGGATCTGCTCCGCGGAGGGCTCGACCGCCTACGAGGCGCTGGAGAAGAACAGCTTCGGCGCGACCTTCAAGGACAAGCACGACGGGCAGAGCGCGGACGAGGACGTGTACACGGTGCCCAACCAGCTGGACTGCCTGGTCAGGCTCCAGCAGGGCCTGGTCGACGCGATCGTGACGGACAACGCCCTGGCCGCCGGCCAGGCGGCGCAGGACCCGGCGGTCGAACTCAAGGGCGATGCGCCCTTCACCACCGAGTACTACGGCGTGGCCACCAAACTCGGCAACGACGACCTGGTGCGGCGGGTGAACCAGGTCCTGGTCGACTACCGCAAGAGCGCCTGGAAGAAGGCGTACGACAAGTGGCTCGCCGCCGACCTGCCGGGCATAGCCGGCCCGCCGCTGCCCAAGTACCGGGACGGGTAGGCCGAAGGGGCGCACGGGCGAGCGCGGCAAACACAAACCACAGGCGCTACAGGCACCACATGCAGCGAAATGCAGCGAAGCGGAACGGAGAGGTGATCGATGGGCCTCGCGGGACCCTTCCCCGGCTCGGCGGGGAGACCGCACGGACCGGTGATGGACCGGGACGAGGTGGACCGCGCGCTGGCACGGCTCGACGCCGAGCACGAGGCGGTCGAGACCTCGCTGCTGGCACTGCAGGACCACGCGGGCCGCAGACTCCTCGAAGGCGCCGAGCTGACCGGTGTCACAAAGGACCGCTGGGCCACCACCGACCAGCAGATCACCCTGCTGTGGGGCTACTTCGACGCGTACACCGCCGCGCTGACCGACATCCGCGAGCTGCGTGCCCGCCGACGATGGTCCAGCCGTGAGGACCTGGCCGAGCTGACCGAGCGGCTGCGCGGGCGCAGCGTCACCGTGGCGGGCACGGCCGCCCATACCGCGCCGCAGATCACCGGACCCGCGAAGCTGGCGGAGGAGTTCAGCCTCGAGGAGCTTGTCGCCCGGATGAACGAGCTGTACGCGTCCTCCCTGGACGTGGTCGTCGCAGCGGACGTGGTGTGGTCGGCGCTGCCCGCCCGCATCGACCTGCTCGCCGTCGAGCTGCAGCGCACCCGTTCCCTCGCGCACTCCGTCGGTGTCCGGCCGGGTGAGCACCCGTCCGGCGACGAGCTGGAGTCCATCACCGACGAGCTGTCCGCGCTGCGCACCCAGGTGGTGTCGGATCCGCTCGCCTTCTGGCAGCCGGCGGCGGGCAGTTCCGCGCCCGGCGGCGGACGCCCCGACACCGAGCGCTACGACCGGGCGGCGCGCGCCCTGGAGGACGTGCGCCGGGAGATCGAGGCGGTCCTGCAGGTCCGGCAGGACTCGGAGGAGCGGCTGCTGCGGCTGCGTGACGTGCTCTCGCGCGCCGACCGGACTTTGACGGAGGCCCGGGCGGCGCGCGGCGAAGTTCTCGCCAAGATCGCCGCGTCGGAGGTGCCCGCCGTCAGCGGACCGCCGACCGCGCTGCAGGAGCGCCTCGCCACGGCCGCCGAGCACCGCCGTCACGCACGGTGGCACAGGCTGTCGCCGCTGCTCGAGTCGCTGGAGCGGGAGGCCGAGGACGAACTGCTGCGGGCCCGCGAGTCGTTGACGGCCGTCACCGCGCCGCTCGCGGTCCGCGCCGAACTGCGCGGCCGGCTGGACGCGTACAAGGCGAAGGTCGCCCGGCACGGCATGGCGGAGGACCCGCTGCTGATCGAACGGTACGACGCGGCTCGCCGCATGCTGTGGAGCGCGCCGTGCGATCTGCGCGCCGCCGAGCAGGCGGTCCTTCGCTACCAGCACGCCGCGGCGGAGGTCCTGGTGCCCGGAGCGGCCGGACCGGAGTCGGGACCCGCCGACCGCAGGGGGGATTCATGAGCGAGAACAAGAACTGCCAGCGCCCCGGTTGCGAGGGCTCGTACGAGGACATGGGCAGCGGCGAGCTCTACTGCGACACCTGCGGTCTGGCGCCGGTGGTGTCGCCCACCGGCATGGTCTCCTCGCCGCCCACCGGCATCGCGGGCGGCGGCCGGGGCTCCTCGTCGGCGCGCAGCAGTTCCCGCTCCTCGCGGGCCTCGTCGCGTTCGGCGTCCTCGCGCCGCTCGGTGTCGGGACGGCTGTCGCGCACGCTGTCCGGCAGCAGCACCTCCGCGCGGTCGGTCTCGGTCCGCAGCTCGGGCTCCTCGACGTCCTCGTCGGCCCGCAACCGGCTCGGTGCGGGGCTGGTGTCCGTGCCGGACGTGCCGCGCCCCGACCCGCGCTCCGCGGTCATGGCGAACCCCCAGGTGCCGGAGCGCAAGCGGTTCTGCTCGCGCTCCGACTGCGGCGCGCCCGTCGGGCGGGCGCGCGGCGGCCGGCCGGGCCGCACGGAGGGCTTCTGCACCAAGTGCGGCCATCCGTACTCGTTCGTGCCGAAGCTGAACGGCGGCGACATCGTGCACGGCCAGTACGAGGTCGTGGGCTGTCTCGCACACGGCGGCCTGGGCTGGGTCTACCTCGCCGTGGACCGGGCGGTCTCCGACCGGTGGGTGGTGCTCAAGGGTCTGCTGGACACCGGTGACCAGGACGCGATGGCCGCCGCGATCTCCGAGCGTCGCTTCCTCGCCGAGATCGAGCACTCCAACATCGTCCGGATCTACAACTTCGTCGAGCACCTCGACCAGCGCACCGGCTCGCTCGACGGCTACATCGTCATGGAGTACGTGGGCGGCAAGGCGCTCAAGGAGATCGCCAACGAGCGGCGCGGGCCGGACGGACGGCGCGACCCGCTGCCGGTCGACCAGGCCTGCGCGTACGGCATCGAAGCGCTGGAAGCACTCGGCCATCTGCACAGCAGAAACCTTCTGTACTGCGACTTCAAGGTCGACAACGCCATCCAGCAGCAGGACCAGCTCAAGCTGATCGACATGGGCGCGGTCCGCAGGATGGACGACGACGAGTCAGCGATCTACGGCACGGTCGGCTACCAGGCCCCGGAGGTCGCGGAGGTCGGCCCGTCCGTCGCCTCCGACCTCTACACGGTGGCGCGGACGCTGGCCGTGCTGACCTTCGACTTCCAGGGGTATACGAACGTCTTCGTGGACAGTCTTCCGGACCCGGAGAACATCGAGGTCTTCGCGACCTACGAGTCGTTCTACCGGCTGCTGGTGCGGGCCACGGACCCGGACCCGGCCCGGCGGTTCGCCTCCGCCCAGGAGATGGCCGAGCAGCTGACGGGCGTGCTCAGGGAGGTCGTCGCCATGCAGACGGGCCGCCCGCGTCCCGCGATGTCGACGCTGTTCGGCCCGGAACTGCGCGTGACGGACACGCAGTTGTTCGCCGAGCTGTCCGAGGACGTGTCGAGCCTGGGCGTGCGGGCCGCCGCGCGCGGCAAGCGCCGCGCGGTGGGCCACGTCCCCTCGGCAGCCACCGCGCCGCAGCCGGTCGGCGCGCCGCACCAACTGGGACTGCCGGGCCTTTCCGGCACCGCGCCGCACCCCCCGGGACTGCCGGGTCCTCCCGCCGCAGCGCCGCACGCCGCCGTCCCCGCACCCCGTTCGCCTGTCGGCCCCCTGGCCGGCCCGGCACCGACGGCACCGGCGCTCGCCCCGCATCTCGCCGTTCTCGACGTCCGGGCGACCTCGCTCGCCCTGCCGGTGCCGCGCGTCGACCCGACCGACCCGAACGCGGGCTTCCTGGCCGGGCTGATGGCCTCGGCTCCGGCCGAGCTGGTCGCGGCGCTGCACGCGGCGGCCGCGAGCTCGCCGGAGACCCGGCTGCGCGAACTGCGGGCGCGCCTCGAGATGGGCGACCTGACCGCCGCGACGAGAGCGCTCGCCACGATGGAGCAACAGCAGCCGGACGACTGGCGGGTGGTCTGGTACCGCGGCGTCACCTCGCTGGTCACCGGCGACCACGAGGCCGCGGCGCTGTCCTTCGACGCGATCTACGACGCGTTCCCCGGCGAGCCCGCGCCCAAGCTGGCCCTCGGCCTGTGTGCGGAGGTGCTCGGCCAGCTGGACAACGCGGCGGACTACTACCGGCTCGTGTGGACGACCGATCCGAGCCATGTGAGCGCGGCGTTCGGGCTCGCCCGGGTGCAGCTCGCGTCGGGCGACCGGACCGGAGCGGTACGGACCCTCGAGTCGGTGCCCGAGTCGTCGATCCACTACACGGCCGCGCGGGTGGCCGCCGTACGGGCGAGGCTGCGGCGGCGCGCCGCGCACGAGCCGCTGCTGGAGGACCTGTCGGCCGCCGCCGCGCAGGTGGCGGCCCTCGGGGACTTCGGCCTGGACGCGGTGCGGCGCGAGCAGTTGTCCACAGAGGTACTCGGCACCGCACTCGACTGGGTACTCTCCGGGAGTCCCGGAAGCGGGCCGTCCGTTCCGCAGGCACCGAATGCACCGAATGCACCGACCGTGCTTCTCGGCAGCGCGCTGGACGAACGCGGCCTGCGCTTCGGACTGGAACGCTCCTTCCGGGTGCTCGCCCGGCTCGCCCAGCGCGGCGAGGAGCGGATAGAGCTGGTGGAGCGGGCGAACCGCTACCGCCCCCGGACGTGGGTGTGATTGATGGCGCAGAAGCACCAGCCGGCTGCCGGGTCGACCTGCCCGGGCTGCGACGAACCTCTGGAGCCCGCTGACCGGTTCTGCGGGGCGTGCGGGTACGACCTGTCGGCCGTGCCCGCCGCGTCGCCGGACCGCCCCACCGTGGCCATCGGCACGCCTGTGGATTGGCCGGCCGCGACCGGCACCGACACCATGGGCACTCCCACCCCTGTCCAGCGCGCCGCCGATGTGCCCGGCACCGACTCCGACGGCGGCGAGTTGGCGCCGCCGGACCCGGCTTCCGGCGTACCGCCGCAGCCCTCGCATGCCCCGACGGGCGGCGCACCCGCGGGCGGGGCCCACCGGCCCGCGACCGAGCCGGGCGCCGGCTTGGGACAGGCAGGCGCGCAGGCCGGTGCCGCAGGCGCCCCGCCCGCCGGCGGTCCGGCGGGGCACGCCGGCACCGGCCTCGGCCCGTTTTCCGGACCGGGCACCGCGCCCCGCGTCGCCCCCGACCACGGACACGAGCGACCCGCGGCCGAGGGATCTCCGGCACGGGCCGCAGGACCGACCGCGGCGGCGGGCGCGGCACCGGCGGCAGGACCGAGCACGGTCTCGGCCGCCGTACCGGCAGCGCAGCCGCAGGAAGCCGTCGGCCGCGAGGAACACGAGCACGCTCGCGACGGCGTGGGCCCGGCCGCGGCCGCAGGGCCCGACCCCTTCGCGGACGGCCCCGTCCCCGGCGCCGGCCAACCAGCCGCGTCCGGCGTGCGGTTCGACAACCCGTCCTCCGGCGACTTCGAGCTCGCCGCGCCCGTCCCCGGCGCCCCCGACCCGCGCGCGGCAGCCGCGCACCCTGCCACTCCCCCGGCGCCGACCGCGGCCAAAGTCTGTGTGGCCTGCCGCGCCGGCCGGGTGGACGACGACGGCTACTGCGAGAACTGCGGCCACGCCCAGCCCCGCGAGCGCGACCACATGGAGCAGGAGCTCGGCTCGGTCGCCGCGGTCAGCGACCGCGGTCTGCGGCACCACCGCAACGAGGACTCGTTCGCCGTCGCCTCCACCTCCCTGCCGGACGGCTCGCCCGCCGTCGTCGCCGTCGTCTGCGACGGCGTTTCCTCGGCGACCCGCCCCGACGACGCGTCGGCGGCGGCGGCGAGCGCGGCCAACGAGCGGCTGCTGGCGGCGCTGCCCCGCGGCACCCACCCCCAGCAGGCCATGCACGAGGCGATCGTCGCCGCATCGGAGGCGGTCAACTCCCTGGCCGGTCAGCCCGCTTCGAGCCAGGGCGACGATCCGCACCGCCACCAGAACGCGCCGGCGTGCACGATCGTCGGCGCGGTGGCGGCGGGCGGGCTGCTCGTCGTCGGCTGGGTCGGCGACAGCCGCGCCTACTGGGTGCCCGACGACCGTTCCGGTCCGCCGGCGCGGCTGACGGAGGACGACTCCTGGGCCGCACAGATGGTGGCGGCCGGTCTGATGAACGAAGCGGAGGCGTACGCGGACGAGCGCGCCCACGCGATCACCGGCTGGCTCGGCGCGGACGCATACGAACTGGAGCCGCACACTGCGGCGTTCAAGCCGGACCGTTCCGGCGTGGTCGTGGTCTGCACGGACGGGCTGTGGAACTACGCGGAGGGAGCGCAGGACATGGCCCGCGCCATCCCCGCCGACGCCGCGGAACGGCCGCTGCACAGCGCGCAGATACTGGTCGGCCACGCGCTCGACGGCGGGGGCCACGACAACGTAACAGTGGCGGTACTGCCGTTCGCCGTCCCGCCGCAAGGGGCAGGATCGGCCTAGAGATGGCTTGACCCGACCGCTGCTGTCCACCGTTGTCTGCTCTTTTCAGCCCCTGCCCACCCCTGCCCGTGCTGTCACTTCCTTGCCCGTGCTGTCACTTCGCTCTGCCCGTAAGGCCGGGCGGAGTCACAAGGAGCCGATCAGATGGCCGTTTTCTCGAAGTCCCAGGTGCCGCAGTTCTCGGTCGACGTGTACCAGAACGCATACCTCCCGGAGGGCGGCCGTGAGGTGAACGCGATCGTCACGGTCACCTCCACCGGCGGCGGCACCAGCGGCGGGGTGCCCCTGCACGGAGCCACCGCATCGCCCTCCGCCGTGCCGGACCGGCAGTCCGGCGCCGCCGTGGTGCTCATGGTCGACTGCTCCGGTTCGATGGACTACCCGCCGACGAAGCTGCGCAACGCGCGGGAGGCCACAGCCGCCGCGATCGACACCCTGCGCGACGGTGTCGCCTTCGCCGTGGTCGCGGGCACACACAAGGCGCACGAGGTCTATCCGGGCGGCGGGCGGCTCGCCGTCGCGGATCCGGCGACCCGTGCCCAGGCCAAGGACGCGCTGCGGGTGCTCGCAGCCGGCGGCGGCACCGCCATCGGCTCCTGGCTGCGTCTCGCCGACCGGCTGCTCTCCTCCTCCGACGCGGCGATACGGCACGGCATCCTGCTCACCGACGGCCGCAACGAGCACGAGTCGCCACAGGATCTGCGGGCCGCCCTCGACGACTGCGCCGGCCGCTTCACCTGTGACGCCCGCGGGGTCGGCACCGACTGGGAGGTGAAGGAGGTCACCGGCATCGCGTCCGCCTTGCTCGGCACGGCCGACATCGTGGCCGATCCCAGCGGCCTGTCGGCGGACTTCACACGGATGATGGAGAACGCGATGGGCAAGGGGGTCGCGGACGTGGCACTGCGGTTGTGGACCCCGGTCGGTGTGGAGATCAAGTTCGTCAAGCAGGTCGCGCCGACCGTCGACGACCTCAGCGGGCGGCGCACCGGGGCGGGACCGCGGGCCGGTGACTATCCGACCGGCTCCTGGGGTGACGAGTCCCGTGATTACCACATATGTGTGCAGGTGCCGGAGGCCGGAATCGGCCAGGAAATGCTGGCGGCCAGGGCCTCGCTGATCATCCCGGCGGCGGACGGCGGCGCTCCCGAGGTGCTGTCGCAGGGGCTCGTCCGGGCGGTGTGGACGGACGACATGGTCGCCTCGACATCGATCAATCCGCAGGTGGCGCACTACACAGGTCAGGCCGAGCTGGCGCAGGTGATCCAGCAGGGACTCGAGGCCCGCAAGTCGGGCGATTTCGACGGGGCGACGGCGAAACTGGGCCGTGCAGTGCAGCTGGCGGCGCGTTCCGGAAACCAGGACACTGCGAAACTGCTTTCGAAGGTGGTGGACGTCGTCGATGTGGCGACAGGTACTGTGCGACTGAAGGCAAAGGTCTCGGACGCGGACGAGATGACGCTCGAAACGCGCTCCACGAAGACGGTTCGCGTCAAGAAGTAAGCACGCAGGAACACGAAGTGAAACGGCCCTCGGGCCGGATGAAGGAGAGGGGGACGCGCCGACATGCCGACCTGCCCGAACGGACACCAGTCGGGTTCCGACGACTGGTGCGAGGTCTGCGGCCACCGCATGGCTCCTCCCGGCGCTCCCTCGGGTGCCGTACCGCCGCCTCCACCGCCGCCCGGATACGGCTATCCGGGCCCGTCCGACCCGAATGCGACGGCCCAGGCCGAGCTGTGCCCGCAGTGCCGCACCCCGCGCGAGGCCATGGCGCCGTTCTGCGAGGAGTGCCGGTACAACTTCCTCACGCACACGGCGACGTCGTACACGCCGGTGGCGCCGCCGCCCCAGCAGTCGGGCGGGCTGAACCTCCCGCCGGGCTTCCAGTCCCAGCCGGGGCCGCCCGCACCGCCGCCGCACCAAGGGCCCCCGCCGCACCAGGGCCCTCCGCCGCCGCCCCCGCAGCAGCAGCAGCAGCAGCAGCAGCGTGATCCTTTCGAGTACCAGGGCTCGCGTCCCTCCCAGATGAACCGGCCCGCCGAGCCCCTGGGCCAGGACTCGCCCGGTGGACAGCAGCCGGGGCCCTTCCAGCCGCAGGGCGGTCCGCCGCCCCCGCCGTTCCAACAGCAGCCCGGACCACCGGTCTTCCAGCAGCCTGCTCCGCCCGTGCCGCCGCAGCCCCAGCAGACGGGCGGCGACGACTGGATGCTGCCCCCGCCGTCCCGCACCCAGTCGCCCCCGCCCCCGCCCCCGCCGGGGCCGCACGGCCACCAGGGACCCGGACAACAAGGACCGGGCCACCAGGGACCGCCGCCGTTCCAGCAGCAGTCCGTGCCGCCGCAGCACCAGCAGGGCCCCGGCATGCAGGGGTCCGACCCCGGCCGGCCGCAGGCTCCCCAGCACCAGTCGGCTCCGGCGGGCTGGACGGCCGCGGTGGGGCCGGACCGCGAGTACTTCCTGGCGATGATGCAGCGCAGCGGCCCGGAGGCCACCGGTCTCAACCTGCCCGCGTACTCCCCCGAGCAGCACCTGCCGCTCACGGGCGGCCAGATCACCATCGGCCGCCGCCGGCAGTCCACGGGCGAGTCCCCCGACATCGACCTGTCCGTGCCTCCGGAGGACCCGGGCGTCTCCCACCAGCACGCGGTGCTGGTGCAGCAGCCGGACGGCTCGTGGGCGGTCGTCGACCAGAACTCCACCAACGGCACGACGCTCAACGGCGGCGAGGACCCGATCCAGCCGTATGTCCCGATTCCGTTGAACGACGGCGACCGGGTGCATGTCGGCGCCTGGACGACGATCACGGTCCGCCGCGGCTGACGACCGAGTCGGCACCGTCCAGCGTGTCCGGCGGGGAGGGAAGCATCGCGCGAGAGACTTCCGCCGGCCCTGGTGGCTCGAGGGCTGGGAGGGGCAGAGCATCTGGACACCCCGACCTCACCCCCGGCTCTCCGGACGCCCTGCGCCGGCGTATCGACGAGGTCGCCGCAGGCTGAACGCGGCACGGGGCGGCGGCCGGTGGAGCGTGTGAGGGCGCTCCGCCGGCCGCCGCATTCGTGTGTCAGGCCCTGACGGGCTGCTCCGGCAACGCGGCCGCACGCCGCTGTCCCGTGACGCTTCCCAGCCAGCCGAGCAGGAACGCGACGGGCAGCGACACCAGGGCGACCGTCTGCAGCGGGAACCAGGCGATGTCCCACTCGGGGAACAGCGCCGTCGGGCTGCCGGAGAAGACGGGGCTCACGACCTGGAGTCCGATCGCGCAACCGAGACCTCCGTACAGCGTCCACAGCAGCCCCCTGCGCGTGAAGCCGCGCCAGAACAGCGAGTACACCAGCGCCGGGAGCAGGCAGGAGCTCGCCACTGCCAGGGAGATCGTGGACAGGAAGCCCATGTTCCAGCCCTGCACCCACACCGCGAGCCAGATGCTCAGCACCCCGATCAAGGCGGACGCGATACGGGCCGCGGCCACCTCCCGGCCCTCGGTCGTGCGCCCGCGGCGGACGACGTTGGTGACGAGGTCGTGGGCGACCGAGCCTGCGGCCGCCAGCGTCACGCTCGCGACGACTGCCAGCGTGGTGAGGAACACCGCGCAGGAGACCAGCACGACGAGCCATGCCTCGCCCGTCTGCGCCGACGAGCCGCCCGCCAGATCGCCGGTGAGCATCAGCAGGCTGCTGGTGGCTCCGGGGTCGGCGGCGAGGATCTTCGGGGCGCCGATCAGCGCCGCGGCCCCGAATCCCAGCACGGTGGTGAGCAGGCAGATGGCACCGACGATGGTGATGGTGTGGCGGACCGTACGGCGTGCCGCCGCGGCGTCGGGCGCGGTGTTGAGCTGGGTGGCGACATGGGGCATGCATGCGACGCCCAGCACCACGGTGATCATCAGACCGATGAAGTCGAGCGTCCCCTCGACCGGGCTGCTGGCGGCGAACCGCAGGCCCGGACGCATATAGCCCTCGGGACGGCCGCTGCCCCGCCCGGCTGCCTCGATGAGGGAGTCGGGGCTCCAGTGGAAGCGGTGGAGCAGCACCGCCGCCACGGCCACGGCCATGACGAGCAGGATCACCGTCTTGATCACCTGGATCGCGATCATGCCGCGCATCCCGCCGAAGGCCGTGGCGCAGACGACGACGGCGCCGATCATGACGATGGCGGTCTGCTCGGCGCCGGGACCGGACACGCCGAGCAGCATGGCGGTGGTCCTGCCCGCACCGGAGAGCTGGACGATCAGATACGGGACGCACGCGCTCAGCGTGACGAGGGCGACCGCGATCCTGACCGCGGGCCCCGGGGTCCGCAGGGCGAACGTGTCGCCGAGGGTGAAGGTGCCGCGTTCCCGCAGCGGGCCGGACAGCAGGAGCAGGACGCCGAGCGACAGCACGGTGCACAGGGCGATGAACAGGCCGTCGAAGCCGAAGACCGCGACGGCTCCCGTCGTGCCGAGCACGGTCGCGGCGGAGAGGTAGACGCCGGTGAGGACGAGGGCGCCCTGGACGGGCCGCAGCCTGCGGCCCGCCGTGTAGAAGTCGTCGACCCGGTCCCGCTCGGGGCCGTTGAGCACGCAGATGAGCAGGATCGGGACGATGAAGGCGAGGAAGCCGACGAGAACCCAGGAGCGGGTGTCCGTGTCCAGGTCGAGGGTGCCGGGATACCCTGCGGCGAGCAGGACCTGGGAAGGCATCAGTGCTCCTCCTCCGGCTCGTACGCGGCCTCCTCGTGGGCGGCGCGGTCGTAACGCGCCGCCGTCCACAACAGGAGCGAGCCCTGCGCGAGAATGGCGACGACGCCGAGGTTGATCTGTCCGGCGACACGGGTGGCCAGCAGGTCCTCTGCGGCGCAGGCAAGCAGGAGATGGACCGCGAAGGTCAGTCCGTTGACGAGCGCGAAGGATCTGCCCGGCCGGTAGGGCCGGGCTCTTTGATGGAACGGGGGGGTGGGCGGATGGGCGTGCTGATAGGCCATGGAACTCTCCGGGCAGGCAGGGACGCGCGCGCATCGCCTCGCTCGGGCGATGCCTGGCGAGGGCATTGCCCGTGACGGCACTGCCCCCTGATGAGGGCTCACCAGAGCACGTACCGACCAGTCAGTCCATGCGCTTGGGGCACCCCGCTGTCCGCTCCCAACGCCGTAGGGGCGCGACTGTGCCGATGCCCATTCGGCCTTCCGCGGTAAGGAATCCGGCCATGGTGATACGCGTACCGGGAGTTGTCCACCGCCGTGATACGGCGTTGGGGACCAGCGGTACAGCCGTTGGCGCCAAGCACTTGATCACGAGCGTTTTCCCAACCTCACGTTGAGGCGTGGTGAAGACGGCCTTCACTATGTCGGTGATCCGGTTGGTGCTGCAGCGGAGCTTTCGCAGCAGGCGCCAGACGTACATGGCGCGCACCTCCGTATCTCCATACGGGCTGCGCGCCCCGGGCATTCATCCGTCGAACTGCCCGAGGGGCCACACGTACGGTCCCTCGGGATCGTCCAGCCAGGCCCACTGGCGGTCGCCGCTGAGCGTGACGCCGAACCGGTTGCGCTCGGGGCGATGCTCGCGTTCCCACAGGGACAGCGCCTCGCGCGGGTCGAGGCTGCCGGCGGTCAGGCTGAGCAGGAAGCGGAAGAGGTCGTTCTCGATCGCTCGCCTGGGCAGCCCGGCGGCCCGCCCCACCAGTGGGGGCGGACCGCCGCGCAGGGGCACGAAGTAGGCCGACGTGCGCAGGAAGCGCCCCTCCGCGCTGCGGCCTTCCGCGTCGTGGCGGACGCGGAGCACGATGATGCCCGTGGACAGCGGTGCGACGATCCGCGCTCCGTGGTTGCACTGCACGGGCCAGGGGAACGGGACCGACGGCAGCGTGCAGGTCGCGATGACGCAGTCGAAGGGCGCGCGCTCCGGGCAGCCGCGGGCGCCGTCGCCGGTGATCACGGCGGGGTGATGGCCGGCGGCCGCGAGGTGGGTGCGGGCGGACTCGGTGATCTCCGGGTCGAGGTCGACGGTCGTGACCGCCGCGTCGCCGAGCCGGTGGGACAGCAGGGCGGCGTTGTAGCCGGTGCCGGCGCCGATCTCGAGGGCGGTGTCCCCGTCGGTGGCCTCGAGCGCGTCCAGCATCAGGGCCATCAGCGAGGGCTGGCTGCTGGAGGAGACCAGTTCGCCGTCGCGCAGCCGGGTGGCCAGTGGCTCGTCATGGTACGCGCCGCGCAGCCAGCGGTCACGTTTCACGGGGTCGGGGTCCTCGCACCACAGCCGTTCGTGGCCGCCCGCCTGGCCGGCGAGACGGCCGGTGAAGTAGTAGGGGACGAAGAGATGGCGGGGGACCTCCTCGAACGCGGCCCGCCAGGCGGGGTCGGTGAGTCCGCCGTCGGCCACGATCTCGCGCACCATGGCCCTCCGCGCCTTGGCGGCGGGCTCGGCGAAGCGGTCCACATGCAGCCCCATAGGTCCACTTTCCTGCCCGTTCGCCCCCGAAGCGAGCGTCCGGGCCGGGCCTGGGGAAGACCTAGGACCTCTGTCTTCGGCCGGTGGGTCTGAGAGCATGGGAGGCGTGAGTGAGATTCCGCGCGGGACCCTTCAGGAGCAGACCTTCTACGAGCAGGTCGGCGGCGAGGAGACCTTCCGGCGCCTCGTCCACCGTTTCTACGAGGGCGTGGCGGAGGATCCTCTGCTGCGGCCCATGTACCCGGAGGAGGATCTGGGTCCGGCCGAGGAGCGCCTCACGCTGTTCCTGATCCAGTACTGGGGCGGGCCCCGCACCTACAGCGACAACCGGGGCCATCCGCGGCTGCGGATGCGCCACGGGCCGTTCACCGTCGACCGGGCCGCCCACGACGCCTGGCTGAAGCACATGCGCACGGCTGTCGCCGAACTGGGCCTCGCCGAGGAGCACGAGCGGCAGCTGTGGGACTACCTGACGTACGCCGCGGCCTCCATGGTGAACACACCCGACTGAGCCCCGAGCGCGCCGCCCCGGCGGTGAACGGAATGCAGATATCCGTCGCCGGATAACGGTCACGATCAGGTCAAGGTCGTACCGCAAGCGGTTTCCCCGAACCCACGACGATCGTGATCGTCACCCACGACCAGGCGGTCGCGGGCGAGGTCCGTCGCACGGTCGCCATCCGCGACGGCCGCACCTCCTCCGAGGTCCTGCGCCGCACGGAGATCGACGCGGAGGGCCAGGAGTCGGTGGTGGCCCGCGAGTACGCGATGCTGGACCGCGCCGGGCGCCTCCAACTGCCCGCCGAGTACACGGCGGCGCTGGGCATGGAACACCGAGTGATGCTGGAGCTGGAACAGGACCACATCGGCATCTGGCCTGACGACGCGTCGGACCACTGACGGCGCCGCTTTGCGGCCGGGGCGTTGCCCGCCTCGCGGCGTTGGCGGCCCCGGGGCGTTGACAGCCCGGGGCATCATGGCGCTCCTGGGCGGCGCGTGGTGTACCAGGGGCCCAGGCGTGTTCGAGGTGCTGAGCGTCGCCGATCGCGGGGAGCACGGTGTCCACGCGGCGGAGCCGCGCGCGCTATCCCCTCGGCGTGACCGGCAGGCCGGCCAGGCCGCCGCCCGACCTGACCGCGATCGAACCGAACGGCGTCCGCAGCCGCAGCCACCTGCCCGACGCCAGCAGCGCGACCGGTACTCCCGGGCGTAGGAAGCCGAGCGACTGCGCCGCGTGCACGGCGCGCAGCGGCAGTCCCGTGCCGCCGACCGTGCGCGACCAGATGTCGCGGCCGATGCGGTCCCGCTCCGCGCGGGTGCGTCGTTCTGCCGGCAGAGCCTCGTCGCGGTTGCGGAACTCGGCGACGGCCGCCGTCACCGCCCCGTGCATCGCGGACACCTCGGGCAGCCCGGGAACCTCCTGCCAGCCGCCGCGCGGCGGGAGGACCCCGGCCCACGGCGGCCCGGTCACGGCACCGGGTACGGCGAAGTCCGTGCCGCCCAGCGACTCCAGCAGCTCACCCGCGGAGACGGTGATGTCCAGCTCCACGGGCTCCGCGAGCCGCGCCGTGCGGATGGCGAGCACCTCGAACGACGGCGGACGTCCGAACACCGCGAGCGCCCCGTCCCTGGCCTGCAGCCTGACCGCGGCGGCGCGGTCGTAGTGGATCAGCCGGGCGAGGAAGGCGGAGAGGTCCTCCGCCTCCTTCACGTCGGCGAGACGCAGACTCTGCACGGGTACGGACATGGGCGCGCTCATACGACGAGGGCACCCTCGGCGGGCTTGTCCGCGTCGTCGAGGTACTTCTCGAGGAATGACTTCTCCTCGGCGGTGATCCGCCGCGGACGCTGCGCCTCAAGATTGAACGGCACCACGACGGTCGAGGCCCGCACATACACCTGCGAGGAATCGTCCGCTTCCTTGACCTCGTACGCGATGGTGAGGGAGGCGGCGCTGATCTTCGTCACCCACGACTCGATGACCACCGGCTCGTGCCGGTGCACCAGCGGCCGCAGGTAGTTGATCTCGTGCCGTGCGACCACCGAACCGCCGGCGAACGACGGGGAGCCGTTCCCCGGCGCCAGCCGGAACATGAAGTCGATGCGTGCCTCTTCCAGATACCGCAGGAAGACCACGTTGTTGACGTGCCCGAAGGCGTCCATGTCCGACCAGCGCAGGGGGCAGCGGTAGATGTGACGGGCCATTCGCGTCATCAGCCCCGGGTGAGCTTCTTGTAGGTGGCGCGGTGCGGACGGGTGGCGTCCGCACCGAGACGGTCGATCTTGTTCTTCTCGTACGACTCGAAGTTGCCCTCGAACCAGTACCACTTGGACTCGCCCTCGTAGGCGAGGATGTGCGTCGCCACTCGGTCGAGGAACCACCGGTCGTGGGAGATGACCACCGCGGCGCCCGGGAACTCCAGCAGCGCGTTCTCGAGCGAGGACAGGGTCTCGACGTCGAGGTCGTTGGTCGGCTCGTCGAGGAGCAGCAGGTTGCCGCCCTCCTTGAGAGTGAGCGCCAGGTTGAGGCGGTTGCGCTCACCGCCGGAGAGGACCCCGGCCGGCTTCTGCTGGTCCGGGCCCTTGAAGCCGAAGGCGCTGACGTACGCGCGGGACGGCATCTCGACCTGGCCGACGTTGATGTAGTCCAGCTCGTCCGACACGACCGCCCAGAGCGTCTTCTTGGCGTCGATGTTGGCGCGGCTCTGGTCGACGTAGGAGATCTTGACGGTCTCGCCGACCTTGATCTTGCCGGAGTCCGGCGTCTCCAGGCCCTGGATCATCTTGAACAGCGTGGTCTTGCCCGCACCGTTCGGGCCGATGATGCCGACGATGCCGTTGCGCGGCAGGGTGAAGCTCAGGTCGTCGATGAGGACCTTCTCACCGAAGGCCTTGGAGAGGTTCTCGACCTCGACGACGATGGAGCCCAGGCGGGGGCCCGGCGGGATCTGGATCTCCTCGAAGTCCAGCTTCCGCATCTTGTCCGCCTCGGCAGCCATCTCCTCGTAACGAGCAAGACGTGCCTTGGACTTGGTCTGACGGCCCTTGGCGTTGGACCGGACCCACTCCAGCTCTTCCTTGAGCCGCTTCTGGCGCTTCTCGTCCTTGCGGCCCTCGACCTTGAGGCGGGCGGCCTTCTTCTCCAGGTAGGTGGAGTAGTTGCCCTCGTACGGGTGGGCACGACCGCGGTCGAGTTCGAGAATCCACTCGGCGACGTTGTTGAGGAAGTACCGGTCGTGGGTGACGGCGACGACGGCACCCGAGTACTTCGAGAGGTGCTGCTCCAGCCAGTTCACTGACTCGGCGTCCAGGTGGTTGGTGGGCTCGTCGAGGAGCAGCAGGTCGGGCGCCTCGATCAGCAGCTTGCAGAGCGCGACACGGCGCTTCTCGCCACCGGAGAGGTTGACGACGGGCCAGTCGCCGGGCGGGCAGCCCAGCGCGTCCATGGCCTGCTCCAGCTGGGCGTCGAGGTCCCAGGCGTTGGCGTGGTCCAGGTCCTCCTGGAGCTTGCCCATCTCCTCCATCAGCGCGTCGGTGTAGTCGGTCGCCATCAGCTCGGCGACCTCGTTGAAGCGCTGCAGCTTGCCCATGATCTCGGCGGCGCCGTCCTGGACGTTCTCGAGGACGGTCTTCGACTCGTCGAGCTTCGGCTCCTGCATGAGGATGCCGACGCTGAAGCCGGGCGTGATGAAGGCGTCACCGTTGGAGGGCTGCTCGAGTCCCGCCATGATCTTGAGAACGGTGGACTTACCGGCGCCGTTCGGGCCGACCACACCGATCTTCGCGCCGGGCAGGAAGTTCAAGGTGACGTCGTCAAGGATGACCTTGTCGCCGTGCGCCTTGCGCGTCTTGCGCATGGTGTAGATGAACTCAGCCAAGAGAAACCGTCCGGCAGGAAGTGGGTGGGCAGATACACCCATCTTGCCGTACGCCGCCCCTCCGACGGAAACCGCGTGCCCGTGGGCCCGGCCGCGGTTCGCGCGCAGGGCGCCGAGTTCCCGCCGCATCGCGCGTCGCATCCCCGGCCGCCATCCCACATCGCATCGCATCGAGGAATGGCCCGGCACGTTCCCGGATGCTGTAGGTTCCCACAGCATCCGTCCCCGTGCCGGGCCCTTTCTCTGTGCCGCGTCACCTACCGCAGCGGCGGGATCACTCCCCGCCGGCTGCGTTCTTCCTGCGGAGGAAGAACACCGCGCCGCCGCCCACGAGCACCAGCACGATCGCGATGCCCGCGATCATCGGCGTGGCGCTGGAACCGCCCGTCGCCGCGAGGTCGCCCTCGAGGCCGGCGGAGGTGCCGCCGGCCGACGCGGGGCTGGGCTGGGACGACGGGGTCTCCGTGCCCGGCTCCTGCGGCGCGGCCGCGGTCTTGCAGTCCAGGACGCCCTTGAAGTTCTTCTTGAAGCCGTCGGGCCCGGTGATCGTGAAGTCGTACGCCTGGTCCTCCGCGACCGGCACGGTCACCGTCCGGGACTCACCGGCCGGGATCGTGTGCTCGAAGCCCGCCAGGGAGAACGTGAACGGGGCGTCACCCTTGTTGCCGGCCGTGATGTCCACGCCGCCCTTGGCGCAGTTCTTCTTCGCGGACAGCGACGGGACCGCACCCGTCTTCGCCCAGGTCGCCGTGGCGGTCGCCGAGACCGTGGACTGGCTGGAGCCGGCCAGGATCTGGGTCTGGCTCTTGGTGGCGCTGGCGAACGCGCGCCCCACAGGCACCGACATGCTCGCCTGGACGGACAGCGCGGCCGTCCCGTCCGCGGCGTCCTCGGGGACGTCGAAGTAGAGCTTGCTGCCGTCGGCGGCGGACGTGACCGGCTTGCCGGCCTCGTCCGTGATCTTGATGCCGCTGGCCGCCGCGTCGGCGGGCGGCGCCACGGCGACCTGACCGGCGTCGGTGCGCACCGTCACCGGGCCGAGCCGGGTGCCCGGCTTGCCGGAGACCGCGTTGGGCTCGAGGCTCAGCGAGGCCTTGGGCTCGGCCACGTTCTCGGCCGACTTCTCCAGCCAGTCCGCGAGCTTCTCCGCCTGCGGGTCGGCCGCCGTGACGTCCGCGCCGTCCGAGAAGCGCCAGATGGCGACCTGGGTGCCGGCGGCAGCCGTCCTGTCCGTGAGCTGGCCCTCGAGGTCCGCGCTCTCGGCCAGCGCAGCGAGATCGTTGACCTGCGGGAACGAGTGCTGCAGGATCCAGCGGATCTTGCCCGCGTGCTTGTTGGCTCCCAGCGACGTCTGGTCCCAGGGGGTCTCCAGGTACTTGGCCTGGTCCTGGGTCGGGTTGTGGATGTCGATGCAGTAGGTCTGCAGCTGACCGCCGCCGTCGACCGTCATCTCGAAGAGACCCGCGAGGATCTCCTGGTCCTTGCCGTTGGTGTGCAGCACCGCCTGGTCGTACGTCTTCAGCCCGTCGAGCGTGGCGACGGCGCCGCCCTGGTGCTGGACGGCGTCGTCGGCGGCGGCGGCAGCCGCGCCGGCCAGCGAGCCGGTGGCTATCAGGCCGGACACCACGGCCGCGGCGGCTAGACGACGAGCGGCGCGCCGCTTGCGTACGGCAGACGCAGAGAACACAGCAAACACAGCAGAATTCCCCTCCGGGCGAGACCTTTTCGCGTGTGACGCGTGGGGGGAGTGCCTCGCCGACAGACTCAAGTGCCCCGTGAGTACCCGGGAATCCTATGGACGGCTCGCGGCGCGATCCCCCGTCATGCCATCAGATAACCATTCCGACTCGGAATCGTTATCCCCGCTGGTCAGTTCACCCCCTGATCGCCCCTTTCGCCGATGCGGCGCCGACACCCGAATCGGCCCACTTCCCCAACTGCCCTTCATGCCACGGCAGATGTCGGCTCTCTCGGCGCCGTGCCCACCGTGTTCTCGAAGGCCGGCCCCACCTCACCCGGTCGTCCCGTCAAGCCGGTCCTGCCCTTCACCACCCGCCGGAACGCCGAGGTCCCGCGGGTCAGGTCATGCCCCACCGCCAGTGCGTCGATGTCCACGAACGTGCGCCGCCTGCCGTCCGCCTCCTCTTCGCGCACCTTCAACCGGCCGTGCACAACAAGCGGTTCGCCCACGGAAACGGAAGCCGCCAGATTCTGCGCGAGGGACCGCCACACGAAGACGGTGTAGAAGCTCGTGGGCCCGTCCGTCCAGTTACCGCCCCGGCGATCCCAGCGCCGCGACGGCACCGCGAAACGGAATCGCGCCATCCCTCCCGTGGCCGTTTCCCGGTACTCCACATTCGTGGCCACATTCCCCACCACCGTGACGCGCTATTTGTGCGTACCATAGTACCCGGATGTCCGGATTTCCAAGGGAGTGACCATGATCGTTGATATCTACGCCCGCATCAGTAAGGCGCCGGACGGCTCCCTTGAAAAGACCGACCGGCAAATAGCCGACTGCCGCGAGCTGGCCGAACGCCGGGGGCTCGCGGTGGGCAAGATCCATGAGGACCCGAACCGGAGCGCGTGGCGACCGGACCGGCGCCGCAAGGGCTGGGACGCGCTGCTCCGTCGCTACGAGGACGGCGAAATAGACGGCGTCATCGTCTGGAACGCGGACCGGCTGATGCGGCAGCCATGGGACCTGGAACTACTGATCAAGATGTCCGAGAAACGGGGCTTTACGGTCTACTCCTGCTACGGGGACTACGACCTGCAAGACCCCGACCAACAGTCCATGATCCGCATCATGACGACGTTCGCAGCGCGAGAGTCGGCAGCCAACCAGCGGCGCACCAAGCGCGGTATCACGGCCAGTCGCATGAAGGGGCAACTACACGGCGGACAACGCGCGTTCGGGTGGCCTGCCAGTGACGACGAACCGTCCGCGTTGATCACCGCCGAACGTGAAGCCATCGCCGAAGCCACCCGCCGCATCCTGGCCGGTGAGCACCTCGCCGCCGTCGCCCGTGACCTCAACGCCAGGGGTATCCGCACCGCCACCGGGCGGGAATGGAACGGCGTCACGCTGAAGCAAATGCTGCTGCGGGCCCGGAACTGCGGCAGGGTCGTCCATGGCGGCGCGGTCGTCGGCCGCATCGAGGGTGACCCCTGCGTCAGCGAGGCGGAATTCGACCTACTGGCCGCCAAGTTCGCCGCCGCGCGACGGGGCCGCCCGGTGTCCGATGCCCGGCTGCTCAGTGGTATCGCCGTGTGCGGTATCTGCGGCAGGGCCCTCAACTCCCGCAACCGGTCCGGGAAGTACTCCGCCGACCAGCAACCACGGACGATGTACCACTGCCGCTCCGGCCGAGGCTGCGGACGGCTGGCCGTCAACGCCGATGCCGCCGACAAGGTCGTAGAGGCGATCATCATCGCCCGGCTCTCCGACCCCCGCCACGCGGCGCAGATCGAAGCCATGGCAGCCCACACGCGCGCTCTGGACGACCAGATCGCCGACCTTGAGGCGACGCAGCGGGCACTCGGCGACCGGCTGGGCAGGGGCGAAATCACCCTCGGCGTCTTCGACGCCGCACACGCACCGCTGGCCGCTCGTCTCGCCGACCTGAAGGCGGAGGCGACCGCCTCGCCGCCGGTGGCCCCCGTAACCGGCCCCAGCGCCACCGTGGCGGCCCGCTACAAGGCCGCTGGCGGTGAGGGCAGGCGCGCCATGCTGCGGGCGGCGTTGGGCACGGCGGTGCTCGTCGTCGACCCCATCGGCGAAGGGCAGCACTGGCGCGGCGTCGCCGTCCGCGACCGCATCAGGATCGAGGTCTCGTAGCGCAACCTGGATCGCCGTCTCGTACCACAGCATCGACATTCCACGCGACGAGAACGGCCAGGCCCCCGACCAGTGGTTACGCCCTCTGGCCGGGGGCTTTCGCTATGCCGCCGGGGGCACATACGGGGATATTCGGGGGCAGTTCCTTGATCGTCTGGGTTTCAGTGTCGGGGGCCTGGAGTGATGGTGATGCCAGAGCAATCCCGCACCACCCCGAAAAGAAGGCAACGGCAGATGAACGAGTCCGTATTCCTCACACCCAAGCAACTGGCCGAGCGTTACGGCCTGTCCGTGCTCACCATCTATGACTGGAACTACACAGGAATCGGCCCCCGGTATCTGAAGATCGGCAAGTCCGTCCGCTACCCCATTACCGACGTGCTCGCCTGGGAGCAGCGCCAGTACGCCGACCAGGGGGTGCGTAATGGCCGATGACCTCACGGAATGGGCAGCGGCGCTCGTAAAGCGGATGCCGCCCATGACCGACCAGGAGATAGCGGCAGTGGCGCGTGCATTCGCCGCCGTCGACAGGGCCGACCGGCAGGGGGAGTGATGGCAGCGGAGCGGTGCAGGCGCGGTCACCCGTGGACCGACGAGAACACCTACTGGGCGAGGCCGACCAGGAGCCACGTCAAGCGTTGGCGGCAGTGCGTCGAATGCCGACGCATTCGGCAGAAGGCAGCACGGGAGCGAGAGAAGCAACAGCGGCGTGACGGAGGGATCGTGCGATGAGTGAGTACGTCAAGAGCAGCCCGACCGGTTACTGGGCGGTCTACCTCAACGACCCGAACAAGGACCGCTTTCGGCTATACCCGGTCGTTGGTTTCGACGACGACGGGGATGCCCTGGTTGTCAGTGGATGCGGGCAGCGCTGCCCGGCGCACTTGCGTCCTGATTACGGGGATTTCCAGCTCGTCACGGCGTATCCCGACCATTGGATCGACGACGAGCCCCCAGCCTGAAACGAACAACGCCCCCGGAGCCCGAAGCCGGGGGCGCAGTCCAACCAATGTGACCCGACGCCCGCACGCGGAGGTGACCAGCCAACCGAAAAGAACGGAGCATCACTATGGATGTTACCACCGGTAACGACGCTGCTGAAGCGCCCACGCTCCGCGCACCGGGACAGGTGGAGCCCGAGCGCCAGGAAAGCAATTCTGAAGCCGCCGAGCGACTGGCCCAGGATCTCGCCGATGGGCGCTGGATTATCAGTCGCCGGGCCAGCACGTATACCGCAAGGGCGACACGCTGGCTCTGGCAGCCCGGTGAGACGAAGAACGACGGACGCATTCCCATGGGGGCACTGACCCTCTGGGCGGGAAAGGGTTCCGTCAGTAAGTCAACACTGATGGCGGAGTTCGCTGCCGCTCTTTCAACGGGTCGCCTGCCGGGCTGTTTCCACGGAATTCCTGTCGACGTCGGTTACGTCGCCAATGAGGACGACATCGAGCAGACCATAATTCCGAGGATGATCGCCGCCGGGGCCGACCTGAGCCGAATTCACTTTCTGGCTGTTAAGCAAGCAGGCACGGAGGATGCACTTTCTCTGCCGCAGGATGCCGGGCGTCTCAAGTTTTACATCACTGAAAACAATCTCGCCGTCACCTTCGTCGACCCCCTTTCCGCCAACGTAAGCGGCAAGAAGAACGACCAGGGGGACATGCGCAACTCGTATCAGTGCGTGAACAACATCGCGATGGCCACGCGCACGGTAATCATCGGCCTTGCTCATACTCGCAAGGCGGGTGCCAGCGACGTCATCGAAGCACTCATGGGGTCGGTAGAACAGTCGAACGTCGCACGATGCGTGCACGGAATTGTCGCCGACAGCGAAGAGACGGGCGCGCGGATATTCAGCGTCGAGAAGAACAATCTTGGGCGCGACGACCTCCCCGGATTCCGTTTCCGCGTAACCGGCGTCGACGTGCCGTGCATCGACGATGACGACAATCCGGCCGTAAGCGATCAGCCCAAGGTGGAATGGCTGGAGTCCGTCAACGAAACCGCTAGCGACATGCTCGCCGACCGACTCAACGGCACCAGCGATGTTGACGCCTGCGCCCAGTGGCTCGACCGGTACCTACTCGACCAGGGGGGCGCATGGGTTGAGCGCAGCGACGGGCTTGACCGGTTCGTCAACGTGCTCACGCAGCAAGGGGTTCCCGCGCTGCGAAACCTGGTCGCGGCAGGGCAGTCAGTGCTGTCGGTACTCGGCACCGCCTTCCGGGCATTCCTGCCTCTGGGCGTCCAGTTGAGCCAGGTCATCCGCGACGGTGCCAACTCCCTCAAGGAGTGGGCCGCCGATGGTGGCTTTACGCGATTCCTCGACAGGGCCAAGGCCGATGGGCCACTGGTCGGCCAGTTCTTCGCAGCACTGAAGTCGGCGCTGACCAACATCGGCACGGTGATGGCGACGCTGGGTCCGCTCTCGCTGCGACTGGCGACGGCGTTCCTTCAGATAGTCGCAGCACTGCCGCCGTCCGTAATCACCGCGCTTGTGGTGGCATTTACGGCGCTTCGGGTGGCCATGCTGGGCATGCTCATCATCAACGTGATCATCGTTGCGGTGAACCTGCTGAAGGTGGCCTGGCTACTGCTGAACATCGCATTCCTGATGTCGCCCATCGGTTTCATCATCGGCCTGGTCGTGGCGCTGATCGCGGTGATCGTGCTCATCGCCACCAAGACGACATGGTTCCAGACCGCCTGGTCGGCCGTGTGGAATGCCGTCAAGGCAGCGGCACAGGCAGTGTGGTCATGGCTGACAACAGCGTTCAACGCCACCATCGAGTTCCTGCGCAACGTCTGGTCCACGGCGACCAGTTGGCTCAGCGAGAAGTGGACGGCGCTGTGGAACGGCGTCAAGACCACCGCCACGAACGCCTGGGATGCCATCAAGAACGGACTGTCGAAGCTCAAAGACAAGCTCGCCGAGATCGTCACCAATGCCTGGAACCGCCTGAAGGAGATCGTCAAAGAGAAGACGAATGGCGTCATCGAGTTCGTGAAGGGCATCCCCGGCAAGATCACCGACGCTCTCGGAAACCTGGGCAAACTGCTCTACGGCGCCGGTGAAGCGCTCATCTCCGGGCTGTGGGAGGGCGCCAGCTCCATGATCGGTTGGCTGGGCGAGAAGATGCGGAAGGCCGTCAGCACCATCGTCGACGGCGTGAAGGGCCTGTTCGGTATCAGCTCCCCGTCGAAGGTGTTCGCCGACCAGATCGGGCGTCACCTCCCGACCGGCATCGCCGTTGGTGTCGAGGCCGCTGCACCGGCGGCGAACAAGCGTGTGGCACGGGCCGTGTCGCCCGTCACGTCGATGGCTGTGGCGACGATGCCCCCGCCGGTGAACGTCGGCAGCGCCAGCGGTGGTGGTGGCGGCAGAAGCGTCGGTGGGGACACGCACATTCACGTCCACGTCGGCACTGCATACGGCGCCGACCGTGCCGAGTTCGAGGATGTCATCGTCAGGGCCGTTACGAACGCCCGGCGGAAGAAGCGGCTGCCGTAACCAGCATCGCCCCAGTAGCCCCGCCCAGTTGTCGACGGCGGGGCTACGCTGCGTTCCATGGACGACTTTGACGTTGACGACAGTCCGGCGATGCCAGCCAAGGTGAGGGCCTTCACCGATCGCGCAGCCCTGGTCGGCAAGTTGGAGGGGCGGGCGCAGATGTGGAATCGCGTTGCCGACGAGAACAGGGAACGGGCAGAAGCGTTCGAGGAAGCGGCACAGGCGATCAGGAACGGGTCAGTTTCGGTCACTGTCGGCCGGACTACTTACCACGTCGCCGAACCGGAGTAGCCTTCGGGGCCCCAACTCTTGACGGGACAACAGAAAATGACCCAAGCGGACAACGCTCAGGCGTTGCGAATGTCGCTTGCAGAGCCCACCCGGCCAGCAGCGACCACACCCCTGCCACCCCGGTGGGCTTACTTCTGCTCGAATCCGGACCGCATCCATCGCGCCCACTGGTACGCGACCGCGCCATGGAACACCGACCGGCTGCGGGCGCAGTACGGAAGGCTGGCCGGTGAACTGGCACAGACCGTCGACGCCGCCACGTGGCCGGAGCTGCACCGCGCGGTGATGGCACAGGCGGCGCTGTACGAGGAGATCACCAGCGGGGAGGTGGCGACGTAGTACACACAGCAGCGCCCCTACCGAAACCGGCGGGGGCGCTGCGGGTGGTGCCGTCAGGGGTGCTGGCGTCTGACGTGATCGCCCATACGTGAGCCGTAGACGCCGCAGACCGGGCAGCGTCGCTGCTCGTGCCGTTCCTGGCCGCTGACGACCAGGGTGATCGCATCGGTGAGCCGTTCCCGTGTCGGCGATCCTTCCGGCGCCGTGACGCGTATCGCGAACAGCAGATCGGCCAGATCGGCAAGGCTGTCGTAGGGCAAGCGGGCGATGGTGCGGCGCAGGTCGATGTCGTCCATGGCGGGGCTCCCGGTGTCGGGCCCGTCACGGGTGGTGGCACCATATTGGGCTGCACCACCGTCACCATGGTGTCGTTCATGACGGTCACCTCCCCGTCCGGTTGCATTTGCCCGATCGCTGTGGACCGGCCTCCATGCTGGACCGGACGGAAGGATCCCGCCGACGCCTGTGGACGAACGCACCGGTGTGGACAACTCGGTCACCCGATCCGGGAACGCCCCCGCCCGTGCGCGGCCCCGTGCCGGCCCGCCCCCGAGACCGTCGTGTACCGCTCCCGCACCTCCCGGTACCGCATGAGCTCCGTCGCGATCGGATCGAGCACCTTCGCCCGCCCGCACCCGGCCGCCGCCTCCGACAGGCGGCGCCGCGCATCCTGCCCGTACCGCCGCGCCGGCCCTTTCGTCGCGGCCGCGCACGCCCACTCGACGAGCGGCCCGCCCACGATGCCGGCGAGCATCACCAGGACCGGCGGGACGAGCCCCGGTTCGAGGACCCCGATGATCTGGCCCACCAGCCACAGGCCTCCGTAGATCTGCAGCAGCGTCATAGAGGCCTGAGCCAGCACCGCCGCCGGCCACCACGCGGGCCGCAGGGGCCGCCCCTTGGTCTCCGCCGTCTCGCGCGCCGCCAGTTCGTCCAGCGCCTCGGGGAGCCCTTCGGCCCCCCGCGCCGCCGCTTCCCGCACAGCCTGCGCCCACGGCGTGGGCAGCCCGTGCGCCGCCTCGTCCGCGACCGTGCGGACCGCCTGCTCGACCCGCTGGCGCGCGGTCAGCTCCTCCTCGACGGGCGCCGCCGGCTCCGACGACGCGGCCCCGGGCATGCGCTTGCGTTCGTACCAGCGCCACAGCCGCAGCCACGGAGTGCCACACGCACGGCCCGCGTTCCTGCGCCACTCGCGTTCCGCCGCCTCGCCCGCCGCTGTCGCGCCGATGGCCTCCGCGAGCCGCGCCGAGAAGTCCTCGCGGGCCCGCTCGTCCAGGCCGGTCCGCCCGTCGGCGACGTAGACGGGCCGCAGCTTCGCCGCCGCCGCGTCGACGTCCGCGGACAGCCTGCGCGCCGCGGCGCTGCGCTCCTGCACGAACGCGCCGACCATCTCGCGCAGTTCGCCGACGCCCTCGCCTGTGAGCGCCGACACCGCGAGGACGGTGGCACCCGGCTCGCCGTGCTCGCCCAGTGCCATGCCGTTCTCGTCGAGGAGCCGGCGCAGGTCGTCCAGAACCTGGTCGGCCGCCTCGCCCGGCAGCCGGTCGACCTGGTTGAGCACCACGAAGGTGATCTCGGCATGCCCCGCCAGCGGCCGCAGGTAGCGCTCGTGCAGGGCCGCGTCGGCGTACTTCTCCGGGTCGACGACCCAGATCACCGCGTCGACCAGGGCCAGCACCCGGTCGACCTGTTCCCGGTGGCGTACGACGGCCGAGTCGTGGTCAGGCAGGTCCACCAGCACCAGGCCGTGCAGCTGCTCGTCGCCGTCGCCGCCCGCGAGGGGCTTGCGCCGCAGCCGCCCGGGGATGGCGAGCCGGTCCAGCAGCCCCGCGGCCCCCTCCGACCAGACGCAGGCGATGGGCGCGGACGTGGTGGGCCTGCGCAGCCCGGTCTCCGCGATGCGCACCCCGGCGAGCGCGTTGAACAGCGTCGACTTGCCGCTGCCCGTGGCGCCGGCGATGGCGACGACGGTGTGGCGCGCAGAGAGCCGCTGCCGGGCGGCTGCCTCGTCGAGGACCCGCCCGGCCTCCGCGAGGGTCTTCCCGTCGAGCCGGGTCTGGGAGAGGCCCAGCAGCTCGCGCAGGGCGTTGAGCCGCGACTGCAGGGGGCGGGCGTACGTGCCGCCGATGGGCAGGTCGTCGTCGGCGGTCAGCAGGTCTCCGGCCGCCTCATCGTCCCCGCCGCCGTCTCCCGGCTGCTGCCCGGCCCGGCGGGCGATCAGGCCGTCGTCCCATCGGTCCCCGGTCTCGTTCTCGTCGTCGGTGATGGCGGTCACCCGCGGTCACCTCTCCTTCTGCAGTAGGGACAGCGCGGCGATCAGCTCGGCCTGCGGCTCGGGGGTCACCTCGAGCGCGTCGAGGGGCGCGAGTCGCCGCTCCCGTTCGCCGTTCAGTACGTCGTCGATGTACGTCGTCACCAGCTCGCCGCCCTTGTCGCGCAGCCGCAGCGCACTCTGGGCGCCGATCCGTTCGGCGAGCCGCTCGCCCGCGCCGCGCGCCCTCCGTCCGCCGAGAAGCGAGGCCGCGAGCAGTGCGGCCACCGTCTCGGGGTCGGGCGCGGCGTTGCGCTCCATCCCCCGTACCTCCTCCTCCGTGAACTCCTCCAGGACGCGTCGCCAGCGGCGTACGGCCATCCCGATCCGCTCCCCCACCTCCAGGTCGCGTCTGCCCTGCCGCGCGACCGCTTCCGCCGCCGGCTCGCGCCGCCAGGCGTTCTCGACCTGCTCGTCGGCGGCTGCGACGGCGCACTGGAGCAGCGCGGACAGGCTGGCGACCAGGGAGTCCAGCAGCTCGGCCGCCGAACTGTCGCGCGGGTAGCCGCGCCAGCGCGTGCGCGCGTCACCCGCCAGCACAGCGCCGGCCCGCAACTGCCTGAGCACCCGTTCGCGCTCCGCCTCGTACGCCTCCTCGACCGCCCCCGTCAGCCGTACGGCCGCCGCGTACTGGGCGGCCACCGCGCTCGCGAGCTCGGGCATCCGCGCATTGAGCGAATCGATCACACCACCGGCCGTACGCGCCATGGCCTGCTGGCGCGCCGCGGGGTCCTGTGCCCGGTGCGCGAGCCAGGCGAACAGCGCCGCGACCGCCGTGTTGGGCAGCAGCCCGTGCGCCCCGCCGGCCGACTCCGGCAGCTCCGGGATCGTGAAACGCGGCACCTCACCGAGGCCCGCTTTGGTGAGCAGCGCCGCGTACTGCCGCGACACCTCCTCGAGTACCTGGTGCGGCACCCGGTCGAGCACGGTGACCAGCGTGGCGTTGTACTCCTTCGCCGTACGCAGCAGGTGCCACGGCACGGCGTCGGCGTAGCGCGAGGCCGTGGTCACCATCACCCACACGTCGGCGGCGCAGATCAACTCGCCCGCCAGCAGCCGGTTCTCGACGACCAGCGAATCGATGTCGGGCGCGTCGAGCAGCGCCAGCCCGCGCGGCAGGGACGACGCCGTCTCGATCCGCAGCGCCTTCTCGTCCACGGCCCCGCCCGCCCTGCGGGGCCGCTCCTCCTCCACCTCGTCCTGCGGAGGCAGCCACACGCGGGTGAGCTGCGGCAGCACCCGCACCCCCGCGAACCAGTGGTGATCGTCCGGATGGCAAACCAGCACGGGAATGCGTGTGGTGGGCCGCAACACCCCCGCCTCACTGACCCGCCGTCCCACAAGGGAGTTCACCAGCGTGGACTTCCCGGCCCCGGTGGATCCGCCGATGACGACGAGCAGGGGGGCTTCGGGCTCCTTGAGGCGGGGCACGAGGTAGTCGTCTAGCTGTGCGAGCAGCTCTGCCCGCGTCTGCCGCGCCCATGGAGCGCCGGCAAGGGGAAGCGGTAGACGCACGGCGGCGACACGGTCGCGCAGGGCGGAAAGTGCGTCGATCAGCTGAGGCCGTGCATCCAAGGTCACCACATGCGAAGAATGCCCAATTTTGGAGGCTTTTTGAAGCGTATGAGGATCTCTGCGCGCCGATCGGACAGACGGGACACACGGGACGAGTGGGACGCAGGCATAACGAGTACACAACACCCGTGCCGTGAGACGTCAAAAGCGGTGCACGAATCGCACCTGCCTGCGATTATCGGTTCGCTTCACCGAACCTCCACATCGTGCCACGCAGGTGAAGCAACCGGGCCAAGGGGAACGGAGCCCTATCCTTGTGCCCGGCAAGGTCGCGGACCACCCGAGGGGGGCTCCAGGCCACCATCGGCCCCCGTAGCTCAGTGGATAGAGCAGGCGCCTTCTAAGCGCTTGGCCGCAGGTTCGAGTCCTGCCGGGGGCGCACAACGCGCACCACCGTCAGGCCCTCCTACCGGGAGGGCCTTTTCGCTGGCCAGGGGCACGCTAGCGGGTGGCGCGTAGAGGACGCGTAAGCGCCGGACCGGCCCCACATGATCACGAGGGGCCCCCGCCCTGCGAGAGCCGGCCGGCCTGCACCGCCGGAGCGATGAGGCCGAAATCCCAGGAAGCCGGCGACGCCAGGTGCACCGCCACGCGGTCGTGAGCGGCAGCGGGTCGCACGCCCCCCGAAGGCGAGGTCCAGGTGCGGAGGCGGCAGGGACCGTTCGTCAGCAACCCTGTTGTCATGCTGAACCTCGACTCGCAGGACCCCCTCGCCGTCGCCACCGCCGAGGCCATCCGGGCCGGCGATCTGACCACCCTCACCCGGCTGCTCGGAAAGAATCCGCGGCTCGCCCGGGCCCGGATCACCGAGTCGAGGGAAGGCTGCGGTCCGGGCGGCCGCAGCCTGCTGCACATCGCCACCGACTGGCCCGGGCATTTCCCCGGAGGTCCGCAGGTCGTCGCCGCCCTGGTCGCTGCCGGGGCCGATCCCGACGCCCGGTTCAGCGGCGCGCACTCGGAGACACCGCTGCACTGGGCGGCCAGCAGCAACGATGTCCCCGTCTTGGACGCGCTCGTCGCCGCCGGGGCGGACATCGAGGCGAAGGGGGCGGTCGTCGGAGGCGGCACGCCGCTCGCCGACGCCCGCGGGTTCGGACAGTGGGACGCCGCCTGGCGCCTCGTGGAACTGGGCGCGCACACGACCCTCGAGGACGCCGCCACCCTCGGGCTGCTCGACCGTGTCGAGGCCCTCGTCACCGCCGCCGCACCACCGACGCCCGACGAGATCACCAGCGCCTTCTGGGGCGCGTGCCACGGGGGCCGGTTGGCCCCCGCGCGGTACCTGCTGGACCGCGGCGCGGACATCGACCGGGTCGGTCACGCCGGCATGACCCCGCTCGACATCGCCCGCGCGCAGGAGGACGGGCGGGCGGGAGACGTCGTGGCGTGGCTGACCGAGCAGGGAGCGAGAGGACGCGCGGAGCTCCCCGGCTCGCGCTGACGCAGCCCGCCGGCACCCGGCGACCGCGCCGCCGTGCCCACCCCGGCCGGAGAAGGCCCCCGCGAGGGGAGCGGCGGATCGTGCGGCGCGTGTTGAACACCCCGGCGCTCGTGTCCGTACTTGTCGCTGCGTGCCGTGCCAGCCGCCACAACAGCTCCCCGAATCCATCACCAACTGTTTTCTCCATGCCGAGCCGGGAGGCATCAATGCATTCGAACCGACGCGCAGCACGCTCCGGGATATCGATGAAAGTCGTCGCGGTCGTCACCGCGGCGATCGCCGCGGTCGCTCTGGTGATCGTCTCGCTGCAGGCGGGAGGCGGAGAGGCCACCGCGGGGACCACCGCAGCGGACGGCTCCGCCGAGCACGGTGCCGGGCATGCCGGGACCGATTTTTCCGGTGCGACCGCCGCCGAGGCCCAGGGGCCGCACAAGGTGACCGAGGTGGACCGGACGTTCCTTGTGAAGGTGCGGCAGGCGGGGTTGTGGGAGATACCCGCCGGGCGGCTGGCCCAGACGCACGCCTCCAGCGAGGCCGTCAAGCGTGCCGGCCTGCACCTTATCGACGGTCACAGCAAGCTCGACCAGCTCGTGCGTGAGGACGCCAAGATTCTGGGCGTGGAGCTTCCCAACGAGGCCACCGAGGAGCAGCAGGGCTTCGTGAAGCAGATGGAGAACGCCCAGGGAGCCGAGTTCGACCGGATCTTCGCGAACCTGTTGCGCGCCTCCCACGGGAAGATCTTCGCCACGATCGGCGAGGTCCGCGCCGCCACACAGAACGACCTGATCCGGCGTCACGCGCGGCAGGCGAACCAGACCGTGCTGGACCACCTGGAGGTCCTTGAGGACACGGGCCTCGTGGACGCCGCGACGTTCGCGGAGGTCGAGGCGGCGGTGGCCCCGAAGTAGTTCGCCACTTCGGGTTCACCGCTTCGGGTTCACCGCTTCGGGTTCACCGCTTCGGGTTCACCGCTTCGGGAAATTGAGGTCCGCCAAGGGGAGCGGAAATCCCTTGCACTGTGCAATGCTCCTCGTGGTGGAGGACCCGGCTACTGGCCGGCCTCTGCCCGGGAGCGGCACTGGCACGGTGACGCAGCTCGACCGCCGCAAGCCGGCTACGTCGACCGGGTCCTCCCCGCCAACCTCGCCGGCCTGCGTCAGTGTGCGGGCCGCGGGCCCATGTCCGACCAGCCGAGCGGGTACAGCTCGCCGTCCGCGTCGGGCACCGCCGGCTCGCCTCCCGCCTCGGTGAAGGCTGCGAGCGCGCCGATGAGCGCGGCCCGCTGTTCCGGGTCGAGCCGTTCGACGATGGCGGCGATCTCCTTACGGCGCTGGGCGGTGACGTCCTCGACGATGCGCCGCCCCTCGCTCGTCAACTGCAGTACCGTCTCCCGCCGGTTGCCGGGATTGACCTGCCGGTCCGCGAGCCCGGCCGCGATCAGCCGGTCCATCATGCGCATGGCTGTGGACGGGTTCACACCGAGCCGGTCGGCGAGCGCCACCAGCTTCGCCGGCCCTTCCAGCGACAGCACGACCAGCAGCCGGAACTGGGGCAGCGTCACCCGGTCCTCCACGGCCGCGAGAGACCGCGCGGACAGGGCGACGAGCAGTCTGGAGGCGGTCAGCACCGCGCGCGTCACGGCGTCGACGTCGTCCATCCCCCGTGCGGAGTACGAGGAGTGCGCTGGTTCGGTCATTTCATCTTTGTACCGTGCAGCGCCCCCGTCCCGCACAGCGCCATCCCATCGACGGTCGCCCGGCCCCGGTTCGTTGATCGTTCTGCGGCCTTTCAGCGGCGGTGCCGGATCAGCAGCATGGCGGCGTCGTCGTGCGGGGGCGCCTGCGCGTACTCCTCCAGATCGGCTCGGACCGCCCCGAGCGCCGCTTCCGGATCGTCCCGCGCCAGCAGGTGGCCGCGGTCGCCGAGGGGGTAGAACCGGCCGGTCCGGTCGCGGGTCTCTGAGACGCCGTCCGTGTAGAGGAACATCTGGTCGCCCGGTCCGAAGTCCGCCGTGAACGGTTCCGGAGCACTCCCGCCGTGGAGGCCGAGCCCGAGCGGCAGGGCACGTTTGGGCGGCTCCGCGAAGGAGACCCCGCCGTCGGAGCACAGCACCATCGGGGCGGGGTGCCCGTAATTGAGGAGGGTCACGCCGTTGTCGGCATTCAGCTCCGCGAGCACCGCGGTGACGAACTTCTCGCCGCCCTGCAGCTCCCGCTCGAGCGCCCGCTCCAGCCGTTCGCCGACCCCGGCGAGCTCGCTCTCCTCGTGCGCGGCCTCACGGAAGGCGCCGAGGACGACTGCCGCCGTCTCGACCGCTTCCAGCCCCTTGCCCTGCACATCGCCGACGATGACCCGGACGCCGCCCGGCGAGATCACCACCTCGTAGAGGTCGCCGCCGATGCGTGCCTCTGCGACCGCCGAGGTGTACGAGACCGCCACCCGCAGATGGCCCGCCGTGCGCGGCACCGGTCGCAGCAGCACGCGCTGCGCGACCTCCGCGATCGAGCGCATGCTGGCGAGCTCGGCCTCTCGGCGCTGCCGCATCACGGCCGCCGCCACGCCGGCCCCGGTCACGCCGGCAACCGAGGCCATGGCCGAGTACCAGCGGCGTTCGCCGATCAGTCCGTCGTAGTGCCCGAGGCCCAGGCAGAACAGCAGCGACAGGACACCGATCAGCGTCGTACGCCGCCAGCCGCCCACCAGGCCGGCGAAGGCCGGGCCGAGGGAGACGAGCGCCAGGAAGCCCACACTCGATCCGGCCGTCACGTCGACGACCGCGACCGCCCCCATCACCACGAAGGGAAGCGCGGAGAGCAGTCTGGAGCGCGGCGGTGTCTCCTCGGCCAAGTCGGACTCCGGCGGTTGCTCGGGACGGCAGGACAGTCTCGGCCGACGGCACGGCTGCGCGGCAGCCGCAGGGGCGGAGAGTGGCGGCTCCGCCGCCTCCGCCGACGTCGCACCATGTTTAGACTATGCAAAGATTGCACAGTCAAATCGTCCGGATCCGCCCCCGTTACCGAATCGAAGCCGACCCCTGGGGGATCCTTTTCACCCCGATTCGAAGCACCACGCCGCACCCCCACCCGCCCACTCCCGCTCACGAGAGGCAGGCCCGTGACTTCTCCGCACACCGCGCCCCAGCGGCCCCCGCTCCCCAGCGGCTGGAAGCGATTCGTGGCCCGGCTGCCGATCCACCTGTACCGGGTCGGCCTCGGGCCACTGTTCGGCCGGCGCCTGCTGCTGCTGATCCACACGGGCCGGACGACCGGGCTGACCCGCAAGACGGTCATCGAGGTCGTGGAACGCGACCCGGCGGGCGGATCATGGTCGGTGGCCTCGGGCTTCGGGCCGCAGGCCCAGTGGTACCGCAACCTTCTCCACACGCCGCAGGCCACCATCCAGGTAGGCCGCCGCTACTACCCGGTGACCGCGTACCCGATCACACCTGACGACGGCGGCCGTCTCATGGCCCGCTACGCGACCCGGCATCCGCTCGCCGCGCGCCGGCTGTGCCGATTCATGGGATACGAGGTCGACGGCACCGAGGCCGACTACCGCCGGGTGGGCGAGTCCGTCCCGTTCCTCCGCCTGGACGCGACACCGGGCAGCTTCTGAGGGTCAGAGCCCTCGGGGCGCATCGACCGCGTCAGCGGGCTGCGAGCAGCAGCCCGCGCACGCTCGGAGTGAGCGAGCGGTCGGGCACGGCGAGACCGAGGACGAACGGCAGGGCCCCAGGTGGCGAGCCCCGACGCGGTGGCACCCGACCGCAGCCGCAGGAACGCGGGGTCGAGAAGGACGGACCATGAGAGTCGTCTCTTCCGCCCAGTCACCTCACGGGGTCGCCGCGCAGACGAGGAGGACGAAGGCGGCGAGGGCGAAGAGCGTGCGGACCAGGTGGAAGGCGTTCCACTTGACCTCGAAGGCGGCACGGGTCTCCCGGGCGGGTGCCCGGCCGGAACTCTCCGCCGATGCGAGGGCGTTGTTCAGCGGGACGTTGCCGGCGCTGGTGATGAGATGGCCGACGATCGCGCAGACCAGTGCGGCGATGACCAGCCAGCGGTCGGTTTCCGTGCGACCGTCGACCGGGACGAAGAGGGCGGCAACGGGAAAGCCGACGCTCCCCAGGAAGGCCAGCATGAAGGTGCCGCGCGGCACCCTCTCGTTGATACGGGCCATGGCGGGCACGAACTGGTCGTCGGACAGGCGCGCGAGCGCGGGCATGATGCCGGTCTGGAAGATCACGAAGAAACCCGCGTACAGACCGGTGGACACGACGGCGAGGGCGAGCAGAAGGGTGGCCATGCCGTTCATGATGGCGTGGCCGGAGGGGCGGCGCGCCGTGTTTTCGGTCGGCGTGAGGCGGTTCGAGGCCGGTTCGAGGCCGGTTGCCGGCCGCCCTCGAACCACCCTCGCTCCGGCCGCGACCCGCTCTGTGGCGTCTCTTGAGCGGGCGCGCTCCAGGGCTCAGTCCCGGGCGCGCCGATTCGCCTGCCCGATCGCTTCGGCCAGTTCGCGTACGGCGCTGTCCTCCGTCGACTCCGCCAGCTTCCGCGCCCGGTCCCTCAGCGCGCCGGGCCCGGGAGCACCCGGCATGGCGCCGCCGCGCAGCGACTCGGCGAAGTAGGCGGCGACCGCGGTGATCTGCAGCCGCGCGGACGACCCGTCCCACAGGGCTCCGTCGATCGCGTCGGTCTCCACGGAGCCGCTCTCCTCGTGCGGCGCCCTGGTCTTGGGGTCGAGCCAGCGGACGGTCGCCGTCGCGACATGGCCGTCGGCGCCGTCCCTCAGCCGCACGGCGTAGAGGGCGGTGACGGTGTGGCCGGGACCGACCTCGCCGCCGTCGACCCGGTCGTTGCGGAAGTCCTCGTCGGCGACCTCGCGGTTCTCGTAGCCGATGAGCCTGAACTGCTTGACGGTCCCCGGGTCGAACGCGACCTGCGCCTTGGCGTCCCGGGCGCGCAGTTCGACGTGGCGGGGCAGTTGGTCGACGAAGACCTTGCGTGCCTCGTCCTTGGTGGACACGTAGGTCGTGTGGCCGTCGCCCTTGTCGGCGAGGCGTTCCATCAGGTCGTCGCCGTAGTCGCTGCCGACCCCGACGCCGAACAGGGTGATTCCGTGCTCGCGGCGCGCTTCGCCGATCCGCTCGAGGATCGCCTCTGCCTCGGTCTCACCGGTGTTGGCGAGGGCGTCGGACAGCAGCACCACGCGGTTGGTGGCTCCCTTCCTGCTGCCCTTGACGGCCTCGTCGTAGCCGGTGGTGACGCCTGCCTCCACGTTGGTGGAGTCGGTGGGCTCCAGGTCGTCGACGACGGAGTGGACCCGGTCGCGGTTGCCGTCGAGCCGGGTCATCGGGAGCCGTGTCTCCGCCTCGCCGCTGAAGGTGACCACGGCGATCGAGTCGTCGTCGCGCAGTTGGTCGGTGAGGGTTCCGAGCGAGTGCTTGACGAGGTCGAGCCGGCCGGGCTCCGCCATGGAGCCGGAGATGTCGATCACGAAGGTCAGGGCGGCGGGCGGCCGTTCGCCGTCGCGGTCGGAGGGGCGGGTGGAGAGCCCGACGCGGAGGAGGGACCAGTTGTCGCCCTCGTATCCCGTGGTGTCACCTGCCGGTCCCGTGGTGCCGCCTTCCGGCGCCTTGATCTCTCCGTCGCCGCTGCCGGCGGCGCCGCCGGGCCGCGCGCCGTCGACCGTCACGGAGAAGCCGTTGCCCTTGGGCTTCGGGTAGTCCTGGCGGAAGCTGTTGATGAACTCCTCCGGCCTCACCTGATGCGGCTCGGGCGTCCCGCCCTCTTTGAGCAGGCGGCGGGTGTAGTCGTAGGAGGCGGTGTCCACGTCCAGCGCGAACGTGGACAGGTAGTCGGCGGGCGGTGCGGCGTCCTGCGCCTCCCGCTCGGCGCTGTCGGCCCCGCTGCTCGGAACGCCGTTGCCTCCGTCCGGTGCGATGGGCGCGGGTGCGCCGTCGGCCGCCCTCCGCCCGCCGGAGTGGTCGGCCGTGCTTTCGTGCCGGGCGCCCGAGCAGCCCGCCGCCAGCAGCATGCCACCGGCCAGAACCGCCGCGACGATCCCCCGGCCGGCCCTCGGCCCCATACCTGTGCGGAGCTGCGTCGAACTCCCCGTCGGACTCCCCATCGGGCTCCCCCTTGCGTCGTCGTCACTTGTGAATGTGACGTCCGAGGCGGCCGGAAGGAGCCGACGGAGGAGTTGCGGAAGCGTCTCAATGCGGCAACGGCACGTCCGTTACGCACCGATCCGCGCCGAATGACTAGGAGACGATGTCCTTGCGGGAGAAGTTCCGGAAGGCGAGCGCGAAGAGCACCAGCCCGTAAGTGACGGAAACGGCGGCCCCCTTGAGCATCCCGGTCCACTCCAGCTGCGGCTGCAGCGCGTCGATCCAGGCGAACTGCCAGTGCGCGGGCAGTGCTTCGCGCCAGCCGCCCAGAGCCGTGACCGCGTCCAGCACATTGCCGATGATCGTCAGTCCCACCGCGCCGCCGACCGCGCCCAGCGGCGCGTCCGTCTTGGTCGACAGCCAGAACGCCAGCCCGGCCGTCACCAGTTGGGAGACGAACACGAACGCGACGACGAGGCCGATCCGCGCCAGCGTGTCGCCCGCGGCCAGGGACCCGCCGGTCGGCAGCTTCAGCGGCCCCCAGCCGTACGCGACCGTCCCCGCCACCAGTCCGACCAGCGGCAGCAGCATCATCGCCGCCGCGCTGAATCCGAGAGCCACGGCCAGCTTGGACCACAGCAGCCTGGTGCGCGGGACGGGCGCGGCGAGCAGATAGCGCAGGGACGACCAGTTGGCCTCGGAGGCGACCGTGTCGCCGTGGAACAGGGCGACCGGCACCACCAGCAGGAAGCCTGCCGACACGAACAGGCAGGTGGCCGCGAAGTTCGCGCCGGAGGCCGTGGCGGTGTCCATCAGGGTGATCCGGCCGTTGTCCCGGCCGTCGGGGGTGCCCCCGATCGCGAAGGCGGCGATCAGGATGAGCGGCAGCGCGGCCAGCACCCCGGCCATCACCAGCGTCCGGCGGCGCTTCAGCTGCCGCACCGCCTCCACCCGCAGCGGCAGCGTGTGCCGGGCCCGGTAGCCGGGGGCGGACCCGACGGACACGGGCCTCGGCGGTCGGGTCTCGACGGGCGCGCTCATGCGGAGCCTCCGATCAGGGTGAGGAACGCGTCCTCCAGGCGGCGGTGCGGGCCGACGCCCGTCAAGGGCACGTCCAGACGCACCAGTTCGGTGATCATCTCGGTGGCGGTCGCACCGTCGAGCCGGACGAGCAGCCCCTCGTCCGTGCGGGCCGCGGAACCGATGCCCGGCAGCGCGGCGAGCTTCTCGACCACGGGCTCCGGCACCTCGCCGTCGGTGGTGACGAGCAGGGTGTCGCTTTCGCCGGTGATCTCGGCGGCCGGCCCGGCCTGCACGAGCCGGCCGCGGTCCATCACCACCAGGTGCGTGCAGGTCTGCTCGACCTCGGACAGGAGGTGGCTGGAGACGATGACGGTCCGGCCGCCGGCGGCGTAACGGATCATCACGTCCCGCATCTCGCGGATCTGCGGCGGGTCGAGGCCGTTGGTCGGCTCGTCGAGAATCAGCAGGTCCGGCAGGCCGAGCATCGCCTGGGCGATGGCGAGCCGCTGCCGCATGCCCTGCGAGTACGTGCGCACCGCGCGGGCCAGCGCGTCGCCGAGGCCGGCGATCTCCAGCGCCTCCTCGATGTGCGCGTCGGCCGCCGGGCGTCCGGTGGCCTTCCAGTACAGCTCCAGGTTGTCGCGACCGGACAGGTGCGGCAGGAAGCCCGCACCCTCGACGAAGGCGCCGACCCGGGAGAGTACGGGCGCGCCGGGTCTGATCGCGTGGCCGAAGACCCGGATCTCGCCCTCTTCGGGCCGGATCAGCCCCATCAGCATGCGCAGGGTGGTCGTCTTGCCGGCGCCGTTGGGGCCGAGGAGGCCGAGCACCTGGCCCTTCTCGACACGGAAGGACAGGCCCCGCACCGCGTACCGGTCGGCGGACTTGGCGTACCGCTTGGTCAGGTCGGTGATCTCCAGCGGCACGTCGGCGAGCTCGGGGTCGGGGGCCGGTGCGAACGTGCGGCGGCGGGCGGTGAACAGCAGCGCGGCGGCCACGAGAGTGCCCGCGGCGGGCAGCGCCCAGACCCACCAGGGCAGGCCGGTCGCCTGCGTCCGCACGGCGGGTGCGGTGGGCACCGAGAGCTGTCCTGCGAGGCTCACCGTGTAGGTGGCGGGTTCGGCGGGCGAGGCGTAGCCGAGGTCGGTCGCGGAGAGGACGAGGCGAAGCCGGTGCCCGGCGTCGACCTCGTGGTCCACGGCGGGCAGGGTCAGCTCGACCTCCTTGCCGGCTTTCGCGTCCTCGATCCGGACGGGGGCGACGAGCTGGGAGGGCAGCACCTGCTGCCTGCCGTCCGGGCCGACGTCGTACACCTTGCCGAAGAGGACCGCGTCGCCGGCGTCCGAGGCGGCCTTCACCCTGACGGTGGGCGAGCCGGTGATGCGGGTGGACGTGCCGAGCGGCTCGGACTGGAAGCTCGCGAACTGTCCGGGGAAGTCGAGGGACAGGCCGACACCGAGCGAGGAGAGGGCGCCCGCGCCACCGCTGAGGCCGGGGACGGCCGAGATGGCGGGCGGGGTGGCGCCCGCCGGGTTGGCGAAGCGCTGTTCGCGGCCCGCCAGCGGGATCTGCCGGGTGCCGTCGGTGAGGCCGGGGTAGCTGTCGCCGGTCGCGCCGCGCAGCAGTGCCTGGCCGTCGGTGGAGTCGACGCCGCCGGTGCGGCTGACGCGGAAGGCGGGGCCGGTGCCGGCGTCCTTGTCCTGCTTCAGGTAGCGGTCGAACCAGTCGCCGATGCGGCCCTCGACACGGCCGCTCTCCCGGTCGCCCCCGTCGTGGCCTCCGGCGATCCAGTCGACGGCGACGGGTGCCCCGTTGGCGCTGATCGCCTTCGCCATGGCGTCCGCGTGCGAGAGGGGGAAGAGCGAGTCGGACTGGCCCTGCACGATGAGCGCGGGCGCCTTGATGCGGTCGCCGACCGCGGAGGGGCTGCGGCTCTCGAGGAGCTCACGGGACTCGGCATCGGGCTTGCCGGCCACGGCGACACGCTCGTACATGGCGCACAGCGTCGGCTGGAACGGGCCGCAGCCGGTGGGGTTCGCGGGTGCCGGCTCGCCGGCGGCGGAGTCGGCTTCACCGCGGGAAGCGCGCCCGGCGTCGGAGCCTGCGGCGTCGGCGCGGTCCTGACCGGCCGGGGCCTCGCCCGCGGGCGGCTCCGCGGGGGCGTCGGGAGGCTGCCGGCCGCCCGGTGCCGTGACCAACGAGGCCGCCGAACCGGTCGAGAAGAAGATTCCGGCCCACAGCTTCTTGAAGACGCCGTCGGGGAAGAGGGCGTCGGCGAGGTTCCAGTAGGTGATCTGCGGCGCGATCGCGTCGACCCGCTGGTCGTAAGCCGCGCCCAGCAGGGAGATCGCGCCGCCGTACGACGAACCGGTCATGCCGACGCGCGGATCTCCGTCCGCGTCCAGCTCGACCTCCGGCTGCTTCGCCAGCCAGTCGATCAGCCGGGAGACGTCCTTGACCTCGTGGTCGGGGTCGTTGAGCCCGATCTGCCCGGTGGACCGGCCGAAGCCGCGGGCGGACCAGGTGAGCACGGCATAGCCCTCACGGGCAAGCTGCTCGGCCTGCGCGCGGACGTCGTTCTTGCTGCCGCCGAAGCCGTGACCGATCAGGACGGCTGGTCTGCGCCCTTCGCCGCCGCTGGTGAAGTAGGAGGTGTCGATCTTCGCCCCGGGCACGTTCTGCACCCGGTCCTCGCGGTGCACGGCGGGTGCGTCGTCGTCGGCGACGGCGGTCCACGTGCCGGCGCCGGCAAGGACGGCGAAGGCCGCGACGCCGGCGAGCCATCGGCTCCGCGGCCGGGGAAGTCGGATCTGCATGATGGAACCCTAAACGGACGGACCCCCCGGTCTCGGCTGCCGCAAGGCGGAACCGATGAGCCTCCTCGAGGAGTACGCGGCAGGGCCCTCGTACACCAGACGCGGTACGCGGCGCAGGTCCTGACATTACGGACGCACGCCAGTGGCACACAAGATCCGCACTTACTGATGTGCCGTCATATCACTTGCGGCGCAAGGGGCTTACTGGCCAGTCGCGACTTTGTGGCGCAGGTCACAGCACGGGCCTCTGGTTCTCGCAACCTCACATCCTGGCACCATGCACGCCCGTACTTGTCCGTAACCGGTCAATGAAAGGTCAGGTGCACGAGATGAGAGCCACTGCCCGTCGCGCCGGCGCGCTGATATCAGCAGTCGCCGCCGCGACCGGTCTCCAGTTCGCCGTTTCCCCCACCGCGCACAGCGCGATCGTCGGCGATCTTCGTCTCGCTCCCACTGCAACTGCCATCCCCGACAGCTGGATCGTCGTCCTCAAGGACGGCACGACTCGCGCCGCCGATCTCGGCGTCGCACCGAAGCACACCTACCGCAGCGTCCTCGCGGGCTTCTCCGCCTCGATGTCGGCTGCCAGAGCCAAGGCGCTCGCGGCCGACCCACGGGTCGCGTACGTCGAACAGAACGCCACGGTCCGGCTGAACGACACCCAGTCCAATACCACCTGGGGCCTCGACCGGATCGACCAGCGCAACCTGCCGCTGTCGAAGACGTACACCTACAACACGTCCGCCTCGAACGTGAACGCGTACGTCATCGACACCGGGATCCGCACCTCGCACAGCGAGTTCGGCGGGCGCGCGAGCGTCGGCACGGACACGGTGGGTGACGGCCGGAACGGTCAGGACTGCCAGGGCCACGGCACCCATGTCGCCGGCACGGTCGGCGGCAAGAACTACGGCGTCGCCAAGGGCGTCAACCTCGTCGCCGTACGCGTCCTGGACTGCGCGGGCTCCGGTACGACTGCCGGAGTCATCGCGGGAGTCGACTGGGTGACCGCCAACGCCAAGAAGCCGGCCGTCGCCAACATGAGTCTCGGCGGCTCGGCCAACACGTCCCTCGACAACGCGGTGAAGAAGTCCGTCGCGTCGGGAGTCAGCTACGCCATCGCGGCGGGCAACGGTCTGCCGATCCTCGGGCTGCCCGCGAACGCGTGCAACTACTCACCCGCCCGCGTCCCCGAAGCGATCACGGTCGGCGCGACGGACAGCTCCGACCGCCGGGCGTCGTTCTCCAACTTCGGTACCTGCCTGGACCTGTTCGCCCCCGGTGTGGACATCACGTCGGCCTGGAAGGACGGCGACACCGCCACCAACACCATCTCGGGGACGTCGATGGCGACCCCGCACACCGCGGGTGTTGCGGCGCTCTACCTGGCCGACCACCCGACGGCCACCCCGGCCCAGGTGCGGGACGCCGTGGTGAACAATGCGACCAGCGGCAAGGTCGTGGACCCGCGCTACGGCTCCCCGAACAAGCTGCTGCACTCCCTGTTCTGACGCCCCGGCACACCACGCGCCCGGCACTGAACGCCGCAGCGGCCCGTACGGGATTCTCCGTGCGGGCCGCTGCGGCGTGCGGTGCTTCAGTGCTTCGCGCGGTGCGTCACTGACTCGTGCGGTGCGTCAGTGGTTGCGGGGGAAGCCCAGGTCCACGCCGGCGGGGGCGTCCGCCGGGTCGGGCCAGCGGGTGGTGACGACCTTGCCGCGCGTGTAGAAGTGCACGCCGTCGTTGCCGTAGATGTGGTGGTCACCGAAGAGCGAGTCCTTCCAGCCACCGAAGGAGTGGTAGCCCACCGGCACCGGGATCGGCACGTTCACACCGACCATGCCGGCCTCAATCTCCAGCTGAAAGCGGCGGGCCGCGCCGCCGTCGCGGGTGAAGATCGCCGTGCCGTTGCCGAACGGCGACGCGTTGATCAGTGCCACGCCGTCCTCGTACGTCTCCGCGCGCAGCACGCACAGCACGGGGCCGAAGATCTCGTCGCGGTAGGCGTCGGAGTCGGTGGAGACCTTGTCGAGGAGGGAGAGGCCGATCCAGTGGCCGTCCTCGAAGCCGTCGACCGTGTACCCGGTCCCGTCGAGGACCACGTCCGCGCCCTGGGCGGCGGCGCCCTTGACGTACGAGGCGACCTTGTCGCGGTGGGCGGCGGTGATCAGCGGACCCATCTCGGACGTCGGGTCGTTGCCCGGACCGATCTTGATCTTCTCGGCGCGCTCGCGGATCTTGTCCACGAGCTCGTCGCCGACCGCGCCGACCGCGACGACCGCGGAGATCGCCATGCAGCGCTCACCGGCCGAGCCGTACGCCGCGGAGACCGCCGCGTCGGCGGCCGCGTCGAGGTCGGCGTCGGGCAGCACCAGCATGTGGTTCTTCGCGCCGCCGAGCGCCTGGACGCGCTTGCCGTTGGCGGAGGCGGTCGTGTGGATGTAGCGGGCGATCGGGGTGGAGCCGACGAAGGAGACGGCGGAGACGTCCGGGTGCCCGAGCAGCGCGTCGACGGCCACCTTGTCGCCGTGCACCACATTCAGCACACCATCGGGCAGACCGGCCTCGGAGGCCATCTCCGCCAGGAGGTTCGCGGCCGACGGGTCCTTCTCGCTCGGCTTGAGGATGAAGGTGTTTCCGCAGGCGACGGCCAGCGGGAACATCCACATCGGCACCATCGCCGGGAAGTTGAACGGCGTGATGCCGGCGACCACGCCCAGCGGCTGGCGGATCGTGGCGACGTCGACCCGGTTGGAGACCTGGGTCGACAGCTCGCCCTTGAGCTGGGTGGTGATGCCGCAGGCGAGCTCGACGATCTCCAGACCGCGGGCGACCTCGCCGAGCGCGTCGGAGTGCACCTTGCCGTGCTCGGCGGTGATCAGGGCCGCGATGTCGTCACGGCGGGCGTCCAGCAGGGCGCGGTAGCGGAAGAGGACCGCGGTGCGCTGCGCCAGGGACGAGGTGCCCCACGTCGCGTACGCCTCCCGCGCCGCGGCCACGGCCGCGTCGACCTCGCCGACGGAGGCCAGGGCGACACGCGTGGTGACGGCTCCCGTCGCCGGGTCCGTGACCGGGCCCCAGTTGCCCGACGCACCCTCGACGGTCTTGCCACCGATCCAGTGGTTGACGGTCTTCGTCATGACGAAATGCTCCTTCAGAGATGGCGGCGTCGGGCGGCGGCCTGCCGGTCGTACTCCTCCCGGGCCTTGACCGCCGACGGGCGAGTCGCGGTCTCGGCCACTGGAACATCCCACCACGCCTGCGCCGCCGGCGGGCCCGACACAGTGTCTGGCGTTTCGGTCTCGACGTAGACACATGTGGGCACGTCGGCCGCGCGCGCCTCGGCCAGAGCTTCGCGCAGGTCACGCACGCTGCGGGCGCGGATCACCCGCATCCCGAGGGACTCGGCGTTGGCCGCGAGGTCCACGGGCAGCGGCGCCCCGGTGAAGGTACGGTCGGCGGCCCTGTGCCGGTAGGCGGTGCCGTAGCGCTCCGAGCCCACCGACTCGGACAGGCCGCCGATGGAGGCGTACCCGTGGTTCTGAAGGATCACCATCCGGATCGGGACGCCCTCCTGGACCGCGGTGACGATCTCGGTGGGATTCATCAGGTACGTGCCGTCGCCGACGAGCGCCCACACCGGGCGGCCGGGGGCCGCCATCGCGACGCCGATCGCGGCCGGGATCTCGTAGCCCATGCAGGAGTAGCCGTACTCCACGTGGTACTGGTCGGCGGAGCGGGCGCGCCACAGTTTGTGCAGGTCGCCGGGGAGCGAACCGGCGGCGTTGACGAGGATGTCGTCCCCGGTCACCAGGGCGTCGAGGGCGCCGAGGACCTGCGCCTGGGTGGGGCTTGCGTCGGGATCCGGCGCACTGAACGCACCGGTCACCCGCTCCTCCCAGGCCGCCTTGGCCGAACCGTACTCCGCTGTGTACGCCGCGTCGACGCGATGTCCCCCGAGCGCAGCCGTCAGCTCTTCGAGCGCGGCGCGGGCGTCGCCGACGATCCCGAGACCGGCCATTTTGTGGGCGTCGAAGGACGTGACGTTGATGTTGACGAAGCGGACCGCCTCGGACGGGAAGAGGGTCGAGGAGGCGGTGGTGAAGTCGGACCAGCGGGTGCCGACACCGATGACCAGGTCCGCGGTGCGGGCGAGGTCGTCGGCCGTGGCGGTGCCGGTGTGCCCGATGCCCCCGACATCGCACGGGTGGTCGTACGGCAGCGAGCCCTTCCCGGCCTGGGTCGAGGCCACCGGGATGCCGGTCGCGTCGGCGAACGCCCGCAGCGCCTCCTCCGCCTCGGAGTGGTGGATGCCGCCGCCTGCGACGAGCAGCGGGCGGCGGGCGGCACGCAGTGCCCCGGCCGCCTGCGCCAGCGCCTCGGCGTCGGGCCGCGGGCGGGCCACCCGCCAGATCCGCTCGGCGAAGAACTCCTCCGGCCAGTCGTACGCCTCCGCCTGCACGTCCTGCGGCAGCGCGAGCGTGACCGCGCCGGTCTGCGCGGGGTCGGCGAGAACCCGCATGGCCTGGAGCGCGGCCGGGATCAGCGCCTCGGGGCGGGTGACCCGGTCGAAGTAGCGGGAGACGGGGCGCAGGCAGTCGTTCACCGACACATCGCCCGCGTAGGGCACTTCGAGCTGCTGGAGGACGGGGTCGGCGGGCCGGGTGGCGAAGATGTCGCCGGGGAGCAGCAGGACGGGGAGATGGTTGATCGTGGCGAGGGCGGCGCCGGTGACGAGGTTGGTGGCGCCGGGGCCGATGGACGTGGTGACGGCCTGGGCAGTCAGCCGCCGGGACTGGCGGGCGTGGCCGACGGCCGCGTGGACCATCGCCTGTTCGTTGCGGCCCTGGAGGTACGGCATGTCCCCGGACGATTCGAGGAGCGCCTGTCCGACGCCCGCGACGTTGCCGTGCCCGAAGATGCCCCAGGTGGCGTCGATCAGACGGTGGCGGCGGCCGTCGCGCTCGGTGTACTGGCGGGCGAGGAAGGCGACCAGGGCCTGGGCGGTGGTCAGCCGCCGGGTGGTCGGGCGGGGAGCGGTCGGGCCGGGGGTGGCGGGGTGTGGGGTGGTCACCGGTAGCCCTCCGTGTGGTCGGGGTGGAAGCGGATGAGCCACTCGCGCTCGGCTCCGGGGCCCGCCATCACGTTGAGGTAGTACATGGTGTGGCCGGGCTCGGCGATGGAGGGACCGTGCCAGCCGTCGGGGACGAGGACGGCGTCGCCGGTGCGGACCTCGGTGAGGAGGTCGGAGCCGCCGGGGCGGGACGGGGAGATGCGCTGGTAGCCGAGGCCGCCGCCCTCGATCTCGAAGTAGTAGATCTCCTCGAGCTCGCTCTCCTCGCCGGGTCGGTGCTCGTCGTGCTTGTGCGGAGGGTAGGAGGACCAGTTGCCGCCGGGGGTGAGCACCTCGACGGCGATCAGGCGGTCGCAGTCGAAGGAGCCCGCAGCGGCGAAGTTGTGGACCTCGCGGGCCTGGCTGCCGCTGCCGCGGGACTCGACGGGTACCTCCGGCGCGGGGCCGTAGCGAGCGGGGAGTGGGCGCTCGCACCTCGCTCCTGCCAGGGCGAAGCGGCCTCCCGCGCCGGAGGCGATCTGGGCATGGGCGTTGCGCGGTACATAGGCGAAGTCGCTCACTCCGCCGAACACGCTTTCCCGCCCCTGCAGTTCAAAGATCTCGCCTTGTGTGTGCACGGTGCAACCGCCGCTGAGGGGCAGCACGATCCACTCGCTGTCGCCGGCGGTGAGCAGCTGCGCTCCGCCCGGCTCGAGCTCGAGCACGCGCAGGGAGGAGTAGCCCCAGCCGGCCTGCTCAGGGCTGATGCTCAGGGCGTACGGGCCGTCGGCCGTGCTGCCCGCCCGGAGGTGGAGACCGCCCGGCTTGCTGTTGTCGTCCATGTCCTGGTCGGCCAAGTCCCGGCCGTACATGTCCTGGCCGTCCATGTGCTGATCGTCCATGTGCTCTCCGTACCCCCTACAGCAGTCCTACGGCCGTATCGACCGCGCCCGCCACGTCGCCGTCGACCGGATAGAGCAGTGAGCGGCCCACCACCAGACCCTGGACCGTGGGCAGTTGCAGCGCTCCGCGCCATTTCTCGTACGCGTCGTCCTGGTCCTTGCCTATGTCGCCGCCGAGCAGCACCGCGGGGAGGGTGGAGGTCTCCAGTACCGCCCCCATGTCGTCGGGGTCCTCGGTGACGGGCACCTTCAGCCAGGTGTACGCCGATGTGCCGGCCAGCCCGGAGGCGATGGCGATGGAACGGGTCACGGCTTCGGCGCTGAGATCGTTGCGGAGCCGGCCGTCGATCCGGTGACAGATGAACGGCTCTATGAAAACGGGAAGCTGACGCTCGGCCATCTCGTCGACGGCCCGGGCGGCGGCATCGAGGGTGCCGAGGGAGGCCGGGTCGTCGTAGTCGATACGGAGGAGCAGCTTGCCCGCGTCGAAACCCAGCCGGTCGAGGTCGCGGGCCCGGTGACCGGTGAACCGGTCGTCGAGCTCGAACGCGGCGCCCGCGAGGCCTCCCCTGTTCATCGAGCCCATGACGACCTTGCCGTCGAGGGCCCCGAGGAGCAGCAGGTCGTCGAGGATGTCGGCGGTGGCGAGCACGCCGTCGACACCGGGGCGGGACAGCGCGAGGCAGAGCCGCTCCAGCAGGTCGAGGCGGTTGGCCATGGCGAGGCGGCGCTCGCCGACTGCGAGGGCGCCGCGGGCGGGGTGGTCGGCGGCCACGATCATCAGCCGTCCTCTGTCCCCGACGAGCCCCTGCCGCCGGCGCCTGCGGACAGCGGCCTCGGCGACCGCCTCCGGGTGCCGCGCGCGGATCCCGACGAGCTCGCCGATGTCGACCCGGCTCACGGCCCCTCCCCGCGCCCGCCGCTCTCGGGCCGCTCCTGGTCGGGGCGGGCCGGGTCGGGGTCGGCACGGAGATCGGGCCGCCCCGGTGCTGCGCCGCCCCGAACGGCGGCCGGGTCGGGGTCGGCGGACCGGGCGGTGGCCTGCGCAGGGGCGGCGGCCCGGTCGGGGGCGCTCGGGTCCGGTGGGGGTGGGGCGCCGGCCAGGACGGCCTCGACCTCCTCCTCGTACGGCATCGCCGTCGAGCACGCGAGGCGTGATGCCACGATCGCGCCCGCCGCGTTGGCGTACCGCATCGTGTGCTCCAACTCCCATGCGGCCAGCAGCCCGTGGCACAGGGCACCGCCGAACGCATCCCCCGCCCCCAGCCCGTTGACGACATCGACCGGGACGGGCAGGACCTCGGCCTGTGTGCCGTCGCGGTGCAGGGCGAGCACTCCCTTGGGCCCCTGCTTGACGACGGCGAGCTCGACGCCGGATGCCAGCAGCGCCCGTGCGGCGGCGTGCGGCTCGCGCTCGCCGGTGGCGACCTCGCACTCCTCCAGGTTGCCCACGGCGACCGTCGCATGGGTCAACGCCTGGGCGTAGTACGCCCGCGCCTCCTGCGGGTCGGACCAGAACATCGGCCGCCAGTCCAGGTCGAACACGGTGATGCCCGATCCTCCCGCCCGGTGCGCCAGCGCCGCGAGGGTCGCCGACCGGCTCGGCTCGGCGCACAGTCCGGTGCCGGTCATCCAGAAGACCCGGGCGTCACGGATCTGCGCCAGGTCCAGTTCGCTGTCGCGGATCTCCAGATCGGGCGCCTTCGGCTGCCGGTAGAAGTAGAGGGGGAAGTCGTCCGGCGGGAAGATCTCGCAGAAGGTGACCGGCGTCGGATACGCGGCGACGGGCGTGACCCACCGGTCGTCGACACCGAACTCCCCGAGCGCCTGGTGGAGATAGTCGCCGAAGGCGTCCTGCCCGGTACGGGTGATCACCGCGGTCCGTCGGCCCAGCCTCGCCGCGGCGACCGCGACATTCGTCGCCGAGCCGCCGAGGAACTTTCCGAACGTGTCGACCTGCGCCAAGGGAACCCCGGTACGCAGCGGATAGAGGTCGACCCCGATCCGCCCCATCGTGATCACGTCATACGGCTGAGGCATGCGCGTCCCTTCGGTTCGAACCGCCGGTGCCGGCCGACATCAGGTCTAGCCCTCCCCTGCGAACCCTGTCAACATTTTGTCCTTACATTCGGACCAAGTCTTGACACCTTTCTCGGGCGGCCGGAAAGCTGACCGGCATGACCTCATCCGTACCCGCCCTGAACCGCATCCGGGTCGGCTCGGCCCCCGACTCCTGGGGGGTGTGGTTTCCCGACGATTCCCGTCAGATCCCCTGGCAGCGCTTCCTCGACGAGGTCGCGCACGCCGGTTACGAGTGGATCGAGCTCGGCCCGTACGGCTATCTGCCGACCGACCCCGCCCGGCTGGCGGAGGAGACCATGCGGCGCGGTCTCAAGGTCTCGGCCGGCACCGTCTTCACCGGCCTGCACCGCGGACCGGCCGTGTGGGACGAGACCTGGGCCCATGTCTCCGACATCGCAGCGCTCACCCAGGCGATGGGCGCCTCGCACCTGGTGGTGATCCCCTCTTTCTGGCGCGACGACAAGACGGGGACGGTGCTCGAGGACCGCACGCTGACCCCGGCGCAGTGGCGTGACCTCACGGCTCAGACCGAACGACTGGGCCACGAAGTGCGGGAGCGCTACGGCCTGGAGATCGTCGTCCATCCGCACGCGGACACCCACATCGACACCGAGGAGAACGTCACCCGCTTCCTCGACGCCACCGACCGGGATCTGGTGTCCCTCTGCCTGGACACCGGTCACTACGCATACTGCGGCGGCGACAGCGTCAAGCTGATCGAGACCTACGGGGAGCGGATCGGCTACCTCCACCTCAAGCAGGTCGACCCGGAGATCCTGGCCCAAGTGGTGTCCGAGGAGGTGCCGTTCGGACCGGCCGTGGGGCGCGGAGTGATGTGCGAGCCGCCGGCCGGGGTGCCCGCTCTCGAACCGGTGCTCAGCGCCGCCCAGTCGCTGGGGGTCGAGCTCTTCGCCATCGTCGAGCAGGACATGTATCCCTGCCCTGCGGACAAACCGCTTCCGATCGCCGAACGCACCCGTAACTTCCTGCGCTCCTGCGGCGTCTGACGCACCGCAGCAGATCCGTCACCGATGTCCGCCTCTCATCACGCATGTCTCCATTACGCGGATCTTCCGTCACAGACGATCAACAGGCGGGCCCCTGACACCGGTCCCTGTCGTTCAACGGGCACAGGCTCAGTGATCGCCAGCGTCCGCGCGACAGCTCCCCCGACGGCATACCGACCGCGTCTGCTGCGCGCGCAGGGAGGTACCACGCTCATGACGGACAGCAGGCTCTGGTCGTACAAAGACATCGCCGCGCACATCAAGGTCCAGCCGGACACCGTCCGCTCCTACCGCAAGCACGGTCTTCTGCCTCCGCCCGACCATGTGGAGGCCGGCAAGCCGTTCTGGTACGCGGACACGATCCGCGTGTGGGTGGCCAACCGGCCAGGGAACAGAGGCCGTAGGGAGTGAGGCACAGAGCGAGGCGAGGGGGCGGCCCGCACCGGCAGCCGCGGAGGGCCGCCGTACCGTGTCGCCGCCGCGCCGCGCCGTGCGGAGTGACCTCCGCGTCGTGCCGTGTGGCCGCCTCGCCGAGCGGCAGCCGCGGAGGGCCGCCGCCGCGCCGCTCGGCGTGACGCCGGACCCGACCTTGTCTCGCGCGGCGCCGTCCAGGCGAGGCGGCGAGCAGGCCGAGTACCACCCTGGCGTCCATCAGGACGACCGGCGCGCCCCGAGGCCGAACTGGAAGCCGTTTCCCGTGCGGGAGCAGCACAGCCGGAGGCCGCGAACACACCGCCCCGGTACCTGTCGCCGCTCCTCGGCGATGCGGAATCAAACAGGTACCCCCTAGGGGTATAGTGGTCCCGACAGAGGGTCGCGGGCAGCCGCCGCTACCCCTGGGCGCACCATGCCCGATCGAGGGCGTACGCGCTCGAAGCCCCGAAGAGGAGAAGGCCATGACCGTGGAGACGAAGACAGGCATCGAGACCGAGGCCACCGGGGCGACCGCCTCATGCTGCTCGTCCACCGGCTCCTGCCACGACGCCGCCGCGGACGTGCAGACCCTCGGCGTCACCGCCGTCTACCAGGTCAGCGGCATGACCTGCGGCCACTGCGAGGGCGCTGTCAGCAGCGAGATCTCCGAGCTTCCCGGCGTCACCTCTGTGACGGCCGTCGCCGCGACGGGGCAGGTCACCGTGGTCTCGGATGCCCCGCTGGACGAGGCCGCCGTGCGGGAGGCCGTCGACGAGGCCGGCTACGAGCTGGCCGGAAAGGCCTGAGCGCCGCGCGCCCCGGCCCACCGGCCCGCACCCCTGGCCCTGGCCGTAGCCCCACCGCCGGATACTGGTGGGGTACGGCCCGGCCCAGCTGCGTGGAGTCCCGAACGTGGAAACATCCGAGGTAGAGCTCACCATCGGCGGGATGACCTGCGCTTCCTGCGCCGCCCGCGTCGAGAAGAAGCTGAACCGCATGGACGGCGTCAGCGCCACGGTCAACTACGCGACCGAGAAGGCGCACATCTCCTGCCCGGCAGGGACGGAAATCGCCGATCTGATCGCGACGGTGATGAAGACCGGCTACACGGCCGAGGAGCCGCCACCGGCCGCCCCCACGCCGGACACCCATCCCGAAGAGCCCTCGGACGGCACGGCCGCCGCGGACACCGGACGGGACGGCGGTGCCCTGCGACAGCGGCTCGTCGTCTCCGCGCTGCTGTCGGCACCGGTCGTCCTCATGTCGATGATCGGGCCGCTGCAGTTCGACAACTGGCAGTGGCTCTCGCTGACACTCGCCGCCCCGGTCGTCGTCTGGGGCGCCCTGCCCTTCCACCGTGCCGCCTGGACCAATCTGCGGCACGGCGCGGCGACGATGGACACGCTGGTCTCCACCGGCACACTGGCCGCCTTCGGCTGGTCCCTGTGGGCGCTGTTCTTCGGCAACGCCGGCATGCCGGACATGCGCCACGGCTTCGACCTCACCGTCAGCCGCACCGACGGCTCGTCGACGATCTATCTCGAGGTCGCCGCCGGGGTGACCACGTTCCTCCTGCTCGGACGCCGGCTCGAAGCACTCTCCAAGCGGCGCGCGGGCGCGGCCCTGAGGGCGCTCATGGACCTGGGCGCGAAGGACGTCGCGGTCCTGAGGGGCGGCTCCGAGGTGCGCATCCCGGTCGACCGCCTCGCCGTCGGCGACCGCTTCGTCGTACGGCCCGGGGAGAAGATCGCCACCGACGGGAGCGTCGTCGGGGGCACCTCGGCCGTCGACGCCTCGATGCTCACCGGCGAGTCCGTTCCGGTGGACGTCGCCCCGGGCGACGCCGTCACCGGTGCCACCCTGAACACCGCCGGCCGCCTCGTCGTCGAGGCCACACGCGTCGGCGCGGACACCGGGCTGGCCAGGATGGCGAAGTTGGTGGAGGACGCCCAGAACGGCAAGGCGCAGGTCCAGCGGCTGGCCGACCGGATCTCCGCCGTCTTCGTGCCGGTGGTGCTGCTGATCGCAGTAGGCACGCTCGGCGCATGGCTGGCGGCGACGGGTGACACGTCCGCCGCCTTCACCGCCGCCGTCGCCGTACTGATCATCGCCTGCCCCTGCGCGCTCGGTCTGGCGACTCCGACCGCACTGATGGTCGGCACGGGGCGGGGAGCGCAGCTCGGCATCCTGATCAAGGGGCCGGAGGTACTGGAGTCCACGCGGAGGGTGGACACCGTCGTCCTGGACAAGACGGGAACCGTCACCACGGGCCGGATGACTCTTCAGGGCGTGCACCCCGCCGAAACCGCCGACGCGCAGGAACTGCTGCGTTTCGCGGGCGCACTGGAGCACGCCTCGGAGCACCCCGTCGCTCGTGCGATCGCCGACGGCGCGGCGGTCCGCACGGGAGGCCCGCTGCCTGCCGTCGAGGAGTTCGTGAACGTGCCCGGCCTCGGCGTGCGGGGAGTCGTCGAGGGCCGGCAGGTGCTGGTGGGGCGGGCGCGGCTGCTCGAGGGCGCGGGCGTCGAGCTGCCTGACGGGCTCGTGGAGGCCGCGGCCCGCGCGAGCGGCTGTACGGCCGTGTACGCGGCGCGGGACGGCAAGGCCCTCGGCGTCCTGACCGTCGCCGACGCGGTCAAGGGCACCAGCGCACAGGCCGTGCGGGAGCTGCGGGCGCTGGGGCTTGCTCCCGTGCTGCTGACCGGCGACAGCAGGGCGGTGGCGGAAGCGGTCGCCGCGGAGATCGGTGTGGACGAGGTGTACGCCGAGGTCACGCCCGAGGAGAAGGTGAAGGTCGTCGAACGGCTTCGCGCCGAGGGCCGCGCGGTCGCGATGGTCGGCGACGGCGTGAACGACGCAGCCGCGCTGGCCACCGCCGACCTGGGCCTCGCGATGGGAACGGGCACGGACGCGGCGATCGAGGCGGGAGACCTCACCCTGGTGAGGGGGGATCTGCGGGTGGCCGGGGACGCGATCCGTCTCGCAAGGCGGACACTGGCCACGATCAAAGGCAATCTTTACTGGGCCTTTGGCTACAACGTCGCCGCACTGCCTCTGGCGGCATCAGGCCTGCTCAACCCCATGATCGCGGGATTCGCGATGGCCTTTTCGTCCGTATTTGTGGTATTCAACAGCCTGCGCCTGCGCTCCTTTTCGTGACTACAAACAGGTCACAAGACCTTCACAACGAGACCTAGATCACAGATATTTAGGGGTAACCATTCGTGCTCCTCGCGGGTCTGAATGGTCGATGCCGAGAACGTCTTGGGGGACGTTCATGGGATGTCTTGGGGGACGTCCCAGGCAAGCGTTTGGCCGGGGCACGTGCCCGGGGAGCTTTGAGCGGCCCTCCCGTGCGTACGTACCCCGGCACCGCGTGAGGAGCTTCTGCCACCCACAGACGCCCGGCCGGATCCCGTGGGGGGAATCCGCTGTCGGGGATATGGGAAGCGCCCCGCCCGCCGACCCGTGGGGGGATCGGCAGCGGGGCGCTTTCCGCTGTTCGGGGACCCGGGGCTTCGACCCCGGCCCGGACGGTGCGAGGGCTCAGCGGGCCTCGACCGGAACGAAGTCGCGCAGGACCTCGCCGGTGTAGATCTGGCGCGGGCGGCCGATGCGGGACCCGGGCTCCTTGATCATCTCGTGCCACTGGGCGATCCAGCCGGGAAGCCGGCCGAGCGCGAAGAGCACGGTGAACATCTCGGTCGGGAAGCCCATGGCGCGGTAGATGAGACCCGTGTAGAAGTCCACGTTCGGGTAGAGGTTGCGCGAGACGAAATAGTCGTCGGAGAGCGCGTGCTCCTCGAGCTTCAGCGCGATGTCCAGCAGTTCGTCGGACTTGCCGAGCGCGGAGAGGACGTCGTGCGCCGCGGCCTTGATGATCTTCGCGCGCGGGTCGAAACTCTTGTAGACCCGGTGGCCGAAGCCCATCAGGCGGACGCCGTCCTCCTTGTTCTTCACCTTGCGGATGAAGGAGTCGACATCGCCGCCGTTGGCCTGGATGCCCTCGAGCATCTCCAGGACCGACTGGTTGGCGCCGCCGTGCAGCGGGCCCCACAGGGCACTGATGCCGGCGGAGATCGAGGCGAACATGTTCGCCTGCGAGGAGCCGACCAGCCGCACCGTGGAGGTCGAGCAGTTCTGCTCGTGGTCCGCGTGCAGGATCAGCAGCTTTTCCAGCGCCGAGACCACGACCGGGTCGGGCTCGTACTCCTGCGCGGGGACCGAGAAGGTCATGCGGAGGAAGTTCTCCACGTAACCGAGGTCGTTGCGCGGGTAGACGAACGGGTGACCGATCGACTTCTTGTACGCGTACGCCGCGATCGTCGGCAGCTTGGCCAGCAGCCGGACCGTGGAGAGGTGGCGTTGCTTCTCGTCGAACGGGTTGTGGCTGTCCTGGTAGAACGTGGACAGCGCGCTGACCACGGACGACAGCATGGCCATCGGGTGCGCGTCACGCGGGAAGCCGCCGAAGAACCGCTTGACGTCCTCGTGCAGCAGCGTGTGCTGGGTGATCTCGCCCTTGAAGCCCGCAAGCTCGTCGACCGTCGGAAGCTCGCCGTTGATCAGCAGGTATCCCACCTCGAGGAAGGTGGAGCGCTCGGCCAGCTGCTCGATCGGGTAGCCGCGGTAGCGCAGAATGCCCTGCTCGCCGTCGAGGTAGGTGACCGCGGATTTATAGGCGGCGGTGTTGCCGTATCCACTGTCCAGGGTCACCAGACCGGTCTGGGCTCGGAGCTTCCCGATGTCGAAGCCCTTGTCGCCGACGGTGCTATCGACCACCGGGTAGGTGTATTCACCGTCCGCGTACCGCAGTACTACAGAGTTGTCGCTCACGTCATCCCTCACCGACGTAGTGCCTCTTCTTCGAGGTGCCCTGACTGTCTCTACCATCCCCCATTTGGCTCAGCAGAGTGCACTCGGGGTCGACCATTGGGCCTATCGGCGGCACTCAGTGCCGCCAACCTGCTCATCTTGCCCCCTTCGCCCTGGTTCCGGAAGCCAGGACGGGGTCGGGGTGGTGTTTCCCACCCCGGCATGCCGCCGAACCGTCCGCCCACCGGGCCCGTCCGGGCGGCGGGCTCACCCGGCCAGCCGATGGGCGAGCGCCGTGCAGCGTCTGCCTGCGGAAACGGTCCGCACGGCCTGGCCTATCGCCTTGCGGGAGCCGACCAGGACGACGAGCCGCTTCGCCCGGGTGACAGCCGTGTAGAGCAGATTGCGCTGAAGCATCATCCACGCCCCTGTGGTGACCGGGACCACCACCGCCGGATACTCGCTGCCCTGCGAGCGGTGAATCGTCACCGCGTAGGCGTGGGCCAGCTCGTCCAGCTCGTCGAAGTCGTAGGCAACCTCCTCGTCCTCGTCGGTCAGCACGGTCAGCCGCTGGTCCTCCACCTGGAGCGACGTGACGACGCCGACGGTGCCGTTGAAGACCCCGTTACGCCCCTTGTCATAATTGTTTCTGATCTGAGTCACTTTGTCGCCAACGCGGAAAACCCGTCCGCCGAAGCGCTTCTCCGGAAGCTCGGGGCGGGCCGGGGTGATCGCCTGCTGAAGCAGTCCGTTGAGCGTCCCGGCACCGGCCGGGCCCCGGTGCATCGGCGCCAGCACCTGGACATCGCGTCTCGGGTCCAGGCCGAACTTGGCGGGGATGCGCCGGGCCGCCACGTCGACGGCCAGCCTGCCCGCGTCCTCCGTCTCGTCCTCGACGAACAGGAAGAAGTCGGCGAGACCCGAAGTGATGGGCGGAAGACCGGAGTTGATCCGATGGGCGTTGGTGACGACACCGGACTGCTGCGCCTGCCGGAAGATCCGCGTCAGACGCACGCTCGGCACCGGACCACCGTCCGCGAGCAGGTCGCGCAGCACCTCGCCGGCGCCGACGCTCGGCAGCTGGTCCACGTCCCCGACCAGCAGCAGATGCGCGCCCGGCGCCACGGCCTTGACCAGCTTGTTGGCGAGCAGCAGGTCGAGCATCGACGCCTCGTCGACGACGACCAGATCCGCGTCCAGCGGCCGATCCCGGTCGTAGGCCGCGTCCCCGCCGGGCTTGAGCTCCAGCAGCCGGTGCACCGTGGACGCCTCGGCGCCGGTGAGCTCGGCGAGGCGCTTGGCCGCACGGCCCGTGGGGGCGGCGAGCACGACCTTGGCCTTCTTGGCACGGGCCAGCTCCACGATCGAGCGGACGGTGAACGACTTGCCGCAGCCCGGCCCGCCGGTGAGCACGGCGACCCTGCTGGTCAGCGCGAGCTTGACCGCCGCTTCCTGCTCGGGCGCCAGCTTCGCGCCCGTACGGTCCGCGAGCCATGCCAGCGCCTTGTCCCAGGCCACCTCCCCGAAGGCCGGCATCCGGTCACCCTCCGCCTCCAGCAGCCGCCGCACCTGCCCGGCGAGGGACAGCTCCGCGCGGTGGAACGGCACCAGGTACACGGCCGTCACCGGCTCTCCCCCCTCCGGCCCCGGCACCTGCTCCCGTACGACGCCCTCCTCGTCGCCCGCGAGCTCGGCGAGGCAGTCGATGACCAGACCGGTGTCCACCGCGAGCAGCTTCACCGCGTCCGAGATCAGCTGCTCCTGCGGCAGGAAGCAGTGGCCCTGGTCGGTCGACTGGGAAAGGGCGTACTGCAGACCGGCCTTGACCCGCTCGGGACTGTCGTGCGGTATCCCGACCGCCTGGGCGATCCGGTCGGCGGTCAGGAAGCCGATGCCCCACACGTCGGCCGCCAGCCGGTACGGCTGGTTCTTCACGACCGAGATCGAGGCGTCCTCGTACTTCTTGTAGATACGCACCGCGATGGAGGTCGAGACGCCCACGCCCTGGAGGAAGACCATGACCTCCTTGATGGCCTTCTGCTCCTCCCAGGCCGCGCCGATCATCTTCGTCCGCTTCGGCCCGAGGCCCGGCACCTCGATGAGCCTCTTCGGCTCCTGCTCGATGACGTCGAGGGTGTCCGTGCCGAAGTGGTCGACGATCCGCTCGGCGATCTTCGGCCCGATCCCCTTGATCAGGCCCGAACCGAGATAGCGGCGTATGCCCTGGATCGTGGCCGGCAGGACGGTGGTGTAGTTCTCCACGGTGAACTGCTTGCCGTACTGCGGGTGGGAGCCCCAACGGCCCTCCATCCGCAGCGACTCGCCGACCTGCGCACCGAGCAACGACCCGACGACGGTGAGCAGATCGCCGGCGCCGCGCCCGGTGTCGACGCGGGCGACCGTGTAGCCGTTCTCCTCGTTGGCATACGTGATCCGCTCGAGGACGCCTTCGAGGACGGCCGGGGTGAACGTGACCGGATTGGACATGAACCGACGTTATCGCTGAGGTCCGACATCAGGGACGCCCTGTGGACAACCCCACCCGGCTCCGCACGCCGAAGGGCCCGGTCGACGACCGGGCCTCCACCAACTCCCCCACCTACAAGGCCCTTGCGATCCCCCGGATCGCCCCCCGGGCCTTGCTGACACATACGACTCCGGTCACGCACATACGGTTGCATGACTGCACCCAGTAATTCTCGCCACGTTCGAGACATGCTTTCAGCCACACGACGGATCGGTGGTGCCGCGTGCGCCGACCGGCCCGGCTTGCCCGGCACGGTGCCCGAACGACAACCATCGGAGCGACCGGGCCAACCGTCGCACCGGTCCGTTGAGCGACCAGGTCCCACGTCACAGTCCGCGGCCGAAGTGGAATTTGCTCCGCCATCCGCGATAAAGAAGAGCCATGAGCAACTACGGGGGATCCCCTCAAGGGAACGGCGAACCGAGCAGCTTCATACTCCGGCCGCCGCAGCCCGACCCGTCCCGGCCGGCCCCGGCTCCGTACCCTGCGCCGGGGCACCATGCGCCGCAGCCACAGCCCGACGCGACGGACCCCGGTGCGGGGCGGCTGATCGCCGGACGGTACCGGCTGCTGGCCAAACTGGGGCACGGCGGCATGGGTACCGTGTGGCGGGCTGCGGACGAGACGGTCGGCCGCGAGGTCGCCGTCAAGGAGCCCCGGCTCCCCGACCACCTTCCCGAGCGCGAGCGGGCCAACGCCTTCGAGCGGATGCGCCGCGAGGCGCGCGCCGCGGCCAGACTCGATCACCCGGCAGTGGTCAATGTGCACGATGTGGCCGTCGAGGGGGGCCAGCCCTGGATCGTGATGGAGCTGGTGCAGGGCAGCTCCCTCGGCGCTGTCCTGCAGGAAGGGACGCTGGGCACACGCGAGGCCGCGCGGATCGGCCTGCAGGTGCTCGGGGCCCTGGAGGCCGCCCATCAGGCCGGCATCCTGCATCGTGACGTCAAACCCGACAATGTCCTGCTCGGACGTCACGACCGGGTGGTCCTCACCGACTTCGGCATCGCCCAGATCGAGGGCGAGACCAGTCTGACCGACACCGGCGGCTTCGTCGGATCACCGGAGTTCATCGCCCCCGAGCGGGTCCTGGGCCAGCGCCCGGGGCCGGCGAGCGATCTCTGGGCGCTCGGCGTCGTGCTGTACGCGGCGACGGAGGGCGTGTCCCCGTTCCGGCGCGGCAACACCCCGGCCACGCTGCAGTCCGTCCTCAACACCGATCCGCCCGCGCCAGGAGCAGCACAGGGCCCTCTCGCACAGGCCATCGGGGGCCTGCTGGTGAAGGACCCGGCCCGGCGGATGCCCGCGGACCGGGCACGCCGTCTTCTGGAGGAGGCCGCCGCACCCCCGCCGCCCACGCCGACGGTGGTGCACTCCGCACTGCCGCAGAGCAGTGGCGGCAAGCAGGGCGTGACCCTGAGCCGGAAGGCGCTGCTCAGCACCGGCGGCGCGGTGGTCGCCGCGTTCGTCGCCATGGCCCTGGTGCTGGCGAACCCGTTCGCCGCCGACGCCGGTCAGGACGACAAGTGGGAGCAGCGGGCCGAGAAGCAGCTCGGAGCAACGCTGTCGGTTCCGGACGCCTACGAACGGTGGACGCCGAAGGAGTCCAACAGCGACCAGGACTGGGTCCGGTACGAGGACCCGAGCGGTGCCGTCTGGATCATGCTCGACCTGACCCGCAAGGACGACAGCCTGAGCGGCATCGCCGGCACGGCCGCCGCGGAGGCGTACGACGACGCCGAGACGTTCCGCGAGAGCGGCAGCAGCGACCTGGGAGTCAGGTCCGACTCGAAGCTGAAGATGCAGACGAAGGTCGACATCGACTACAAGGGCCAGAAGGCCGCCACGAACTCGGGCACCTTCGTGGACACCTCGGACAGCGACAGCCCCGACCCGCGCGAGTTCCGCATCTTCTACTACAAGACCAAGTCCGGCGACATGTACAAGCTGAAGGTCATGTACCCGGGCAAGGGCGATCTGACGGAACGGGGCCGAGAGGTCGCCGAGCGCACCATCAAAGAGCTGGACATCACCCAGCTCTGAGCCCTGTCCGCGAAGTCTCGCCACGGCGCCTCCGGGCGGACGACGAACGACGGGACTTCGCGGCAGCCGGGCCGCCCGACGGCGGTGGCTCGGCACTCGGGCCTCGGGGCTCAGGGCTCGGGCCTCAGGGCTCGGCGGATCAGATCGTGCAGGCGAGGAACGGCGCCACCGAGCAGCGACCCGACGACGGTGGGCAGGTCACCGCCGCCGCGCCCGGTGTCGACGCGGGCGACCGTGTAGCCGTTCTCCTCGTCCATACGTGATCCGCGCTCAGCCCCGGGCCCGCCGGCCGTCCGCGCCGGCCACCACCGCCTCCAGCCGCGCCCCACGGCTCTCCGCAACCCGCATCACGTCCCGCAAGGACTCGCTCAACCGGCAGGCCAGGTAGCGCAGTTCACTGCCCGTCACCCGACGGTCCGCCAGCAGGACCCCGGCGTGACCGAGCAGGTCGCCCGCCATGCCGAGCTGGATGCTCTCGATGTCGTCCGCGAGCCGCGACACATAGCCGGTGCCGTCGCCGACGACATAGCACGGCTTATCCTGCTCGGCCGTCCACGGCAGCAGCCGGGCTGCCGCACGCCCCGCACAGTTCTCGCCGCTCACGCCACATCCACTCCTCGTACGGCGAGCAGCAGTACCCGCCGCCGCTGCCGCTTCTGCCGCTTCTCGTGCGCCACGAGGTAGGGCCGTACGAGCGGGCTGTCCTCGCCTCGCAGAGGCCGTCCACCGGTGCGGTACACGGTCGGCCCGCCGACATAGGCACACGAATAGGGGTGGCCCGCCGCCGGCGGTCCCGTGGGCCGGCTCCGTCCGGCCTTGGGGGTGAAGAACCGCGCCAGCGGCCCGAAGAGGTGCCCGAGGACATGCGTCATGCCAGCCTTCTTCCGTCCATGAGAGACACACAGGCACCCTCAAGTGCACTGTGTGGCGAACTCCTCACAGACTGAAGTCATGACTGGCTAGGCTGCCAGTACCGGAGGCTTGACAGCACGCCCGTCAGCTTGGGGAGTCGATCGCATGGACAGCAACCGAAAGCCGCGAGTACCGCGTACGCCGCGCGAGAAGTACGGGGAAGAACTGCGGCTACGGCGGATGGCGGCGGAGCTGACGCAGGAGGCACTGGGCGACCAGGTCGTGTGCTCCCCGACGCTCATCAGCCACTTCGAGGCAGGCCGGCGGCTGCCCAACCCGGACGACGCACAGCGGATCGACCGGGCGCTCGGCACGGACGGGTTCTTCGCCCGCTGGCTGGAGGACCTGGAGACGAAGTACGCCGACCACTTCGCGGCGGTGGCCGAGCTGGAACAACAGGCGAAGCTCATCCAGCAGTTCGCCCTGTCGCTGGTGCCCGGTCTGCTGCAGACGGAGGGCTACGCGCGTGCGCTGTTCCGTGCGTACCGGCCCAATCATCAGCTGGAGGAACTTGACAGAGACGTTGTCATTCGAACAGAGCGTTCCCGGGTCCTCGACGGGCCGTTGCACCCTGTCATGTGGACGCTGCTGGACGAAGCCGTGCTCCGGCGGCAGGTAGGCGGCCCCCAGGTGATGGCCGAACAGCTCGGCAAGATCGCGGACATGGCCGAGGCGGGGCGACTGCGGTTGCACGTACTGCCGTTCGGAGCGGGCGCACACGCGCTCATGGAGAGCCTGCTCACCCTCATGAGCTTCGAGGACTCGGCTCCCGTGGCGTATGTCGAAGGGCTGTTCAGCGGGCGCCTGATGGACGAGCCGGCCCTGGTGAACGGTTGTCAGACGGCCTACGCTCTTGCGCTGAGCGACGCGCTGTCGCAGCAGGAGTCACTGGCTCTCGTGAGGGCCGCCGCGGAGGAACACGAACATGGCCAGCAGTGAACGCACCGTCACCGACTCGTCGGCCCTCACCGGCTGGTACAAGTCCAGCTACAGCGGCGGCGGCCAGGGCGAGTGCCTCGAGGTCGCCAGCGGCCACGCCGGCGTGCCGGTCCGGGACAGCAAGGCCGTGACCGGTCCGGCACTGGTCTTCTCTGCGGAGGGGTGGTCGTCGTTCGTCTCCGCTCTCAAGAGCGGTGAACTCTCCGGCTGAGGCGCGCGCCCGGAGTGTGTGTCCCACACGCTTCGTGGCCGGTTGGCCGCTTTGTTCGTTGCTGCTGAGAAGTCGCCCGTGAAAGCATTTCCGGGTGAGTGACAACGGGGACGACATATCGAGGCCTGAACGCCTCTTAAGAGCTTGTCTCACATGGTGAGGTTGGCCAGCTTCTTGTAGCAGGTCAGTACCGCTGCGAGGCCGAGGAAAGCCAGGAAGTGTGTGCCCTTCCGC
>NZ_JBVHTA010000039.1:0-78898 GCF_055566095.1 Streptomyces sp. NPDC027962
AGCGGCCAACCGGAAACCCGCCCTGCCCGAAACCGAAAACCCACCCCAAAAACAATCACATCGCGTGATCAGAGATCACGCGGTGGATCGAGGCTGAGACGCCCGGCGTTCGAGCTGGATGTACGGCGCGAACCAGCTGGGGTGGTCACCTTCGAGGAGACGCCGCAGCTGGCGGATGAACAGCGTGCCTGTCCCGAAGGTACGGTCGCAGCCCTCGGTGAACTTCTCGCTCGGTACCACCGCCCCGGATTCGACCTTGCTCACGTAGCTTTCCGAGTAGCCCGTCGCGCTGCCCAAGCCCTTCTGCGTGATCTTGCGAGCCGTACGCACCTGTCTGACGTCGAGCCCGAAGCTCTCAAGCGGATTCAAGTTCTCCGGCGATGCTTCGCCACTCACGCCCTTGACCTCCTACCTGGCTCGTCTGACCAAGTGCGTTGCTGTCGCTCGCACTTGAGAGACGCCGTTCAAGTATGCCGATTCTAGGTGATCCTGTGCTCACCTGGTCACAGAAAGGCACCACGACGGAACGAAGGGCACGACGGCCATGACGGACCAGACCAGCACTCCCACCCCGGCTGACGATGTGACGGAGATGGCTGCGCTGATAGAGGCCGGGGGCTTCTGGCGGCTCGCTCCGGAGTGGGAGCCTCGGACGTACGCGGAAACGACGCCGGAAATCCTCCGGGACATCGAGGCCGGTCTCAGGCGGTGGATCGTATGACCACCGAAGTGCCCTCAGAGCCTTCCTACGTGCCGAGGGAAGGGGAGTTGACCACCGACGCGCGGACGGGCCGGGTAGGGACCGTGACGGGCTGGGACGGGTCACTTCTCACCCTCAGGGCCCCCAACGGTGACGAGTGGCAGACCACGTCGTTCCGGCGTCCGACCACCCGTGAGCGCCTGGTGCCCCGCATCACCGAGGCCAACAAGGACAGCTGTTGGGGCCCGAGGCAATGGTGAGCTCTCGTGACGTGCACGCGGAATGGCGGCTGAGTGCGGACAAACGGGAAGGCGTGCCGGTAGCAATCTTTCAGGTCATGTGCATGACCTGCTACACCATGTCACCCGCCGCCGACAACGACGGTTCTCCCCAGCAGACTTGGGCGCTTGAACACACTGGCCGCAATCCAGCCCACCGGGGATTCAAGCTGATCACCGAGACCTATTGGCGGGTGGAGCCCGGACGTGGCAACCCCTTCCTGGCGGTCGAGTCGTGAGGCGCCTGGCAGCCCACCTGTGCCGGATCGCCGGCCCCTTGCTGACCATCACTGTCAGCGGCTCACGCGGCTTCGTGATCGATGGGACGCTCACACGCCCATAGACTCCGCTCCGGTCGCGGGAGCCCCAGGAAAACTCCGTTACCCGGCAGGGTGGGGCTACCTCGTTACCCCACGTGACCGGAGCGGGCACAGAGGCATCCCGGCTGGTGAACCCTGGACAGTTCGAGTTCCGGGCCGGGGCCTTCTTCATGCCCACTGCGTCACCGCGGGTTACTCATCGAGGTAGAGCAGTGCCGTGATCGTCTTCTTGCAAACGTCACAGTGCATCGGGGCCTCAATGCTGGCCAGGTCGCATTCGATGGACGTGATGCGGTCCACCACCCCCGTTGCGACCTCGCCCTGCCAGGCTTCATGCCACCGTGCGGTGTTCTCCTGAAGTCGCGCGACGTAGCCCCGCGTCATCTCGTAGAACGCCCGGACACCGTGCTCCTTCATATATCCCCAGTTGAACTCCAGGCTCCGGAGCACGACGGGGAAAGGGTGGATTGCTTGTGTCCGGCCCCAGGTCTCCAGCACGTCCTGGACATCCAGCCTGCCGGCTCGTTCGTCCAGGACGTCCCACATGCCCGAGGCGTCGTAGTCTCCCAGGACCTGGTCCAGGATGCCCGCGCAGTGGCGAAGGTTCGCATTCTTCGCCTCGAAGACCCGGGTGACCTCTGCCCGTGTCTCGTCGGCGCGTTCCTTGCGGGCCTTGCTGATGGCGCGGGTCAGTTCCGTGCTGAGTGCTGCCTCATCACAGAGTGAGTCCCCGAAGCTGAGCCAAGGGTCCGGAAACCCCCGCTCGGCCGTGATCTGAAAGACGCGATCGCCTTGCGTTCCCATCCGCTCCTCCTCGGAACGAGCCGACAGCGGAACGAGTCCGCTGAGCGTCAACTGGATGGTGCGCACCGCCGTGAGAGTTCCTCGGCGGCCTGATCGAACGGAACCTGGACCTGTTCGCCACTGTCCATGTCCCGCAGCGTGACCGTACCGGCCTCGCGTTCGTTCGCGCCGTAAATCAGGCAGAAACGGGCCCCCTGATCGCTGGCCCACTTCATCTGTTTGGCGAACTTCCCACTTGACCCCAGGTAGACGCCCGCGCGAACTCCGGCACGACGGATTTCTGCCGCCAGCCGAAAGCTGTCGGCCGCCTGCGCCTCGCCCATCACGGTGACGGCCACATCAATCTGCGAGTAGGCGGCTTCCTCCGCCCGGGAAAGCAGGGGCAGGATGCGTTCGATGCCCAGTGACCCGCCGCAGGCGGGAGAGTCCTTGCCTCCGAGACGGCCGATAAGGCCGTCGTACCTGCCTCCGGATGCGATCGATCCGGGCATGCCGGGGGCGACTACCTCGAAGATGATGCCGGTGTAGTAGTCGAGCCCGCGCACGAGATTTGGCGTGAACCCGATCCGCTCGGGCGGGATCACGTCCTTGGTGAGTTCCAGCAGCTGATCGACCTCCGCCAATCCGGCCTGACCGGTTTCGCTGGACTTCAGCTGTCCCCGGACGCGTTCAACGGCATCGGGTGCGGTGAGATCTTCGACCAAGCCCTGTGCCTTCTCCTGCAAGAGTCCACGTGCGGACACAAGCTCGGTCACGACGGCTTCCGGAGAGAGCTTGTCGAGCTTGTCGAGTGTGATCAGCGCGCCGGAACCGAACTCGTCCGGAACGTCGTAGGCCTCCAGCAGCCCGAACAGGGCATGCCGGGAGTTCAACAGGAAACGGAACTCCGGTACACCAAGCGCTTCGAGTGCGTCATGCAGTGCGAGCACAACCTCAGCATCGGCCAGTGGAGAGGATGAGCCCACGATGTCCAGGTCACACTGGACGAACTCACGGAAGCGACCCTTGCCGGGCCGGTCCGCTCGCCACACCGGCGCGATGGCGTACCGCTTGTACGGAGAGGGGAGCTGGCTGCCATAAGCCGCTGCTGCACGGGCCAGCGGAACGGTGAGGTCGTAGCGAAGAGCGAGATCAGCTTCTCCGGTGGCCTCGTGCTCGCCACGCCGGAGAATCTTGAAGATCAGCTTGTCTCCCTCGTCTCCGTACTTACCGGTGAGGACGTCCAGCCTTTCGAACGCCGGCGTCTGGAGGGGCTGGAAGCCGTAGCGGGCGAACACGGTGCGAATGGTCACGAAGGCTTGCTCGCGCCTCTCAAACTCTGCGGCGAGGAAGTCGCGGGTCCCGGATGCGGGGTCGAACTGCTTCAAGGAGGCCATGCGGGCCATAGTCCCGGACGCCAGTGGTCTGGAGCAAAACACTTCGAGGCGGTGTTTCTTCCCCTCATGCCGCATTCGACCGCGCATCCGGCGGGCGATGTGTACCCGGACGACGCAGCACGCGCTGTGCAGCGTGAGGCGGTCGCGGACGGCCGGCGTCGGGCGGTGAACGTGCCCGGTGAGCTGGGCGAGCTGATCGACGCGATGCTCAGCCATGCATGCGCCGAGCTGAGTGCATGGGCCCGTGAAGCCAGCCCCTGTGGTCGGCCGACCCGGCCTCGGGGGCGGCCCTCCCCCCGGGGCTCGTCGCGCAGGCTACGCCGGGGTCGTGCGGGACGTCACGAAGGCCGCGAGGCGGTCCAGGCCGGTGGTGATGTCCGCGGGGGTCAGCACGCTGTAGGACAGGCGGAGTTGGCTCTGGCCGCCGGTGCCGGCGTAGAAGTGGTACATCGGGGTCCACAGGACGCCGAAGCGGCGGGCGGAGTCCTCCAGTGCATCCTCGTCGGCGGTGAAGGGGACGGTGAGGACGGCGAACAGGCCGCCGGCGGGCGTGTTCCAGGTGACGCCGCTGCCGGGCGGGAAGCGGGTGGCGAGCCCGTCGAGGAGGGCTCGCAGGTTGGTCCGGTAGACGGCGGTCTCGCGGGCGCAGGCCCGTTCCATGCTGCAGCCGTTCTCGAGGAGCAGCCCGCCGATGACGGCCTGGGCGAGGGCCGAGGTGTTGAGGGTGAGCATGCTTTTGAGCTTGGCGAGCTGGTCGGCGAGCAGGCCGCCCTCGGCGACGGGCTGGTCGGCGACGACGTAGCCGATGCGGGCGCCGGGGAAGGCGGTCTTGGCGAACGAGCCGATGTAGACGACGCGGCCGGAGCGGTCCATGGACTTGAGGGTGGGCAGCCGGCCGTCGCCGTCGTGGAACATCGAGTACGGGTTGTCCTCGATCAGGAGGATGTCCAGCTCGTCCGCGGCGCGCAGCAGCCGCCGGCGGTCGGGTTCGGACATGCGGGCGCCACCGGGGTTGGAGAAGTCGGGGACGACGTAACAGGCGCGCGGGCGCAGTCCTTCGGCGCGGGCGGCGCGCACCGCGCGGGCGAGGTCGTCCGCGTCGAGCCCGCCGGGTCCTTCGGTGACCTGGCGGACCGTCATCTCGGTGAGGCGGGCGGCGCCGGTGAAGCCCACGTAGGTGGGAGCGGCGGCGAGGACGGTGTCGCGGTCGTCGCGGCGCAGGGCGCGCAGCAGCAGGACCATGGCTTCCTGGCAGCCGGTGGTGACCAGGACCGCCTCGGGGTCGGCGGTGATGTGCTCGTCGGTGTGCAGCTGGCGGACGAGGAGGTCGTTGATGACGCCTTTGGTGGGCCCGTACTGGAACAGGGTGCGGCGTACCTGTTCCTCGCCGAAGCCGCGGTCCTGCTCGAGGTGGCGGGTGAAGCGCCGCAGGTGGCGGTGGAGGGTCTCGGTCTCGTAGTGGCCCTCGTAGGGGCGGCCCGCGGCGAACGACACGGCCTGGGGGTGGTTGCCGGTGATCTCGTTGAGCAGGGTCATCGAGGTCAGGGCCGGGTCGGTGAGACTGGCGTGCAGGTCGGCGGTGGTCAGCGGGGGTGCGGCCAGGCCCGGCGCCTCGAGCAGGCCCGCACTCACGCGGCCGTGCCGTTCATGGCGTCGATGAGGCTCTGGGGCCGCATGTCGGTCCAGTGTTCGGTGATGTGGGCGAGGGCGCTGTCGCGGTCGGTGGCCGGCAGGGCGACGGTCCAGCCGGCCGGGACCTCGGCGAAGGACGGCCACAGCGAGTACTGGCCCTCGTGGTTGACCAGGACGAGATAGGTGCCCTCGGCGTCCTCGAAGGGGTTGCTCATATTAGCTCCCGGTGTTCGGCGGTGGTGGTCCCCGCCCAGGCTGTCGGGGGCTGCTGCCAGCGGGCTGACGCGGCGCTGACGAGGTCGGCGGTCACATCGAGCAGGACGGGTGCCGGGTCCTGGGTGAGGTGGAAGTGGCCGCCGGGGAAGGTCTGTTCGCGGACGGGTCCGGTGGTGGCGGAGCTCCAGCCGGCCGCTTCGGCGGCGGTCAGTTCCGGGTCCTCGGTGGCGCGGTGCACGGTGATCGGGGTGTGCAGCAGGGCGCCGGGGCGTGGCCGGTGGGTCTCGGCGAGCGTGTAGTCGGCGCGGGCGGTGCGCAGGACGATGTCGACCATGTCGGGGTGGGCGAGCAGTTCGTCGGGAAAGCCGTCCAGGCGCCGCAGTTCGGCGATCAGGGCGCTGTCGTCGGCGCGGTGGACGGCGCCGGGGCGCAGGAGGTGGGGTGCGGGCATGCCGGAGACGATGAGCCGCAGCGGCGGGTGTCCGGCGGCCTGCAGGCGCAGCGCGGTCTCGTGGGCGACGAGTGCGCCGAGGCTGTGGCCGTAGAGGGCGAACGGCCCGTGGGTGAGGGGGCGGGCGGCGTCGGCGGCCTGGTCGGCGAGGGCGTGCAGGTCGCTCTGGAGAGGTTCGGTGATGCGGTCGGCGTGGCCGGGATACTGGGCGGCGTGGAGTTCGACGCCGTCGGGCAGCAGGGCGGGCCAGTGGCGGTAGGCGGCGGCGGTTCCACCGCCGTGGGGGAAGCACAGCAGCCGCAGGCGGGCGGCGGGGCGGGGGGCCGGGCACCGGTACCAGGGGCCCGGGGGGCGGATGTTCATGTCGCCGCCGTCCGGCCGGCGGGCCATTCCAGGGCGGCCACCGCGTCCAGGATGCGCTGGACGTCGGGCAGGTAGTGGCTTTCGAGGAGGGGTGCGGGGTAGGGCACGTCGAAGCCGGTGACGCGGCCGACGGGTGCTTCCAGGCGGTAGAAGCAGCGTTCGGTGATGCGGGCGGCGATCTCGGCGCCGGGGCCGGCGAAGCCGTGGGCCTCGTGGACGACGACGGCGCGGCCGGTGCGGTCGACGCTGGCGGCGACGGTCTCCTCGTCGAAGGGGGCGAGGGTGCGCAGGTCGATGACCTCCAGGCTCAGACCGCTCTCCGCGGCGGCCTCCGCGGCGGCGAGGGCCGCGGGCAGAGCGGGGCCGTAGGTGACGAGGGTGGCGTCGGTGCCGCGGCGGCGGACGGCGGCCCAGCCCAGTGGGCCGGTGTCGGTGGGCAGGCCGGCCTTCTCCTTGTGCCAGTACAGGCGTTTGGGTTCGAGGAAGACCACGGGGTCGGGCCAGTCGATGGAGCGGCGCAGCAGGGAGTAGGCGTCGGCGACGGTGGCGGGGGTGACGACGGTGAGGCCGGGGGTGGCCATGTAGTAGATCTCGGAGGAGTCGCTGTGGTGTTCCACTCCCCCGATGCCGCCGCCGTACGGGATGCGGACGGTCAGCGGCAGCGGCAGTGCGCCGCGGGTGCGGGCGCGGAACTTGGCGACGTGGCTGACGAGTTGTTCGAAGGCGGGGTAGGCGAAGGCGTCGAACTGCATCTCGACGACGGGCCGGTAGCCGTACATGGCCATGCCGACGGCGGTGCCGATGATCGCCGATTCGGCGAGGGGGGTGTCGAAGCAGCGGTCCTCGCCGAATTCGCGGGCCAGGCCGTCGGTGACGCGGAAGACGCCGCCGAGGGTGCCGACGTCCTCGCCGAAGACGAGGGTGTTCTCGTCGGCGCGCAGGGCGTCGCGCAGGGCGGTGTTGAGGGCCTTGGCCATGGTGACGGTGCCGGCTGTGTCGGTGGGCATCAGGTGTCCTGTCCGGCGGCGGCCGTCTCTGCGGCGATCAGGGCCGCCTGGGCTTTGAGGTGGTGCGGCGGCTGGTGGTAGACGTGCTGGAACATTTCGGCCGGGTCGCGCCGGGTCGGGGTGTCGAACGCGCGGCGCAGGCGGGCGGTGAGCTCGTCGGCGGCGCGGGCGGCGTGTGCGACGGCCTGCTCGGTCAGGACGCCGTCGGCCAGCAGGCGGCGTTCCAGGCGGGCGACGGGGTCCTTCTCGGTCCAGGCGGCGACTTCGTCGGCCGGGCGGTAGCGGGTGTCGTCGTCGGCGTTGGTGTGGGCCTCGATGCGGTAGGTGAGGGCTTCGACGAGGGTGGGGCCGCCGCCGGTGCGGGCGCGGTGGGCGGCCTCGGCGACGGCGGCGTGGACGGCCGCGGCGTCGTTGCCGTCGACGCGGACGCCGGCGGCTCCGTAGCCGGCGGCCTTGTCGGCGAGGGTGCGGGCGGCGGTCTGCTTGGCGAGCGGGACGCTGATGGCGTACTGGTTGTTCTGGATGAAGAAGACGACGGGGGCGCGGCGCACGGCCGCGTAGTTGACGGCTTCGTGGAAGTCGCCCTCGCTGGTGGCGCCGTCGCCGACGTAGGCGAGGGCGACGGTGTCGTGGCCGCGCATGCGGGCGGCGTCGGCGAGTCCGGCCGCGTGCAGGCACTGGGTGGCCAGCGGGGTGCACTGGGGGGCGGTGCGGTGGGCGCGCGGGTCGTAGCCGCAGTGGCGGTCGCCGCGGAAGAGGGTGAGGACCTCGGTGGCGTCGATGCCGCGGGTGAGCAGGGCGACGCTTTCGCGGTAGGTGGGGAAGAGCCAGTCGGTGGTGCGCAGGGCGAGCACGGACGCGGTCTGGCAGGCTTCCTGGCCGCGTGAGGAGGGGTAGACGGCGAGGCGGCCCTGCCGGGTGAACGCGGTGGCCTGCCGGTCGAAGGCGCGGCCGGTGACCATGGCCTGGTACAGCGCGAGTGCGGTGCCCTGGGGCAGTGAGGGCCCGGCCGGCGGTGCGGCGGTGCGGGGCGTGGCGTCGAGCACGGTCATCGGGAACCGCCGCCGCGGCTGCGGTTGATCCAGGTGCGTTCCAGGGTGTCGGTCAGGGCGGGGCTGTGCAGCAGGCAGGCCTGTTCGTAGGCGTACTGGGCCAGGTAGCGGCGGAAGAGGTCGGCGGGTTCCTCGACGAGGTTCAGCATGCGCCGGTTGGCGCCGACGGCCGGGTGGTCCAGGTGCTGGGCGGCGCGTTCGACGGCGGTGTCCATGGTGTCGGCGGGTGCCGTCTCGTCGACGATCGGGGAGGCTTCGGGGTCGGCGGCCTTCAGCTTGTGGCCCCAGAAGATCAGGCGGCGGGTGAGGCGGGAGCCGGCCGGGTGCAGCAGGCGCAGGTTGGACACGCCGGGCACCAGGCCCTCCTCCATGGCGGGGAGGCTGAACCAGGCGTCGTCGGCGGCGACGACGCGGTCCATGACGGGCAGGATCTGCAGCCCGCCGCCGATGGCGAAGGAGTCGACGGCGCCGACCCAGGGCTTGTCGGCGTCGGGCCACCAGCCGTCGCCGGCGCTGTCGTCGAGGCACAGGCCGCGGACGAACTTGGCGATGTAGCCGGCCTCGCGGCGCAGCAGGAAGCCGAGGAGGGAGATGTCGCCGTGGTAGAGGTGGGTGAGGTTGATGCCGGAGCTGAAGACGCGGCGGCCGGCGTGGGCGGGGTGGGTCTGGGCGGCGCCGCGCAGCACGCCGACGTGGCTGGAGGGGTCGAGGAGCACCAGGTCGGTGCCGGTCTCGAGGGCTTCGACGGCGGCGTCGTCCTCGGCGTTGAGGAACTCGTCGTTGCACAGTTCGAGGTGGGCGATGCCGTCGCGGCGGGTGACGGTGGCGATGCCCAGGTCGGTGTGGCCGGTGAGCCGGTAGTCGAGGAGGGCGGCCAGCGCGCGCGGGGTGGGGCGCAGCATGGAGCGCAGCAGGTGGTTGCCGGCGGTGGGGGCGTTCAGCACGGCCTGGAGGAAGACGCCGACGGCGATCTCCCAGCCTTCCTTGTTGCGCTGCATGTGCCGGGCGTCGTCGGCGAGTTGGGTGCGGGTGGGCACCAGGCCCGGGAAGTGGTGGGCGGCGAGGGCGACGAGTTCGTCCAGGCGGGGGCTGAGGGTGAGCCCGTCGGTCAGTTCGGCGTAGACGCGTTCGGCGTGTGCGGCGAGGAACCGGCGCCGTACGGTGCGGGCCTCGTCGTGGACGGCGGCGGCGTCGCTGTGCTGGCCTGGGGTGCGTTCGGTGCGCGGCGGCAGGGCGGCGACGAGCCGCATGGTGGACTGCAGATAGGTGGTGACGGCGGCGCGGTCTGCTCCGAAGTCGCCGGTGGGGGCGGGCGGGTGGGCCGGCAGCGCACGCAGCACGGTGGTGGTGGGCGGGGTGTCGGGGGTGTGGGCCGGCAGGGTCCGGTCGTCCGCTGCGAGGGTCGGTGTGCGCACGGTGTGTCTCCGATCGGTCAGTTGCTGGTCCGAGGCGCGTTCTCGTCCCGGTCTGCGAGCGTCTTGGCGATGACGCCCAGGGCCTCGGGCCGGGCCATGCCGGCGTGGTCGGTGTCCAGGTGGTGCTCCTCGATGCGTCCCGTGACGTGGGGGCGCCAGCTTGCCGGGGTGAGCGCCGGGTCGGTGCGGCCGGCGCCGGCGGCGAAGAACACCAGGTCGCCCTCGAAGGGCTGGGGCCGGAAGTTCTGGATGAGGCGCGTGTTGTTGAGGAAGACGGTGACCATGCGGCCGACCGAGTCGTCGTCGAGGTTGGCCAGGGCGCTGCCCGCCTCGCGCAGGGCGTCGAGGACGGGGGCGCGCTGCAGCGGGGCGTCGCCGAAGGTGTCGCGGTCGATGCCGGCGGCGTTGAGGAGGATCGCCAGGACCTGTTCCTCGCCGACCTCGTGTTCGGTGCCGTCGTAGGCGTCGGGGTAGGCGTCGAGGACGGCGAGCAGGCTCACCCGGGCGCCTTCGGCCTCCAGGCGGGTGGCGACGGCGTGGGCGACGAGGCCGCCGAAGGACCAGCCGAGGATCTCGTAGGGGCCGTCGGGCACCGTTTTGCGGATCTGTTCGGCGTAGTCGCGGGCCATGGCGTCGATGTCGTCGGGCAGGGGCTCCTCGCGGGCCAGGCCGCGGGCCTGGAGGGCGTACAGGGGCTGTTCGCGGTCGGTGTGGTGCAGCAGTGCGGAGTAGATCCAGCCGAAGCCGCCTGCGGGGTGGATGCAGAACAGGGGCGGGCGGCTGCCGCCGGTGCGCAGCGGCAGGACCACTCCGAAGGGGTCGTGGGCGCTGTCGCCGCCGTCGATGCGGGCGGCGAGGGCGGCGGCGGTGGGCGCCTCGAAGAGGGTGCGGACGCCGATGTCGGCGCCGAGGACGCTCTTGAGTCGGCCGACGAGGCGGGTGGCGAGCATGGAGTGGCCGCCGAGTTCGAAGAAGTTGTCGTCGGCGTTGACCCGCTGGGCGCCCAGGATCTCGGCGAACAGGTCGCACAGCATTTCCTCGCGGGGGCCGCGGGGCGGGCGTCCGCTGCCGCCGCCCCAGTCGGGCTCGGGCAGGGCGTCGTGGTCGAGTTTGCCGTTGGGGGTGACGGGCAGGGCGGGCAGGGCGACGAACGCGGCGGGGACCATGTAGTCGGGCAGCTGCTGTTCGAGGTCGGCGCGCAGTTCGTCGGGGCCGGCGCCCGTGGCGCCGGGGGCGGTGACGAGGTAGGCGACGAGGACCTTGTCGCCGGCGCGGCCGGGGCGGGCGACGACGGCGGCGCGGGTGACGTCGGGGTGGGCGGCGAGGGCGGTCTCGATCTCGCCGGGTTCGACGCGGAAGCCGCGGATCTTGACCTGCTGGTCGGCGCGGCCGCAGAAGTGGAGGACGCCGTCCGTGTCGCGGCGGGCGAGGTCGCCGGTGCGGTACATGCGGCCGCCCGTGTCGCCGAAGAGGTGGGCGAAGGGGTCGGCGGTGAAGCGTTCCGCGGTGCGGGCGCTCTGGGACCGGTAGCCGCGGGCGAGTCCGGTGCCGGCGATGTACAGCTCGCCGGTGACGCCGGGCGGTACGGGGCGCAGCCGTTCGTCGAGGACGTAGGCGCGGGTGTTGTCCAGCGGCCTGCCGATGGGGACGGCGGGCGGGATGCGGCCGGGGTCGGTGAACGGCAGCCAGGTGCAGCCCAGGGTGGTCTCGGTGGGCCCGTACAGGGTTTTGACGACGGTGCCGGGGCAGGCGGCCAGGACGCGGCGCACGGCGGTGGGCGACACGACGTCGCCGCCGGTCCATACGTCCTTGAGCCCGGTGAAGACCTCCGGGTCCTGGTCGGCGATGACGCCGAACAGGCCCGCGGTCAGCAGCAGCGAGGTGACGCCGTGGGCGGCGAGGGTGCGCCGCAGGACGGTGGCGTCGATGTCGCCGCGGGGTGCGACGACGATCCGGCCGCCGGCCAGCAGGGGGCTCCACAGTTCGAAGGTGGAGATGTCGAAGGCGTACGGGGAGTGCATCAGGACGCGGGAGCCGGTGTGCATCTGCCAGCAGCGGTCGACGGCCAGCGCGATGGCGTCGCGGTGGGTGATGCCGATGCCCTTGGGCAGGCCGGTCGAGCCGGAGGTGAACATGATGTAGGCGAGCTGGTCGGGCAGGACGGTGACGTGGGGTGCGGTGGTGTCCTGTTCGTCGGCGGCCGTGCCGGCGTCGACGGTCAGGGTGGGCACGGCCAGGCGGGTGGCGGTGGCGGCGTGGTGGGCGTCGGTGAGCAGCAGGGCCGCGTCGGTGTCGGCGAGGACGTGCCGCATCCGGTCGGCGGGGTAGCCGGTGTGCAGCGGCACGTACACGCCGCCGGCCTTGAGGACGGCGAGGGTGGTGACGACGAGCTGCGCGGAGCGTTCGGCCAGGACCGCGACGCGGGTCTCGGTGGTGACGCCGTGGCGGATGAGGTGGCGGGCGAGGCGGTTGGCGCGGGTCTCGAGTTCGGCGTAGGTGAGGTAGGTGCCGCCGCTTTCTGTGACGGCGACGGCGTGCGGGGTGCGGGCTGCCTGTTCGGCGACGCGGCGGGGCAGGGACGCGGCGGCGGTGTGCAGGCCGCGGGGGTGGGCGGTGTCGTTCCAGCCGGTGATCTGCCGGTCCGCCTCGCCGTCGCCGAGGATCGGCACGTCGGCGAGGCGCGTGTCGGGGTCGGCGGCCACGGCCCGCAGGAAGGTGATGAGCCGGTCGGTGAGTGCTTGTGCGGTGGTGCGGTCGAACAGGTCGGTGCTGTATTCGAGGACGGCGTCGATGCCGTGGGCCTCGCCTGCGGGGCCGTGCCGTTCCGCCAGGTTGAACGTCAGGTCGAACTTGGCGGCGCCCAGGTGGGCGACCTCGGGGCGGGCGGTGAGCCCGGGCAGTTCCAGGACGGCTTCGGGGGTGTTCTGCAGGGCGAGCAGCACCTGGAAGAGGGGGTGGCGGGACAGGGATCGGCCGGGGTGGGCGTCCTCGACGAGTTTGTCGAAGGGCACGTCCTGGTGGGCGTAGGCGGCGAGGTCGAACTCCCGGACGCGGTCGAGGAGTTCGCGGAAGGTGGGGTCGCCGGAGGTGTCGGTGCGCAGGACGAGGGTGTTGACGAAGAAGCCGACGAGGTCGTCGAGTGCGTCGTCGGTGCGGCCGGCGACGGGGCTGCCGACGGGGATGTCGGTGCCGGCGCCGTGCCGGGTCAGGACGGCGGAGACGGCGGCCTGCAGCACCATGAACAGGCTGGCGCCGCCGGCGCGGGCGAGGGTGAGCAGCCGGCCGTGCAGGTCGGCGTCGAGGGTGCGGAAGACGGCTTCGCCGCGGTGTGCGGGGGTGGCGGGCCGGGGCCGGTCGGCGGGGAGCTGGAGCTCCTCGGGCAGGCCGGCGAGTGCTTGTCTCCAGTGGGCGGACTGCCGGCTGATGAGGCTGGTGGGGTCGTCCTCGTCGCCGAGGAGGTCGCGTTGCCACAGGGTGTAGTCGGCGTACTGGACGGGCAGCGGCGCGAAGCCGGGGGCGCGGCCGGCGGTGCGGGCGGCGTAGGCCTCTGCGAGGTCGCGGGTCAGGGGCGCAAGCGACCAGCCGTCGCCGGCGATGTGGTGCAGCAGGAGCAGCAGGACGTGCTCGTCGGCGCCGAGGCGGAACACCGTGGCGCGCAGCGGCAGTTCGCGGGTGAGGTCGAAGCTGTGGCGGGCGGCGGCCGCCAGGTCGGTGGTGAGGGTGTCCTCGCTGCTGTCGGCCAGGGCGAGGGCGGGCCGGGCGGTCTCAGGGGCGAGGACGAGCTGGTGGGGGCTGCCGTCGTCGCCTTCGGGGAAGACGGTGCGCAGGGTTTCGTGGCGGTCCACGAGGTCGCCGAGGGCGGCGGTCAGGGCGGTCTGGTCGAGGCGGCCGGTGAGGCGCAGTGCGACGGGCATGTTGTAGCCGGGGTCGCCGCCGGTGAGGCGGCCGAGGAACCACAGGCGCCGCTGGGCGTAGGACAGCGGGAGCCGGTCGGGCCGGGTGGCGGGCAGCAGGGCCGGGCGGGTGCCCTGCGTCTGCTCCAGCCGCTCCCCCAGGCCCGCGGCGGTGGGCGCCTCGAACAGGTCGCGCAGGGTGGCTTCGGCGCCCAGGACGGTACGGATGCGGGAGATGAGGCGGGTGGCGAGCAGCGAGTGGCCGCCGAGGTCGAAGAAGTTGTCGTCGATGCCGACGCGTTCGGTGCGCAGGACCTCGGCGAACAGGCCGCACAGGATCTCCTCGCGCGGTGTGCGCGGGCCGCGGCCGGCGGCGCTCGGGGCGTCGGGGGCGGGCAGGGCGGCCCGGTCGAGTTTGCCGTTCACAGTGAGCGGCAGCGCCTCGAGCGGCACGTAGGCGGTGGGGACCATGAAGTCGGGCAGGCGGGCGGCCAGGTGCTCGCGGACGCCGGCCAGGTCGGCGCCGGGCCGGGGCACCACGTAGGCGACGAGCCGTTCGCCGTGCGGCAGCACCGCGGCCTGGGCGATGTGCCCATGGGCGGTGAGGGCTGACTCGACCTCGCCGGGCTCCACACGGAAGCCGCGGATCTTGACCTGGTGGTCGATGCGGCCGGCGAACTCCAGCTCGCCGGCGCTGTTCCAGCGCCCGAGGTCGCCGGTGCGGTACATGCGGGTGCCGGGTGCGCCGTAGGGGTCGGCGACGAACCGTTCCGCGGTGGTGCGCGGGCGGCCGAGGTAGCCGCGGGCGACGCCCGCGCCGGCCAGGTACAGCTCGCCGGTGACACCGGCCGGCACCGGGCGCAGTGCACTGTCGAGGACGTAGACGCGGTCGTGGTCGACGGGCCGTCCGATGGGGGCGGAGGCCGGCCAGGCGGCGGGGTCGGCGGCCAGGGTGTGGGTGGTGACGGCGTGCGTCTCGGCGGGGCCGTACACGTTGTGCAGGCGGCGGCCGGGGACGGCGCGGGCGAAGGCGCGCACGCGTTCGGTGGGGGTGAGGGCCTCGCCGCCCTGGAGGACGTCGGTGAGGTGGGGCAGGGTGCGGCCCTGCTCGGCCGCGGCCTCCGCGAGCGCCTCGATGACGAGGTTGGGGGCGAACAGTTCGCCGATCTGCTGCTCCTCGAGCCAGCCGGACAGGAGTTCGGCGCTGCGGCGGACCTCCTCCGGGGGCACCACGAGGGTCTTGCCCATCACCCACGGGGAGAGGATCTCCTGTACCGAGAAGTCGAAGCCGATGGCGGTGAACTGGGCGGTGCGGACCCCGGTGCCGCCGGGGAAGCGGCGGGTGTGCCAGGTCAGCAGGTTGACCAGGCCGGCGTGGGGCATGACGACGGCCTTGGGGGTGCCGGTGGAGCCGGAGGTGTGGATGACGTACGCCGGGTGGGCGGGCAGCAGTGGTGTGGTGCGGTCGGCGTCGGTGAGGTCGCTGTCGTCGTAGGCGGACAGGTCCTGTGGCAGGGCGGTGAGGACGGTCACCGGCCGCGCGTCGTCGATCATGAACGCGATGCGTTCGGCCGGGTAGGAGATGTCGATGGGCAGGTAGGCGGCGCCGGTCTTGAGGACGGCGAGCACGGCGACGTACAGGTCCGGCGAGCGCGGCAGGCGCAGGGCGACGATCTGCTCGGGGCCCGCGCCCAGGGTGATGAGGTGGCGGGCGAGGCGGTTGGCGCGGGTGTTGAGCTCGGCGTAGGTCAGCCGGCCGTCGTCGTGCATCAGCGCCAGAGCGTGCGGCGTACGCGCCACTTGGCGGCTCAGAAGTTCCGGTACGCGCGCATCGTGGGTGTGCTCCGCTGCGTGCGTGGTGTTCCAGTCGTCGAGGATGCGGTGGCGTTCCGCAGGGTCGAGGAGTTCGACGCGGCCGATGGTGGTGTCCGGGTCGTCTGCGACGGCGGCGAGGAGCCGCAGCAGCCGGTCGACGAGCGCCTGGGCGGTGGTGCGGTCGAACAGGTCGGTGGCGTATTCCAGGGCGGCCTGGATGCCGCCGGGGCCGCCGCCTGCGGCGCGGAGTTCGACCATGCTCAGGTGCAGGTCGAACTTGGCGATGCCGACGCCGACGGGCAGTGCCCGGGCGTCGAGGCCGGGCAGGGCCAGGCGTGCCTCGCCGCTGTTCTGGAAGGCGAGCATGACCTGGAAGAGGGGGTGGCGGGCCAGGGACCGTTCGGGGCGCAGGCGTTCGACGAGCTTTTCGAAGGGCACGTCCTGGTGGGCGTAGGCGGCGAGGTCCGACTCGCGTACCCGCTCCAGCAGTGCGCGGAAGGTGGGGTCGCCGGAGGTGTCGGTGCGCAGGACGAGGGTGTTGACGAAGAAGCCGACGAGGTCGTCGAGTGCGTCGTCGGTGCGGCCGGCGACGGGGCTGCCGACGGGTATGTCGGTGCCGGCGCCGTGCCGGGTCAGCAGGGCGGCGAACGCGGCCTGCAGCACCATGAACAGGCTGGCCCGGCCGTCGGTGGCGAGGGCGGCGAGCCGCTGGTGCAGGGCGGGGTCGACGGCGAAGGGGACGGTGTCGCCGCGGTGGGTGGCGACGGCGGGCCGGGGCCGGTCGCAGGGCAGCTGCAGTTCCTCGGGGAGGTGGTCGAGCGCGGCGGCCCAGTGCGCCAGCTGGCGGGCGTGGAGGCTGCTCGGGTCGTCCTCGTCGCCGAGGAGGTCGCGCTGCCACAGGGCGTAGTCGGCGTACTGGACGGGCAGCGGCGCGAAGCCGGGGGCGCGGCCCGCGGCGCGGGCGGCGTACGCCTCGCCGAGGTCGCGGGCGAGCGGCGGCCAGGACCAGCCGTCGCCGGCGATGTGGTGCATCAGCAGCAGCAGGACGTGTTCGTCGCCGCCGAGGCGGAACAAGGTGGCGCGCAGCGGCAGTTCGCGGGCGAGGTCGAAGCCGCGGCGGGCGGCGCGGGTGAGGTCCGCGTCGAGGGTGGCGGCGTCGGTGTCGGCGGTCTCGAAGTGGGGTGCGGCGTCGTCGAGGATGTGCTGGCGCGGGATGCCGTCGTGTTCGGGGTAGACGGTGCGCAGTGCTTCGTGGCGGGCGGTGACGTCGGCGAGTGCGGCGCGCAGGGCGGCCTCGTCGAGGGGGCCGGTGAGCCGCAGGCTCATCGGGATGTTGTAGGTGGCGCTGGGGCCTTCCATGCGGTGCAGGAACCACAGCCGGTACTGCGCGAAGGACAGTGGTATCTCGTCGGGGCGGGTGCGGGCGGTGAGCGCGGGGCGGGCTTCCTGGGCGCCGTCGACGCGTTCGGCGAGTGCGGCGACGGTCGGGGCCTGGAACAGGTCGCGGACGGCGAGTTCGGCGCCCAGCACGGTGCGGATGCGGCTCAGCAGCCGGGTCGCGAGCAGCGAGTGGCCGCCGAGGTCGAAGAAGCTGCGGTCGACGCCGACCGCGGGCAGGCCCAGTACCTCGGCGAACAGGGTGGACAGGATCTCCTCGCGGCGGGTGCGCGGGGCCGCTCCTGCGGCCTGGTCGCCGAGGTCGGGGGCGGGCAGCGCGTCGCGGTCGAGTTTTCCGTTGGCGGTCAGCGGCAGGGTGTCGAGCAGGACGTAGGCGGCGGGCGCCATGTGGGCGGGCAGGCGCCCCGCGACGAGGTCGCGCAGTTCGCCGACGAGCCGGCCGTCGTGGCGGGGGCGGGCGGGGTCGCCTGCGAGGGTCCGGTCGCCGCCGTGCGGCAGGTAGGCGGTGCCGTCGCCGGCGTACACGTCGAACGTGTCGTCGTCTTCGCCCCAGGTGCAGACGGCGCCGAGGGCGTACACGCGGTGCGGGTCGACACTGCCGGCGGGCGCGGGGGCGTCGAGCAGGGCGCAGGCGTCGGCGAGTTCCCCGCGCTCGAGTGCCGCTCGTGCGCGCGTCTCGTGCACGAGGCGGGCGTTGGGTATGCCGGCGATGCGCACGGGGCGGGGGCCGGCGACGACGCGGGCGAGTTCGTCGAGGGTGTCGAGGTCGCTGCCCCAGTGCAGGGTCTCGGCCGGCGTGTCGGTGGGTTCGCCGCCGCGGCGCAGGGTGACGTCGTAGCGGTGGCGGCTCATCTCGTTGTGGTGGGCGCCGGTGCGCAGGGTGATGTCGGCACGGGTCAGGTGCGGGTCGCGGGCGACGAGGTGGGGGAAGAAGTCCGGGTCGAGCAGGAGCTCCTTCTCGGTGGTGAGGGACTGCTCGACGGCGCGGCGTACGGCGGCGGGGTCGGCGAAGGCGCCGGCGCGGCGCAGTTCGACGGCGGTGCGGAAGGCGGTGAGGGTGCGCAGGTTGCGGATGTCGCCGAGGAAGATCGTGCCGCCGGGGGCGAGCAGTCCGGCGGCCCGGTGCAGGACGTCGGCGAGGTAGCGGGCGTCGGGGAAGTACTGGACGACGGAGTTGAGGACGACGGCATCGAAGCGTCCCTTGGGCAGGTCGTCCATCTCGTGGGCCGCCCGGGCGCGGACGGTGACCTTGTCCGCCAGGTCGGGCCGGGCCTCGAGGTGGTTCTTGAGCTGGGCGATGACGCTGTGGGAGAGGTCGGTGCCCCAGTACTCCTCGACGTGCGGTGCGACCTGGGACAGGATCAGGCCGGTGCCGCAGCCGATCTCCAGGACGCGTGCGGGGCGCAGGGCGAGGACGCGTTCGACGGTGGAGGCGCGCCATTCGCGCATCTCCTCCAGCGGAATCTCCTCGGCGGTGTAGCTGCTGTTCCAGCCGGAGAAGTCCTCGCCGAAGGCGCGGCCGGGTTCGGCCTCGTACAGCGATTCGTAGGTCTGCTGCCACATGTCGACCTGGTCGGTGCCCTCACGGCCGTCGCCCGGGCCGGTGTCGGCGGTGGTGTCGCGTACGACGTAGGCGACGAGCTGTCTGTCGCCGGCGGTGTCCTCGCGGGCGATGACGGCGCTGGTGGCGACGGCGGGGTGGGCGGTGAGGGCGGTTTCGATCTCGCCGGGTTCGACGCGGAAGCCGCGGATCTTGACCTGCTGGTCGGCGCGGCCGGCGAAGTGCAGCTGCCCTTCGGTGTCCAGGCGTGCCAGGTCGCCGGTGCGGTACATGCGGGTGCCGGTCTCGCCGAACAGCAGGGCGTACGGGTCGGGGACGAAGCGCTCGGCGGTCAGCGCGGGGCGGCCCAGGTAGCCGCGGGCGATGCCGGCGCCGGAGACGTACATCTCGCCGGTGACGCCGGGCGGCACGGGCCGCAGCCGCTCGTCGAGGACGTAGACGCGGGCGTGGGCGACGGGCCGGCCGATGGGCAGGGCCGCGCCGTCGGCGGCGGGGGCGCTCATGGTGGCGCACACGGTGGTCTCGGTGAGCCCGTAGGCGTTGACCATGCGGCGGCCGGGCGCGAAGCGGGAGATCTGGTCGGGGGCGGTGGCGTCGCCGGCGACGATCAGGTCGGTGCCGGGCGGCAGGGCACGGTCGGGCAGGGCGGGCAGGGCGCTGGGCGGCAGGGCGATCAGGGTGATGTGCCGGTCGTGGACGAGCCGGGCCAGCGACGGGCCGGGCAGCAGGTCGTCGGCGTCGGCCAGGACGAGTCCGGCGCCGGTCAGCAGCGCGGAGGTGAGCTCCCACAGGGCGGCGTCGAAGCTGATGGACGCGAAGTTCAGGACGCGGCTGTGGGTGCCGAGGCCGAAGGCGGCGGCCTGGGCGGGCAGGGTCGCGGCGGCCGCGCGGTGCGCGACGACGACCCCCTTGGGCAGGCCGGTGGAGCCGGAGGTGTAGATGACGTAGGCGGCGTGGGCGGGCAGCAGCGGCGCGCTGCGGTCGGCGTCGGTGAGGTCGCCGGCGTCGTAGCCGTCCAGGTCGTCGGGCAGGGCGGTGAGGACGAGCGCGGGCGCCGCGTCGGCGTGCATGTGGGCGATGCGGTCGGCCGGGTAGTCGGGGTCGACGGGCAGGTAGGCGGCTCCGGACTTCCACACCGCGAGCAGGGCGGTGATCAGCTCCAGGGAGCGCGGCAGTTGGAGGGCGACGATCTGTTCGGGTCCTGCGCCGTGGGTGACGAGGTGGCGGGCGAGGCGGTTGGCGCGGGCGTTGAGCTCGGCGTAGGTCAGCGACCGGTCGCCCATGACGAGGGCGGTGGCCTCGGGAGTGCGGGCGGCCTGCGCCTCGAACAGGGCGGTGAGGGTGTGCTCGCCGGGCACGGGCGCGTCGGTGGTGTTGAGGGTGACCAGCAGGCGGTGGCGTTCGGCGGCGTCGAGCAGGTCGATGGAGCCGATGGTGCGCTCGGGTTCGGCGGTGACGGCGTCCAGCAGGCGCACCAGGCGGGCGCCGAGGGCTTCGACGGTGGCGCGGTCGAAGAGTTCGGTGCTGTATTCCCAGTCGCCGCGGATGCCGGTGCGGGTGCCGTCGGCGGCGTGCTCCTCGACGACGGCGAGGCCGAGGTCGAACTTGGCGAAGTGGACGCGGACCGGTTCGGGCGCGACGGCCAGGCCCGGCAGGGCGAGGTCGGCGGCGGGCATGGACTGCAGGGCCAGCACGACCTGGAAGAGCGGGTTGCGGGCCAGGGTGCGCTCCGGGTTGACCTCTTCGACGAGTTTCTCGAAGGGCAGGTCCTGGTGCGTGTAGGCGGCGAGGTCGAACTGCCGTACCCGCTCGAGGAGTTCGCGGAAGGTGGGGTCGCCGGAGGTGTCGGTGCGCAGGACGAGGGTGTTGACGAAGAAGCCGACGAGGTCGTCGAGTGCGTCGTCGGTGCGGCCGGCGACGGGGCTGCCGACGGGGATGTCCGTGCCGGCGCCGTGCCGGGTCAGCAGGGCGGCGAACGCGGCCTGCAGCACCATGAACAGGCTGCTGTCGCACGCCTTGGCCAGCGCGGTGAGCCGCTCGTGCAGGTCGGCGTCGATCCGGAAGGGCACGGTGGCGCCCTGGTGGCTCGAGGCGGCGGGCCGGGGCCGGTCGCAGGGCAGGTCCAGGTGGGCTGGAGAGCCGCTCAGCGCCTGGCGCCAGTGGGCGAGCTGGGCGCCGTGCAGGCTGGTGGGGTCGTCCTCGTCGCCGAGGAGGTCGCGTTGCCACAGGGTGTAGTCGGCGTACTGGACGGGCAGCGGCGCGAAGCCGGGGGCGCGGCCGGCGGTGCGGGCGGCGTAGGCCTCTGCGAGGTCGCGGGTCAGGGGCGCAAGCGACCAGCCGTCGCCGGCGATGTGGTGCAGCAGGAGCAGCAGGACGTGCTCGTCGGCGCCGAGGCGGAACACCGTGGCGCGCAGCGGCAGTTCGCGGGTGAGGTCGTAGGGCTGGGCGGCGGCCTCTTCGAGCAGGCCGGCGAGATGGTGCTCGTCGGTGGGGACGGTGTCGAGGTCGGGCACCGCGTCGGCGGGGGTGAGGATGTGCTGGTAGGGCTCGCCCGCGTGGCTGGGGTAGAGGGTGCGCAGCGTTTCGTGGCGGGCCATGACGTCGGCGAGCGCGGCGCGCAGTGCCGCCTTGTCGAGGGTGCCGGTCAGGCGCAGCGCGAGGGGGATGTTGTAGGTGCTGTTGGGTCCGTCGAGGCGGCCGAGGAACCACAGGCGGCGCTGGGCGTGCGACAGCGGGAGCCGCTCGGGCCGGGCGGCGGGGGTGAGCGCGGGGCGGGCTCCGGCCGCCCGGTCGAGGCGTGCACCGAGGCCGGCGACGGTGGGCGCCTCGAACAGGTCGCGCAGGGAGGTCTCGACGCCCAGGACGGTACGGATGCGGGAGATGAGGCGGGTGGCGAGCAGCGAGTGGCCGCCGAGGTCGAAGAAGTTGTCGTCGATGCCGACCTGCGGCACCTTCAGCACGGCGGCGAACAGGGTGGCGAGGATCTCCTCGCGCGGGGAGCGCGGGGTGCGCTGCACCGCGGCGGCGGCCTGCGGTGCGGGCAGGGCGGCCCGGTCGAGTTTGCCGTGGGCGGTCAGCGGCAGCGCGTCCAGGGGCACGATCGCGGCGGGCACCATGAAGTCGGGCAGGGTGCGGGCGAGTTCGCCGCGTACGGCTGCCGTATCGAGACTCTGGTGGGCGGGGACGGCGTAGGCGACGAGGCGTTTGTCGCCGGGCCGGTCCTCGCGGACGACGACGGCGGCGCGGGCGACGGCGGGCAGGGCGGTGAGGGCGGCCTCGATCTCGCCGGGTTCGATGCGGAAGCCGCGGATCTTGACCTGGTGGTCGGCGCGGCCGGCGAACTCCAGCTGCCCGTCGGTGTTCCAGCGGCCGAGGTCTCCGGTGCGGTACATGCGGGCGCCGGGCTCGGGGGCGTAGGGGTCGGCGACGAAGCGTTCGGCGGTGAGCTTCGGTTGGTGCAGGTAGCCGCGACAGACGCCGGCGCCCGCCAGGTACAGCTCCCCCACGGTGCCCGGCGGCACCGGGCGCAGGGCGCTGTCCAGGACGTATGCGCGGGCGCCGGTGACGGGGCGGCCGATGGGGGCGGGCTCGTTCCAGGCGGCGGCGTCGGCGGGCAGGGCGGTGCCGGTCATCACATGGGTCTCTGCGGGCCCGTAGTGGTTGTGCAGCCGGCGGCCGGGCTGGGCGGCGGTGAACTCGCGCACGGTGCGGGTCGGGGCGAGGGCCTCGCCGGCCTGGGCGATGTGGCGCAGGTCGGGCAGGGTGCGGCCCTGCTCGGCCGCGGCCTCGGCGACGGCTTCGATGACGAGGTTCGGTGCGTACAGCTCGGCGATGTGCTGCGTCTCGAGCCAGCCGGTGAGCTGTTCGGCGCTGCGGCGGACCTCTTCGGCGGGGACGACGAGGGTCTTGCCGTGCAGCAGGGCGGAGAGGATCTCCTGGGCGGCGACGTCGAAGCCGATGGTGGTGAACTGGGCGACGCGGGTGCCCGCGCCGCCGGGTATCTCGCGCTGGTGCCAGGCGAGCAGGTTGACCAGTGCCTGGCCGGGCATGACGACGGCCTTGGGGGTGCCGGTGGAGCCGGAGGTGTAGATGACGTACGCCGGGTGGGCGGGCAGCAGCGGCGTGGTGCGGTCGGCGTCGGTCAGGTTCGTGCCGTCGTAGGCGGACAGGTCCTGGCCGGTCTCCTGGCCGGTGAGGACCACGGCGGGGCGGGCGTCGGCCATCATGAACGCGATGCGGTCGGCCGGGTAGGCGGTGTCCACCGGCAGGTAGGCGGCGCCGGTCTTCAGGACGGCCAGGAGCGCGACGTACAGTTCCGGGCTGCGCGGCAGGCGCAGGGCGACGACCTGTTCGGGGCCCGCGCCCTGTTCGACGAGGCGGCGGGCGAGCCGGTTGGCGCGCATGTTGAGCTCGGCGTAGGTCAGTGAGGTGTCGCCCACGACGAGGGCGGTGGCCTCGGGGGTGCGGGCGGCCTGCGCCTCGATGAGGGCGGGCAGGGTGGCGGGCCGTGCGGCGTCACCGGCCGGGTTGAACTCGTGCAGGACCTGGTGGCGTTCGCTCTCCAGGAGCAGGTCGAGGCGGCCGACGGGCAGGGCGGGGCCGTGTGCGGCGATGTCGGCGAGCAGCGCGTCGAGCCGGCCCAGCAGGCGTCGGGCGCCGGCCTCGTCGATTACGTCGCAGCGGTGGTCGAGGCGGAAGCGGATGCTCCGGCCGGGGATGGCGAGCAGACTCAGCGGGTAGTGGGTGGCGTCGCCCACTTCGAAGCCCGCCAGGCGCATGCCGCGTGCTTCTGCGGTCAGGACGGCCGGGTCGAGCGGATAGTTCTCGAACACGACGACGGTGTCGAAGAGTTCGCCGGTGCCCGCGGCGGACTGGACCTCGGTGAGGGACAGGTGGCGGTGCTCGATGAGCGCGGCCTGTTCCTGCTGGAGCCGGCCGAGGAGCTCGGCGAGGGTCTCGAAGGGCCGGACGCGGACACGGACCGGCAGGGTGTTGATGAACATGCCGATGGTCGACTCGATGCCGGGGATCTCCGGCGGCCGGTGGGCGACGGTCGCACCGAACACGACGTCGTCGCGGCCCAGTTCACGGCCGAGCAGCAGCGCCCAGGCGCCCTGCACGAGGGTGTTGAGGGTCAGGCCCGCCGCGCGGGCGTGCGCGGTGAGCTGCGCGGTCGTCGCCTCGTCGATCTCGTGCCAGATCTGGCCGGGCAGGGCGGCCGCGGCGGTACCGCCGCGGCCCGCTCCGGCGCCCGCGAGCAGGCTCGGGCCCTCCAGGCCGTCCAGCGCGGTGCGCCAGGCGGCGCGGGCGGCGTCGTCGTCGCGGCCGGCGAGCCACGCCAGGTAGGCGCGGTAGGGGGTGACGGGCGGCAGGCCCGCGTCGTCGCCGCGCTGCTCGTACAGGGTGAACAGTTCACGCACCAGCAGGGGCATGGACCAGCCGTCGAGGAGCAGGTGGTGCGTGGTCAGGACGAGCTTGTGGTGTTCGGGGGCGAGGGTGAGCAGGCCGAAGCGGATCAGCGGCGGGGCGCCGGGGTCGAAGCGCTCGGCGCGGTCGTCGGCGATGTAGCGCCGGGCGGCCTGCTCGCGTTCGGTGCCGGTGAGGGCGCTCAGGTCGCGGGTGTGCCAGGGCAGCGGCACCTCGTGGGGCACGAACTGGACGGGCCGCTCCACGTTGTTCTGCCAGAACCCGGCACGCAGGTTGGGGTGGCGGCGCAGCAGGGTGCGGGCGGCGGCCCGCAGGTCCGCCGCGTCCAGCGGGCCGCGCAGCTCGAAGACCATCTGGACGGTGTAGACGTCGGTGCCCCGGGTCTCGGCTCCGTAGGTGACCTGGAAGAGGAGGCCTTCCTGGAGCGGGGACAGGGGCAGGACGTCGGCGAGGCCGTTCTGGGTCATGGGGACACCTTCCACGCGGCTTCGAGCTGGTCGATCTGGGCCTGGCTGAGGGAGACCAGGGACAGGTCGGAGGGGGTGATGCCGCCCGCGTCGGGGCGCATCGCATGGGTGACGAGGGCGGTCAGGGCCCGGAACCAGGTGTCGCCGAGGTCGCGCACGGCGGGCTCGTCGAACAGGCGGCCCGCCCAGGTCCAGGTGGCCTGCAGGCGGGGCCCGGCGGGCTCGTCGCGGGTGAGGGCGTTGACCTCGACGGCGTGCGCGAGCGGCAGAGCGGGGTCGGTGCCGTCTCCGATCGCTTCGGCGTCGGGCGCGGCGGCCCACAGGCCGTCGGCGCCCTCGGAGGCGAACCGGCCCAGGTAGTTGAAGCCGATGGCGGGGGTGCCGTGCGGGGCGAGCGCGGCGAGGCTGCGGCCGGTACGGGCGTCCAGGTGGCGCAGCAGGCCGTGGCCGATGCCGCCGTCGGGGATCTGGCGCAGCTGTTCCTTGATCCGTTTGACGGCGGTCCCGGCGGCGGGGCCGCCTGCCAGCGCCTCGTCCCGGTCGAGCGTTCCGGGCGCCAGGCGCACCGGGTACATGCTGGTGAACCAGCCGACGGTGCGGGAGAGTTCGGCGCCGCTCGTGCCGGGTTCGCGGCCGTGTCCTTCGAGGTCGATCAGGACGGTGTCGCTGTCGCCGAGGCCGCGGCGGCGGCGCCAGTCGGCGACGGCGAGCGCGAACGCGGTGAGCAGGATGTCGTCGACGCGCCCGTTGAACGCGGCGGTCACGGTGGTCAGCAGCGCGGCCGTGGTCTCGTGGTCGAGGGTGAGGTCGAGGCTGCGGGCGGTCGCGGCGGTGTCGAGGTGCGGGTCGAGGGGCTGGGCGGTGATTGGTGCGCAGCCGCCTGCCAGCATCCCGGTCCACAGGGCGAGTTCGGCGGCGCGTTCGGGCCGCCGGGCTTCCCGGGCGAGGTGCTGGGCCCAGGCGCGGAAGGAGGTGGTGACGGGCAGCAGGGTGGTGCCGTCGGCGCCGGGCGCGGTCGCCTCCCAGGCCGTTTTCAGGTCCGGGAGCAGGATGCGCCAGGAGACGCCGTCGACGACCAGGTGGTGCAGGGTCAGCAGGAGCCGGCCGGGGCGGCCTGTTCCCGCGTCGAGCCAGACGGCCTGGCCGCCCAGGCCGGCGAAGGGGGCGAGGCGCTCGCGCGCGAGGGCGGCCTGCTGCCGGGTCAGGGCGGCGAGGGCGGGGTCGTCGAGGCCGGCCGCATCCACGCGGCGTACCCAGTCACCGGCCCGTACGCTGCCGGGCGGCTCGATCCGCATCGTCCACGGGCCCTCGCCCTGGGGTGCGAAGAAGCGGGCCCGCAGCACGTCGTGGTGGTCGAGCAGCGTCTGCACCGCGGCCACGAGCCGCTGCTCGTCCAGGTGCGGTGGGACGGCGACGGTCATCGACTGGCTGAACGCGTCGACGGGGCCGCCGCGTTCGCGCAGCCAGTGCATGATCGGGGTGAGCGGCACCTCGCCACTCGCGTCGGCGGCGACGGACGCCTGCGGGCCGTCGTCCTCGGTGAGCGAGGCGGCGACGCCTGCGAGCTGGGCGACCGTCTTGTGCTCGAAGATCTGCGCGGCGTTCAGCACCAGCCCGGCCCGGCGGGCCTTGCCGACGAGCTGGATGACCATGATGCTGTCGCCGCCGCGGTCGAAGAAGCTGTCGTCGATGAAGACGCGTTCGGTGCCGAGGACTTCGGCGAACAGGACCGCCAGGAGCTCTTCGCGCGGGGTGCGCGGGGCGCGGCCGGCGCTGTCGGCGGCCCCGTAGTCGGGGGCCGGCAGGGCCTGCCGGTCGAGCTTGCCGTTGCCGGTCAGCGGCAGCGCGTCGAGGGCGACGCATGCGGCGGGCACCATGTAGTCGGGCAGCGCGGCGGCGACGTGGCCGCGCAGCCGGGCGGCGTCGGCGGTGGCGCCGGGCGCCGGCACGACGTAGGCGACGAGCCGTTTGTCGCCGGGCCGGTCCTCGCGGACCAGGACGGCGCTCTGCGCGACGCGCGGGTGGGCGGTGAGGACGGCCTCGATCTCGCCGAGTTCGATGCGGAAGCCGCGCACCTTGACCTGGTGGTCGGCGCGGCCGAGGAACTCCAGGACACCGTCCTGCCGGCGGCGCACCAGGTCGCCGGTGCGGTACATGCGGGCGCCGGGGGCGTGCGGGTCGGCGACGAAGCGTTCCGCGGTGGCGTCGGGGCGGCCCAGGTAGCCGCGGGCGAGTCCACAGCCGCCGATGTACAGCTCGCCGGTGACGCCGGGCGGCACGGGCCGCAGCCGGTCGTCCAGGACGTGGCAGGTGGTGTTGTCCAGGGGGGTGCCGATGGGGACGGTGGTCTCCTGCTGCCACGGGGAGCGCATGAAGTGGTGGGTGGCGAAGGTGGTGGTCTCGGTGGGCCCGTAGCCGTCGACGACCAGGGTGGCCGGGGAGGCGGCCAGGACGCGGGCGACGGCGGCCGGGGAGACGACGTCGCCGCCGGTCCACACCTCCCGCACACCGGTGAAGCAGTCGGGGCTCTGTTCGGCGAGGAGGTTGAACAGGCCGGAGGTGAGCCACATGCCGGTGACCGCTCCGTCGACGATCGCCCGCGCCAGGGCGCGGGTGTCCAGGTCGCCGGGCGGGGCGACGACAACGGTTCTGCCGGACAGCAGCGGCACCCACAGTTCGTACTGGGAGGTGTCGAAGGAGTACGGGGAGTGCAGCAGGACCCGTTCCTGGTTGCCGGTGCGCCAGCAGGCGTCTGCGGCCAGCGCGGCGACGTCGCCGTGGGTGATGGCGACGCCCTTGGGGGTGCCGGTGGAGCCGGAGGTGTACATCACGTAGGCGAGCTGGTGCGGGTGCGCCGGCAGCACGGGCAGCGGTACGCCCGCCTCGGGCAGGTCGTCGACGACGAACACCTGGGCCTCGCCCGCCCAGGAGGCGCAGTCGTGGGCGGCGTCGGTGGCCCGGTCGGTGAGCAGGACACGGGCGGCGACGTCCGCGGTGATCAGCCGCATGCGGGAGGCCGGGTAGCGGGTGTTGAGCGGCACGTAGAAGCCGCCGGCCTTGAGGACGGCGAGCAGGGACACCACCAGGTCGGTGGAGCGCTGCTGGAGGACGGCGACGGCCGATTCACGGCCGATGCCCGCCGCGGCGAGCCGTGCGGCAAGCCGGCCGGAGCGCAGGTCCAGTTCGGCGTAGGTCAGTTCGGTGCCGTCGTCGCCGGTGACGGCGATCGCGCCGGGGGTGCGCAGGGCCTGGGCGGTGAAGAGTTCGGCGAGGCCTTGGGCGGGGACGGGACGGGCGGTGTCGTTGCAGGCGGCGAGCAGGCCGCGTTCGGTGGCGTCGAGCAGGTCGTGCGCGCCGACGGGCGTCTCGGGTGCGGTGACGGCGGCGTCGAGGAGCCGCAGCAGCCGGCCGGTCAGCGCCTTTGCGGTGGCCCGCTCGTACAGGGCGGTGTCGTATTCGAGGTCGCCGTCGATGCCAGCGAACTCCTCGCCGCTGCCGCGGTGTTCGACGAGGTTGAAGGTGAGGTCGAACTTGGCGACGCCGAAGTCGACGTCCTCGCGCCGCACGTGGAGGCCCTTGAGCTGGGGGCGGGCCTCGAAGTCCTGGTAGGACAGCACCACTTGGAACAGCGGGTGGCGGGCGGCCGACCGCTTCGGCTGCAGCCGCTCGACGACCCGGTCGAAGGGCACGTCCTGGTGGGCGTAGGCGGCCAGCGCCGTGGCGCGTATCCGGGCGAGGAGTTCGGTGAACGTCGGGTCGCCGGAGGTGTCGGCGCGCAGCACGACCGGGTTGACGAAGAAGCCCACCAGGTCGTCGAGCGCACTGTCGGGGCGGGAGGCGGTGGGGCAGCCGATGGGGACGTCGGTGCCCGCGCCCAGGCGGGTGAGCAGGGCGGCGAGGGCGGCCTGCAGCACCATGTGGCAGGTGGCGCCGTGGGCGCGGGCGAAGCGGTCGAGGCGGGCGTGGAGCTCGGGGGCGATCTTCAGCGGGACGGAGCCGCCGCGGTGCTCGGCGACCGGCGGGCGGGGCCGGTCGGCGGGCAGTTCCAGCTGGTCGGGCAGGCCGGCCAGGGCGTTCTCCCAGTGCGCCAGCTGCCGTCCGGCCAGGCTGGTGGGGTCGTCGGCGTCGCCGAGGAGTTCACGCTGCCACACGGCGAAGTCGGCGTAGGTGACGGGCAGCGGGGGGAAGTCGGGGGCCTTCTGGGCGAGCCGGGCGGTGTAGGCGGTGGACAGGTCGCCGAGCAGTGGCCGTAGCGACCAGCCGTCGCCGGCGACGTGGTGCATCAGCAGCAGCAGGACGTTGTCGCCGTCGGGCAGGGTGAACAGGTGGGCGCGCAGCGGCAGCTGGCAGTCGAGATTGAACGGTTCGCGGGCGGCCGCGGTCAGGGCGGCCGGGAGCCGGTCCTCGTCGATGCGCGTCTCGATGACCCAAGGGCGGGCCTGCTCGGGCGGCAGCAGCCGGGGGGTGACGCCGTGCTCGCCGCGCGGGTAGACGGTGCGCAGGCTCTCGTGCCGGGTGACCACGTCGTACAGGGCGGCGCGCAGGGCGGTGCGGTTCAAGGTTCCCGACAGCCGCAGCGCCAGCGGCATGTTGTAGGTGGGTGCGGCGCCCTCGACCTCGCGCAGCACCCACATGCGGTGCTGGGCGTAGGAGGTGGGGCGCGGGCCTTCGCCGTGCGCGAGCCGCCTCAGTGGCGGGCGGCCGGTGCCGGCGGCGGGCAGCCGGGCGGCGAGCCCGGCGGGGGTGGGTGCCTCGAAGAGGTCCTGGATGGTGATCTCGGCGCCGAGGGTGTCGCGGACGGCGGCGATGAGGCGCCCGGCGAGCAGGGAGTGGCCGCCGAGGGTGAAGAAGTCGCTGTCGGCGCCGACGGGTCCGGTGCCGAGGGTGTCGGCGAAGATACGGCGCAGGGCCTCTTCGCGGGCGTCGGCGGGCGCGGCCGGGGCCGGCCCGTCGGCGGGCGCAGGCGTGTGCGGGGCGGGCAGGGCGGTGCGGTCGAGTTTGCCGTTGGCGGTCAGCGGCAGCGCGTCGAGCGGCGTGAAGGAGGCGGGCACGCAGTGCGCGGGCAGTTGCCCGGCCAGCAGGTGCCGCCAGCCGTCCGGGTCGGGCGCGGCGCCGTCGGCGGGGACGGCGTAGGCGGCGAGACGGCGGTCGCCGGGCCGCTCCTCGCGGACGACGACGGCGGCCTGGGCGATGCCGGGGTGGGTGGCGAGCACGCTCTCGATCTCGCCGAGCTCGATACGGAAGCCGCGGATCTTGACCTGGTCGTCGCCGCGTCCCAGGTAGGCGAACGTGCCGTCGTCGAGGCGGCGCACCAGGTCGCCGGTGCGGTACATGCGGGTGCCGGGCGGGCCGTAGGGGTCGGCGACGAACCGTCCGGCGGTCAGCGCGGGCCGGCCCAGGTAGCCGCGGGCCAGGCCCGCCCCGGCGACGTACAGCTCGCCGGTGAAACCGGCCGGCACCGGGCGCAGCGCCGCGTCCAGGACGCGGGGGGCCAGGTCGGGGATGGTGCCGCCGAGCAGGGAGCGGGCGCCGGGGACGGCGTGCCGGGGGCCGAGGGCGGCGTGCGTGACGTGCACGGTGGTCTCGGTGATGCCGTACATGTTGACGAGGCGGGCGGCGGTGCCGCGGCGGGCGTACCAGTCGGCCAGGCGGGCGGGGTCGAGGGCCTCGCCGCCGAACACGATGTGGCGCAGGGCCAGTTCGGGCGGCTGGGGGCGGCCGTGGTCGGCTGCGTCGAGCTGGTGGAAGGCGGTCGGCGTCTGGTTGAGGACGGTGACCTTCTCGCGGGCCAGCAGGTCCAGGAAATCACCGGGCGAACGGCTGACGTGGTACGGGACGACGACGAGCCGGCCGCCGTGCAGCAGCGCGCCGAAGATCTCCCACACGGAGAAGTCGAAGGCGTAGGAGTGGAAGAGGGTCCACACGTCGTCGGCGCCGAAGCCGAACCAGTGGGCGGTGGCGTCGAACAGCCGCACCACGTTGGTGTGCGGGATCACCACGCCCTTGGGGCGGCCGGTGGAGCCGGAGGTGTAGATGACGTAGGCGGGGTGGGCGCCGTCGACGGCCACGAGCGGGTCGGTGTCCGGGTAGCCGGCGAGGTCCTGCGCCATCGTCTCGCCGTCCAGGACGAGGACGGGCCCGGCGTCCTCGATCATCCAGGCGAGGCGGTCGGCCGGGTAGTCGGGGTCCAGCGGCAGGTAGGAGGCACCGGACTTGAGGACCGCGAGGAGCGCGACGACCAGGTCGAGGGAGCGGGGCAGGGTGAGCGCGACGAGCCGCTCGGGCCCGGCGCCCTGCTCGATCAGCCGGTGGGCGAGGCGGTTGGCGCGGGCGTCGAGCTCGGCGTAGGTGAGGTGTTCGCCGTCGTGGCTGACGGCGAGCGCGCCGGGGGTGGCGGCGGCGCGGGCGGCGAAGAGGGTGTGCAGCGCGGGGGCGGGCGTCCCGGCCGCCGGGGTGGCCGGGGTGGTGCCGGCTGCTGTCTCGGCCGCCTCGGTGGTGTCGGCGGCGTGCACGCGGGCGAGGGGCGTGTCGGGGCCGCTCGTGGCGAAGGCGCGCAGGAAGCGGCTGAAGCGCGCCAGATGCGCGTCGGTCTCCGCCTCGCCGTACACCGCCGGGTTGGCCTCGAGGTCGATGCGCGCGCCGGCGCCGTCCGGCTCCTCGTACACGGAGAACTTCAGGTCCTCCACGGGCCCGGTCGACACCGGATGCACGGACGCCGCGGGCCCGCCGAAGTCCAGGCCGCGCGGGTAGGGCATGACGTTGACGACGGGCCCGTACGCGCGTTCGCCGACGGCGCCGAGCTCGCGGCGCACCTCCTCGTACGGGTAGCGCTGGTGGCGCAGCAGCGGCTGCATCGCGTCGCGCACGGCGGCGACCAGGTCGGCGAGCGAGGCGGCGGGGCGGGCTTCGACGTGCAGCGGCGGGACGTTGGCCACGGTGCCCGGCGCGCGGCGGGCGGCCGAGGTGCGGCGTGCGGTGACCGGCAGGCCGAGGGTGATGCCCCGCTCCCCCGTCAGCCACTGGACGTACGCGGCGACGACGGCCGGCAGCGCGACCTGCCGGCCGGTGTCGGCGGCGCGGGCGACGGCGTCGAGGCCGTCCAGCACCTCGCGCCCGGCGAACGCGGTCCGGCGCAGCGCGTGCGGCGCGGCGGGGGCCGTCGTGCCGCCGAGGGTGACGGGGGCGGTGCGGGGGGCGGCGAGCCAGTGGGCGCGGTCGGCGGCGTAGGCGTCACAGGTGCGCCAGGCGGCTTCCGCCTCGACCAGTTCCCGTATGCCGGTGCCGGTGTCGGTGCCGGGCGTGTCGCCGCGGTAGGCGCGGGCGACGCGCTCGGCGACGAGCCGGAAGGCGTAGCCGTCGAGCAGCAGGTGGTGCACGTGCTGGAACCAGCGGTGGCGGCCGGGGGCGAGGGTGATCAGCGCCTGGGTGAACAGCGGCGCGCCGCCGGTGACGTCGAGGGGGCGGCCGATGACGTCCCGCATCCAGGCGTCGGCGGCGGCCGCGGGGTCGTCGGCGCCGCTGACGTCGATCCGGTGCAGGGGGAAGGGGACGTGGTCGGCGATGCTCTGGGTGACGTTCCCGCCGGCGTCGGTGTGGAAGCGCAGCCGCAGCGCGTCGGTGCCGGCGACGGTCTCGCGCAGTGCCGCCTCGAGGCGGTCGGCATCGACGTCGCCGGTGAGTTCGACGTACTCGCCGGTGTTGTAGACGGGACTGCGCGGGTCCCGGGCCTGCGCGAACCAGATGCCGAGCTGGGCTGCCGTCAGTGGCAGGCGCGCGTCGTCGGGAACGGGCACTCTTCCCCCAAGGTCCGGGCCGTCCGCGGCTGGGCGGCGCAATCCCGCTCAGCCTCGCGCCCGGGGTTGACGGGGCGCTGACCCGCTCCTGATGTGCGGCGGGGCCCGCGGGGCCGGTCGTGTCAGCGCAGGCCCGTCTCGAAGGCGTAGATGGCCACATGCACCCGGTTGCGCAGCCGCAGCTTGTTCAGCAGGTTCTGCACATGGGTCTTGACGGTGTGTTCGGACAGCGTCAGCGACTGGGCGATCTCGGTGTTGGACAGTCCGCGGGCCACGAGGTCGAGGATCTCGCACTCGCGGCCGGTGAGCTGCTGCGGCGGCACGTCGGAGACGGTGGGCGCGGTGCGGGGCCGCGCGGGTGCTTCGGCGGGCGCGGGCAGCGGGCCGCGGGTGAGCGAGTAGCCGGCGGCGGCCAGCGAGACGGCGGCGGCCAGTTGCTGCGAGGTGGTGGTCACCGGCAGATGGCCGTGCAGGACGGCCGCGGGGCGCGCGCCGGGTTCGGCGCCGCCGACGGTCAACACCCGTATGCCGGGATCGATGTGGCCGAGCAGGGCGTCGGCCTCGTCTTCCTCGCGCAGTCCGTGGACGAGGAGCACGTCGGGCGCGTGGGTCCGCAGCGCGGCCAGGGCCCGGGGGCCCGGCTCGTCCTCCCCTATGACGCTGATGCCGCCCTGCCCGTCCAGCAGGGAGCGGATGCCGGCCCGGGCGAGCGGGTCGGCGCCGACGAGGAACAGCCGCACCCCGCCGGCCTCAAAGGCCCCGCCGGGCAGCATGCGCAGCACGGAGGCCCCGCCGTGCGCAGGCGCCGTCCGGCCGAAACCGGTTCCCACGTCCGTCGTCATGGCCTGCCCCCTCTCCCGCACTTGTGGTCACCAAGCCCGGTCACGCTATCCGCCGGCCGGCGGACGGCCCGGGCTTCTCCAGCCGGCTTCGAGGGTGCGCTGAGCTGTTCCGGAGCGGGGTCGTGGGGGGGCGGGGGACGGCGGGCTGTCGACGTCACGGTCAACCGGGCTGCTGCTGCACCCGTACGACCAAAACGTGGCTTCGCTGAAGTCCGCCCAGGAGCGGGCATTGGCCTTGCGCACGCCGACCGACAGGCACGCAGTGCATCCTCCGGACACCCGACGGTTCGTCGTATTCCGTCAGCCTGTAGCTCTGCGGGCTCTGTGTCTGCGCCATCGCAGACCCTCCGAAGTCAACAGGAACGGTACGGGCACTTGGCCGCAGAACCAGTCCGGCAGCGCCACGAGCGTTGTCGTGTCCCCGGTCCGTACGACCGTTGCACGGGTGGTGGTGTGAGGCGATACGTGGCTCATCAGGCCCCCTTGAATCGTTCTGTGGGGGTATCGCGATACTGCCTCACGGGGCTGTTTTTGGCCAGGTCCCGGGGGTGCTCCTCGCGATTCTGAGGCGCCCTGGCCTGTGACCGAACCCTGATCAGTCACCTTGCCATTCGTCTTCGACGATGGAATGGACCACTGAGTCGCGCCACTGACCGGCCTTGTAGATGTGCTGCCGGATGGTTCCTTCTTCGGTCATCCCGGCCGAGGTCATTGTTCTGGCGGAAGCCTCGTTGAGAGGTGCACGGGCTCCCCAGATCCTGTGAAGCCCGAGGTCTTCAAATCCGAGTGCGAGTAGCAGGCGCACGGTCCCGAGCCCGAGCCCTACGCCCCAGGTGTCAGGGCGTAGGGCGAAGCCGAAGGTGGCACCACGCGGTTGGTGAGGGTCTGAGGCCATGCGGCCGAACCCGATCAGCTCGGTGGTGTCCCTGTCGATGACCGCAAGGGCGTACTCGGTGCGGGGAGTCGCGGTGGCCGAGGTCATGGACCGGGCGACGATCTGGCCAACCTGCTCGCGTGTCCGCGGTGCAAACGATAGGTGCTCTGTCGCCTCATCGCTGCCGTAGATGGCCAGGAGGGGCTCCACGTCATCGAGAGTGAGTTCACGGAGCTGGAGGCGCGGGCTGCAACGGCTGATCGGGTACATGCGGCGGGACTTTACCGGGGCAGGGCTGGGCGGGACCGCTCGTACATGGCGATCTCTGTCCGCAGGTCGCCGGCCATGGAGGCGGTGCGCACGGGGTCGTGGTTGAGGGCGTCTCGGACTCGCTCCGCTGAGCGCACAATGCCGTTGTTGCGAAGATCGGGCGCGAGGTTGAGAACGGGCCGGATGGCCGCGGCCGCGCCGTCGACGTCTTCTGAATGCAGTCGTACGAGTGCAAGGTTGCAGTGGGTGCCGGCCTGGTCGCCGAATGCCCAGTGGGGTTGCGTCGGGTCGCTGAAAGCGCGGACGGCTTCCTCGGCTTGGCCAACGAGCTGCTGAGTGCCACGGCCGAGGAGCGCCTGGGACTCGACCGTGTAGTAGAGCTGCTTGGCTTCCGGGTAGTGGAACAGCCCGCCGAGTGTGTCGAGGTCGTCCTCGACGACGCGTTCGCGCAGATTCTCAGCGCGTTCGTTGGCAGCCTGGACAGCTTCCATATCGCCGAGGACGGCTGCCGCTCGGGCCTCGAGGCCGAGGAGCCACACAGTCACGGTTCCGCGCAGGCGGGTCGTGTGATGGGCGCCTTGGCGGGCGAAATGCACGGCGTCTTCCGGCTTACCGGCCCAGTAGGAGATGAGGGACCTGAGACCTTCGACCAGGGCCATGAGGCCGGTGTGCTCGGCTTCCTTCGCGCAGAAGGCCGCGACACGGGCTTGCTGGAGAGCAAGCCTCGTCTCTCCCATGTCGTGTGATCCCTTGGCCATCAGAAAGGAGAGCACGGTCGCCATGAAGTTGAGGTCCCGAAGTTGGGACGGGCGTGTGCGGCCGCCTTCGAGGAGCCGGAAGGCATCCTCTTGAGCGTTGACGAGGTCGCCCCAGATCGCCGACAGAGGCGTACGGGGGTACGCCTCGACGATGCGTGCCACCTCGTCGCTGAGGAAGCCCAGAGTTTCATCGCCCACCTGGTTGCGTTCCGCTCCCAGGGCGAAGTCCATTGCTCGCCGTGCGGCCATTGCGCCCGTCCTTCTCATCTCGTGCAGAGCCACGCCGGAAGCGGCCTGGCCTTGGGTCGGTGACGTGGCGATCAGGGGAGTGAGGTCAGGGACCGTACCGGGAGGTATTTCGCTCCACAGCTGGTCGATGCTGAACCCGAACAAGCGGATCAGCACCCGGCGGGACTCCCGCTGTGGCTGGCGGGTTCCGTAGTACCAGGCCTCGAACGTGGCCTTCGCCGGCAGAAGTTTCAGAAGGGAAGGGTTCTCCTCGAACTCGGCCAGTTCTTGAGCCGCGCGCTTGAAGTGCGGCAGGAATGCCTCGTGGTCGCGTAGTTCCTGCTGGTCGAGCAGGTACCGGAGCAGCGTTCGCATGGGTCTCCTTCTCCCGCGCATCAGCACGTCACTGTTATGGACGGTAGAGCGCTGGCATTGGCAACTTGCCCCGAAACCACCGTACTTACAGGTACCGAGGTCATTCCGAGGAAACGGCGAGGTTCCGCGTCAACGCGAGGCTCCAATCCGAGGAAGGGCCGGGGGTAGTTCCGTTCCCCAGTCATCGACACGCTCGTAGTGGCCCTCGCAGAGAGTGCTGGAACGGATCATCCTCGTAGTCAAGGAGCACCGTGAACCTTGAGACCGCTCGCTTGCATGTCCCTCACGACGGGGCATGGAACCCGGCGGGCCATCCATCGTCCGGCGGCGGCTCTTTCGGTACGCCGGCGACGCCTCACAGCACGCACGCTGCCGTGGCCGTGACGTACGAGTGGTCTCGGGAGCTCGAGGCCGTGCCCACAGCTTCCCGCCTCGCCCGGTTACATACGCGCACCCAGCTGACCATGCACCACTGGCAGGGCAACATCGAGGTTGCGGTCGCGGTGGCGAGTGAGCTCACTGCCAACGCCGTCGTGCACGCGAACCCCGGGCCGTGCCACCACGGCCCCGCCATCGCGCTACGGCTCACGGTCACCGAAGCCGATGAACTGCTCATCGATGTGTCCGACCCGCTGCCTGAGTTCCCGGCCTTCGCCGCGGCCGTCGCCGGCCACACGACAGGCCATGGCCTGTGGCAAGCTGCTCGGCTCGGTGCCGGTCTGGCGTGGTTCATCCACGCAGGCACCGACGGCAAGACGGTGCGCGCCCTGATGACTCCGGGGCCGGTGCCGGCATGAGCTCCCTGGCCTTTGCCCTGCCGCGCTCCTGCGACACGGGGACCGCGACCCTGGAGCGTGTCCTGACCGCGCTGCGGGGCTCGCTCGTCGACGAGTCCGTGTACGAGGACCTTGAGGACGTGCTCGCGCCGCACGCGGACCTCGACGCCACCCGCACCGCGGAGCTCACCGTCCGACTGCGCCTTGCTCTCGCCGATGTCCTGCCCCGCCGTTCGGCGCGCCCACGGCCATCAGCTGGCGGTCGCACGGGCCGTGGAACTGCGGGACCGCGGCCAGCCCGAGCCCCCGGACGACGCCCGTACGCACCTACGCCTACTGGTCGGTACCCGTGGACCCGGCCGGGGCACTGTGCTCTCCGCCCGCGGTCACCCAAGTCATCATGACGGGCCGGTACCTGGCCGTGCAGAGTCCCGACGGCCGCACGGCAGGCGCACAGTGACCGTACCCGCGATCAGCCGCGACGCCCGCCAGGCGTGGGTCGCCCGGGTGGAGCGCCACCTCGAGCAGCTCGGCCTGGCCCCGACGTACACCACGCGGAACGGCATCGCCTACCGCACACTGCCCAAGGGGCTGGGCTGGTGCCAGGCCGTATCTGTCCCGGAGGAGGCATGGCCGCCAGGGGCGGAGCTGTGTGTCGTCGTCCGCTGGCACCCGGACCAGCGGTTCCGGCGCGATCCCGGTACGGGGCGCGTGCCGGAAGGCGCCGAAGCGCACTGGAAGAACCGCACACGGGCGATCATGCTGGGCCTCATCTCTCTCGGCTACCGGGCCGCGGTCACCGGCCCGCCGCGCGCTCCTCGCCTCCACGCGGACGAGGAGATTCTCGTATGGTGCCAGGCACCCGGAACGATCGACGCGTGGCCACCGCTCCAGGCATGGGACGGGGCAGCGCCTGCACGCCCCAACTTCGACCAGCCTGACTACCGCTGCCCCGAGCGCGACCCGGCCCGCCTGGTCGAGGCCGCGCTCAAACCCGCCGACCGCGCCCTGGGATCGGCCGTCGTACAGAGCACCGACGCGGTGCTCTGGCCGCCGCACGCGGAAATGTGCGTACGAGTGCTGTGGACGCCCGCCCCACCGTTCCGGCGCCTGCCCTTCGGCACCGTCCCGGGCGGAGCCCATGAGCACTGGCACGCCGGCATCGCCCACGTACGGCAGAGACTGCAGGACGCCGGATACCGGGTCCGCCAGGCCGAGCGGCCGGCCTGCCCAGAACTCGACGACGACGCGGGCTTTCTCGTGTGGCTATCGCGCGCCTAAACCCCCGACGCCATGCCCCCTATTCTCCCGGCTCCGGCATCCAGAACGGCGCGCGATCCCCGGCAGGACAGTCGCGCCGTGCCGGAGCCGGGCACTCCAGCCCTCGAGCCGCAGGCCCCCACACCCCCACATGTCAGTACGACCCCTGACCGCTACCTCACACCGGAGGAAACCGTGAGCACTGACCTCGGCTTGCCGACCGTTCCCACCCAGACCCAGCGGGACCTCGGAGGCGGAGTCACATTCGCACTCAACGCGCACCACTTCGACGCTGCCCCCGGCCTGGACGTCGAAGCCGCCGCCAACGCCTGCCACCGCCCCCCTTTCCGTGATCCTCCAAGTCACGAAGCGGTGCGACTTCGACTGCTCGTTCTGCTCGGAAGTCCTGCAACTCCCGGACTCGACGCTGGACCAGCTCGACACCATCCGGCAGAACCTGGCCGGCGTCGGCCGCGTGTTCCTCTCCGGCGGCGAGCCGCTGATGCGTAAGGACTTCAGCGCGATCGTGGACATGTACCACCGCGACCACATCCTCGCCGTACCCACGAACGCCACCCACGGGCTCGACCACGCCCGGAACATCGCCGGGAAGATCGCGTTCGCCAACATCGGCCTCGAGGGCCCGCGCGCCACGGTGCGCCGAGTCCGCGGCGACTACGACAAGCAGATGGCCGGCGTGCGTGCTCTCCAAGACGCGGGCATCCCGCTGGCCCTGTCGTCCGTCGTCTACCGCTCCACCCTCGGAGCGCTGCCGTTCACCGTGCAGATCGCGGACGTGCTCGACGCGGGCAAGGTGAAGTTCATCCTGCCCCTGCGTAAGGGCAACGCCCTCAACCTCGCTGATCACGAGTTCATCAGCCAGGACGAGGCGGAGACGACGTTCGCCCGGCTCAAGGAGATGCGTGCCGAACACCAGTGGTCCCCGGCCCTCCGGCTCACGACATGGACCCCGCAGAACGAGGGGCACATGATCGTCATCGAGCCGAACGGTGTCGCACGCGCCTGGCCGGTGTACGACGCGAAGGACCTGTGGGAGCCGCTGGGCAACGTGCTCGAGGAGCCGATCTCCGAAATCTGGAAGCGCTACCGGTTCAAGTTGAACCACTTCAACAAGTACCTGGGCCGCACGATCCACACCGTGAAGCAGGGAGTCTGACATGCGGGACCTGTCCAATCTGGGCTGGCCCGAGACGCCGTTCGGGTCCGTCACCAATCCGGTCCAGAACCCGGCCACATGGCTCACCAGCCTGTCCCTGATGTGGGGCGACGCGAGCGGCGAGCCCGTCATCATGGGCGCCGCCGCGGTGTTCTGGAAGATCCACCGCACGCGGAAAATGACTGTCTCCGAGCCGCTGACCCACTTCGGATACCGCGTCCTGGTCCCCGGGACCCGCGGCGAGAACAGCTCGATCGTCACCGCCCTCGACATCCTGCTCGTGCAGGCCCGGCAACAGTCGCGCGTCATCGCCTGGCACAACGCCGGCGACGACCTTCACCTGCTGCTCCGCGAGATCGACGGCCTGGGCGGGAACCGCTGCCCCGGCATCGTCGCGACCGCCGACGCGTGGATGGACCGCACCGACCGGGAGCGCGGCACGGCACTCTGCGTGGACACCGCCCGGGACCTCGGACCGTACGGCCTGCTCAGCGACACCGCGGCCGCGCACAACCTGCACATGAGCGAGCAGTACGCCGGCCAGCAGCAGGCCGCCGCACAGGCCGCCTGCGAGGACCTGGCCGGCGGCCGGCTCGGTGAGGACGCCTCGGCCGAACTGGTGGTCAACATCCTGTCGTCCTCGGTCATGACGGCGCTTCTCGGCGGTCTGGCCACCGATCGCCTCGACTGGGAGACACCCCTGTCCACCGTCGCCCTGCTTGAGCGGGTCGCGTGGGACGCCGCCCCTTCTGTGCTCGGCGGCTGAGCAGCGCCGGCACCCAGTAACGTCCGGTGGGGCCGCCCGCACCGGCAGGCGGCCCCACCAACACCGCGCAGGGACAACCCACATGATCATCAAGAGCAGTCGGGCCAAGGACCCTCTCCGGCCACCCCCACCACCGCCGACCGGCACAGTCCGCCTCGCGTCGGTCGACGTCGAATGGACCAAGAACTACCGCATCAAGAACGGACAGCGGCCCTTCTGCTACAGCGTCGTCTGGCTCGACCTGCCCGCCGACGGGACCGCGGACTTGTCCGTGCTGCCGTTCGAGTGGACCAGTGTCTACGTCGACGAGCCCGACGAGATGGACGTCCTCGTCCGGCAGGCCGCACATACCGTTGCCGCCGCGGCCGACTCCGCGCACGTCATCACCGGTCACCAGTTCTGCGCCGACCTCTCCGTCCTGGAGGCGACCGCCCCCGCCGACGCCCGCGGAACGCTGGCCGGTGCCCGCGAGCAGTGGCGGAAGCGCCGCGCCCCGGCCCCCGACACGAGTTACTACCTCGACACCCGATACGACGCCGGTCACCTGCTCACCGGCGCCTCCCGGCGGCTGGTCGACGTCTGCACCGAGCTGGGCCTCGACGTCACCCAGCCCGAGCTTCTCCGGGCATCGATGCCCGCCTTGCACCGCCGGTGGCTCGACGACGGCCAGGCCGAAGGCCGCGAGCGCGTCAGCGTCCTGAACCTCCGCCACACCCTCTCGACGGCCTACGTCGCCGCCCGCACCGCCGATCTCGGCCAGTGGTCCACGGCCGGCCTGAACGTGAACCGGACCCTCGCCGACGGCGCGCACGGTGCGTGGGACTGGCTGACCAACCCGACCTTCACCGCCCTCCTGGAGGACACGTGCCCATCCGAGACTGCCGCGTTATCGCCGTCGAAGGCACCCAAGCGGCAGGCAAAACGACGCTCGTCCACGCACTGACGGCCCACCTGCGCGAGCAGGGCATCGGCGCCGCATGCACCGGCGAACCCGCGCGCAGCAGCCCCTTCATGGAGGAGATCGTCCTCCACGGCAAGGGCGCCTTCGACCTCCCGGCCGAGATCGACCTCTTCGGCCAGCAGCTCTCAGTGCCCCTGCGCGCCGCACGGCATCACCAGGTCCTCATCACCGACAAGACACCCGCGAACGTCACCGCGCTCGCCCGCCTGGTACTCGACAGCACCGAGCCGGGCACCGGCGCCGTCCTCGCCGCCGCCGAAGCGTTCTGCCGGGCCTGGATGCCCCTCATCTACGACGCGATCGTGTACTGCCGCGACCGCTACGACCAGAAGGCCGGCGGCGACCGCATGCGCGAGAAAGTGCTCGCGCTACAGACCCCGGCAGAAATGGCGATCTACGAGGCGTGCCGGGCCACAGGCGTCCCGATCCTCGAACTCCCGACCGGACTGACCACCGCCGAGCGTGTCCACTGGATCGCCGCGGAGGTTACCGACAGGGGACTCACCGCCGTGTAAGAGCGGGGAAGCGGAGCCATAGAGTCCTCAACGACCCCCGCCCCGTTGGAGGACCAGTGCCGGAACGCCCCATCAACGACGTAATGATCATCCTGGAACGCCGCGACGGCGAGGCAGTAGAAATCTGCCTCGCCGAACGCATGGGCACCGGCTACGCCGACGGCCTCCTCAACCTCCCCTCCGGCAAGATCGAGCCCGGAGAGGACCCGTACGACGCCGTGATCCGCGAAGCCCGTGAAGAGGTCGGCGTCAGCCTCGAGCGCCAGGCGCTGCGCCTCGCCCACGTCATCTATTTCCGCGCCCCAGAGGGCCACACACGGGTCGGCTGGTTCTTCGCCACGGACCACTGGGGCGGCGAGCCGACCAACACCGAGCCCCACAAGTGCGCAGGACTGTCCTGGCATCGGCCCGACCAGCTCCCGGACAACACCGTTCGGTACAACGCCCTGGGCATCGCGCACTACCTCAAGGGCGAGCCCACATCCGTCCATTGGCACGACAGCACACCTCATGTGGCGTTGCACGGGAGCTGACGGTGTAACAGAACGCGGCCGTTGACGTTTGGGCAGTGAAGGGGGTGGCGCTCTATGTCAGCCCCGCAGCGCTCCGGAGGCACGGGCCCCTTTCGTCCGAGACCGGCCGATCTCACCTGCAGGAAAGCCTGTTCTCCTGGCTCCGGCCCGAGATACCGGCTGCCACCGAGACCAAGACGCTTCGGCCCAGGACTCGCCGGACTCGCGGTAGCCGTCTTTGAGGGCGACCAGTTCCTTGGAACCGTCGGCGCGGAACCCGATGAGTACCAGGACGCAGGCTTCGGCCTCTTTCAGGCGGACGTTGAGGTGGATGCCGTCGGCCCGCACGTACACGTGGTCGACCTCGGACAAGTCGCCTTCCATGAACGTTGTGTGGTCGGCCTGCCACTGCCGGGCAGGCGCGTGATCGTGGCCGGGGAGAGTTCCCTCGCCGCGTCCTGCGGCGGAGCACCGCTGAGCATCGTCGGGGAGTACAAAGAGCCGCAGGGGCGGCTGGTCCTGGCCGTCCACGTGCGCGGGTCTGTCAGCCCATTGGCTAAGGTCCCCGGCCATGACCGAACCTTCCTACCTGGCCGCCGTCCGGGAGTCGTACGACACGATCGCCGCCGACTACGCCGAACGCGTGCCGCTCCCGGCCGAGTTGGATCCGCTGAGCCGCGCCGTGCTGGTTGCGTTCGCCGAGCTGGTACGGGGCGCGGGCGGCGGGCCGGTCGCGGATGTGGGATGCGGGCCCGGCCAGGTGACGGCACATCTGGCCCGTCTGGGGCTGGACGCGTTCGGTGTCGACCTGTCGCCGAGGATGGTCGGCCTGGCCCGGCGGGCGTATCCCGCTCTGCGGTTCGCACAGGGCTCGATGACCGCGCTGGAGGCGGGGAACGACACGCTCGGCGGCATCCTGGCCTGGTACTCCGTCCACCACACTCCACCGGCGCTGCTGCCGGTGGTGTTCGCCGAGTTCCACCGCACGCTCGCGCCGGGCGGGCATCTGCTGCTGGGCGACTACGTCGGCGACGAGCACCGGCGTCCCACCCAGGCGTACGGCCGCCCGGTGTCCTACGAATCGTTCTTCCTGCCCGTGGAGCGGATCGCCGAACTGCTGGGCGGGGCCGGGCTCGTCGTCACCGCACATGTGGTGCAGGAACCGGAGGGGCGGATACCGAGGCGCTACGCCTGCCTGCTGGCCCGCAAACCTGGGCCTCACTGAGCAGCACGGGGCGCGGCCCGGGCCGCAGCGGCAGGCATGGGCCCTGCCGCTGCCGGGGGCAGGCACGGCTCGCGAGCCGGGTCAGGCGGGGAGGGGGGACGAGGCCCGGCGGCGGGGTGGTGGGCTGTTGCGAGCCGCGGGGCCGTGGTGCGCGGCCGTACGGGGCGCAGGGCGGGGGGTGCTGGTTGGTGGGCCGCGACCTGTTCGAGGACCGTCGTCGCCGGACCGGAGTCCTCGGTGGACGCCCGGAACGCACCATGTCCTGGCTGACCGGCTACCGCAGTCCCAACCGCTGCTACGAACGCCACCCCGCAACTACCTGCCCTTCCTCGGCCTCGCCGCTGCCCACTGCCGCTACAAACGATTCGCCCGCCTCACCACATGGGACACGGTTGACGTCGGGCCGTCAGTGCTGGGGATGCCCTGCGTGCTGGGTGAGGCGGCGGCGTTCGAGGACCGCGGCGAGGGCGTAGGCGCCGCCGCCTGCGACGGCAAGAACCCAGTAGAGCCCGGGGGTGCCGAGGAAGAGCGCAGCGGTGGAGGTCAGAGCCAGCCAGACGCCGAGACTGTAGTGCAGCAGGTTGCGGCGTGCGGCGCCTTCGGCGAGGTAGAGCAGGCCGACGATGAGGCCGGAGCCGGTGGGCCAGAGGATGGACTGGAGCTCCGGCATGTCGAGGGCGGACGCCAGGCCGGTGACGGCCAGGAGCAGGGCGGTGAAGGCGGCGATCCAGGCGGCACCGAGCAGTTTGCCGGAAAGGACGTCCGGCCCGGTGGCCCCGCGCTGGGCTCGCAGCGCGGCGACGGTGGCCTGGGCAATGCCCGTCGCCAGCCCGATTCCGAGGAGTGTGGTGGGAAGCCAGCCGGGCAGGCCGAGCAAGGGGACGCCCTGGGAGACTGCGGCGGCGCCGTGTCCGAGCAGGTAGGCGAGTCCGAAGCTGACGTAGGCCGCGCGGTTGTCGACCTCGTTCACGAGACGAATCGGGGCGGCACCGGAGCCGGCGGCGACCGGAGAGTCGGGGGCTGCGATGGACATGGGAGATCTCCTCCAGGGTGGCTTACGGATTGCGGGTGAGGGGTTTCGGGAACAGCAACTGGCGGCTCGGGCCGGTGGGCGACAGCCGGGCCGCCGGGGGCAGCGGCCTGACGCGACAGTCACCCCCGAAGGCGTGGTGGGCGGCTCCGGGACCGTCGGCCCCGGAGCCGCCCTACCGGCGGTCGTCCCCGCCTGTGCCGCGGGACGGGTGCGGGTCAGCCCTCGCTGATGTCCAGGGCGCTGTCGGGGATCCAGGAGCCGTGGATTCCGGCGGTCACGCGGCGGGGCAGGTGGACGGTCGCGATCCGCTCGAGGCCGCCGGCGTCCAGGACCAGCAGTTGCGAGTCGTCCTGTTTGAGGTCGGAGATGACGGTGAGCAGGTAGCCGTCGTCCTCGCTGGTGGCGCCGGCCGCGGGTACGAACACCGCTTCGCTGGGCAGCCGGGCGTCGCCGACCTGGTGGATGCGGCGGGCGCCGGTGGTGCGGTCGTACTTGACGACGCCGTAGCCCCCGAAACCTTGCTGGTCGGGGAAGGACACCGCGTACTGGTAGCGGTGCTCGGCGCCCAGGTAGTCCTCGTTGAGGGTCGGAAACTCCACGGCGAGGTCGTCGATGATCTGCTCGGCCACGGTGCCGGCCGCAGTGTCGATGACCCAGCGGCGGGTGTAGGAGCGTGTGTTGGGCTCGGCTCCACGCTCGGGCGCGCCGGTCCACCAGTTCCAGGAGAGCTGGAACCCTTCGCGGTCCACGGTGGGGCCTTCCAGGACAATGCGGCCCTGGCCGTCCTCGTAGGCGTTGGCGACGTGCAGCATGTTGCCGGGTTCGATGGAGAACCATCGGACATGCCGGTCGCCGTCGCCGGTGCGGGGCATGACGCCGATCCGGGAGGGCTGCCGGTCGCTCCAGCCGTAGGGGATGCCGGAGTGCTCGGCGGGGTCGAAGGTGACGTTGCCCTCTATGAAGACGACGTGGCGGCGGGTGATGGCGAAGTCGTGCTTGAGCGAGGCGGTCGCGCCGGGGATCTCGGCACTGTGGACGATCTCCCCCTTGGTGTCGGAGACGTAGTACACGAGATGCGGCGGGAACGGCGAGGAGCCGAAGAAGTGCAGCTCCCCCGTCACCGGGTCTTCCTTGGGATGTGCGGTCATGGCTGTGCGCAGCCGGCCGTTGAAGTCATGGGCGCCGACCGTCTCCAGGTCCGGGGTGAGCTCGAAGGGGAAGTTCGCCTCGCACAGCGCGAGCAGCCGTCCGGCGTGCTCGATGACGTGGGTCCCCGCGGTGCTCGCGGTCAGGTCCGGGCCGCGCTCGGTCATGTAGGGAGCGCCGTCCAGCGCGGGGGTGTGCACCCAGCGGTTGCGGTACCACTCGGCGCGGCCCTCGCGGAGCCGGATCCCGTGGACCATGCCACTGCCCTTGAACCAGTGGGTGGGGGTGACGCCGGGCTTGGGGTTGTGGCTGTTGCGGATCAGGCGGCCGGTCAGTTCGGGGGGCAGGGCGCCTTCGACGGTGAGTCCGGTGGCGGTGATCTCGTCGGCGACGGGGGTGTAGTGGCCGGTCAGATACGGTTTGCTGCTCATGGTCGGGTCCTCGGATCTCGTCGTCGTTGTCGTGCGTGGTGCGGTGTTCGCTGCGGTGCGGAGTCTCACGTCGTCTGCTCGGCACGGGCCTTGAGGCAGCCGAGCCAGCTCTCCAGGGAGGTCTTCAGGGCCGTGGCGAGTTCGTCGACCGCGGCGTCGACGGCGTCTCCGCTCCAGGACTCTTCGGTGTGGACGACGACGTGGTCGCCGGTCTGCTCGAAGGTCCATACGTGGATGCCGACGATGCCCTGGACGGTCCCGCCCCAGACGATCCGCTGTTCCGGGACGAGTTCGTGGATGGTGGAGGTGATGTTCAGCCCGTGGGTGAGCCAGGTGAAGTCGGTGCCGACGGCCACCGGCCCGCTGAGCGTGGCCTGGTCGATGCCGACGTTCCAGACGGGCCAGTCGTCGATGTCGGTGTGCAGCGACCAGACGGTGGCGAGCGGGGCGTCGATGGTCGTCGTCAGGCTGACGACGACGGGGGCGGTGGAGTCAATGGTGTGCATGCGATTCCCTCATCAGTGGTGGGTGTGGATCGGGTTGGCTCGGTCGGCCCGGGCGGTGCATCAGGCGGTGGGTGCGCTGTGGGCCGCCCGGTCGTGTTGGTGCGGCGCCGTGGCCGGCGGGACGACGCCGCGGGTCGTGCGGTGGTGGCAGCGGGTGAGCGGCAGGGCGAGGAGTGCGGCGGCGGCCAGTACCGCGGACGAGACCGTGAAGGCGGCTCGGTAGCCGGCGCTGAGCGCCTCCAGGTGCGGCTGGTGGGTGGATGCGTGGGCAGTGACGGAGCCGGCCAGGGTGGCCAGGGCGGCGAGACCGATCGCGCCGCCGACCTGGCGGGTGGTGTTGACCAGACCGCCGGCAAGACCCGCGTCCTGGGGCGGGACACCGTCCACGGCGAGTGCGGTGAGCTGGACGAAGGCGATGCTCAGGCCGAGTCCGACGAGGATGCTCGGACCGAGGACGTCGGCGAGGTAGCTTCCGTCGGCGCTGAGCCGTGACAGCCACAGCAGCCCGGCGGCCTCGATGAGCAAGGCCGCGGTCACCGTCGCGGTACCGCCGATGCGCCGGGAGATGCGAGGTGCGAGGGCGGCGCCGATCATATTGGCCACGGCGAGAGGGAGTTGACCCGCTCCGGTGGCCAAGGGGCCCATTCCGAGGACCTGCTGCTGGTAGAGCGGCAGGAAGAAGAACAGGGCGATCCACACGGACCCCAGAAGGGCCATCAACAGGTTTCCCGCCGCGACGCGGCCGGTGGTGAGCAGTCGCGGGGGTATCAGCGCGTTCGGCCGGCGCATCTCGATGACGGCGAACGCCGCGAGCAGCGTGCCGGCACCGACGAGGGCGCCGAGCACTCGGGCGTCCGACCAACCGCCGCGTGCGGTGGTCAGGCCCCAGACCAGGCAGGTCAGGGCGACGGTGACGGTGGCGGTGCCCAGGAGGTCGAATCGTGCGGACTCCCGAGCAGCAGTTCGTGGCACGATGGCCGCCACGGCGATGAGGACCAGCACCGCTCCGAGCGCGACGGAGTGGAAGATCCAGGACCAGCCCCATGCCTGGGTGAGCACGCCGCCCAGAAGGACGCCTCCCGCTCCTCCCGCGCCGGAGACCGCGCCCCACACGCCCAGGGCTCTGCCGCGTCCGGCGCCGGACGGGAACAGGCCCATGAGCAGCGCGAGTGCGGCCGGGGCGATGGCGGCGGCGCCAAGTCCCTGAACGGCGCGGGCGGCGATCAGGACGACCGTGGAGGTGGCAAGTCCTGCTGCCAGCGAGGCCCCCGCGAACAGCGCGAGGCCGGAGATCAGCACCCGGCGGCTGCCGAGGAGGTCGGCCGCCCGCCCCCCGGCCAGGAGCAGCGCCCCGAACGCCAGGCCGTAGGCGTTGATCACCCAGGTGGTGCCGTCGGCCGACAGGTTCACCCCGGCACGGATCTGCGGCAGCGCCACGTTCACGATCGAGGTGGCGACCATGACGGTGAACTGCGCAGCGGCGAGCGCCGCGAGCACGGCCGCCGGCCGGCGGGCGGGGGATGCCTGGTCCTTCGTGCGTCCAAGGTTCATGGCGCACAGCCTCGTGTCGGGCGGTGTCCACTTTCCATGCCCAGCAGGGGCGTTGACTGTCCAGTCCTGTCCGCACCTGTCCAACGGGGAGTCCTGCCGCGGATGTACGCCGCCGTACTCCGCGTGCTCGGCCCGCTACCGTTCCGGATCCACGCGGGGTGTCACGAACGAGCTCGCACGACAGGACGGCCTGGTCTCTTCTCCGCCGCGTGCCCGGATCGCCATCGACGTCCCCGGTACGCGGACAGGGCGAGCGACGCACCGGACGGTCCCCGCCACGAGAGCGCCGCCGTGCCGGCTCTCAGGTGTACATCGTCAGGTGTACGTCGGCATCGTGTGCCCGTGGTTCTCGTCGGGGCCGTGCAGTTCCCACTGCCACAGGGCCGCGCAGAGCAGGTCCAGGCCCTGGCGGAGGTGACGCCGGTAGGTGCCGTACGGCAGGCCGAGACGGCGGGCGGCGGCTTCCTGGGTGGGTGCACCGGAGAAGTACCCCGCGGTCAGCGCTTCGCGGGCGCGCACTCCACGCGGGTCTTGGGCGAGTTCGTCGACGGCTTGGCGCAGCAGGGCGCGCAGCTCCCGGACGGGGTCGGCGAAGTCGGCCGCGAGGCGGGCGCGCATCAGGGCGCAGGCGGTGAAGGCGCCCGCATCGCGCCAGTGCGCCAGGGCTTCGCGTACGGCTTGGTCGAACGTGGCGCGTGAGAATCCCGAGGGTCCGGACCGGGCGGGCACGTCGTCGGCCGATATGAAGCGGCGGAGCCAGGCCTCGACGGGCACCTGGCGCCAGTCCACGCTGAACAGTCCGTAGGCGTGCTCACCGACGCGCGGTCGCGCACCGGTGTCCGCGAGGCTGCCCTTGACCCGCGATGCCCAGGCGTCGGCGTCCTGGTAGACGGCGAAGCCGTATGCGTGTCCGCGGGCACGGGCGGCTTCCGCCTGGGCCCGGGAACTGCTCAGGTCGATGACGCGCGAGGGGACCTGGTACCGCTCGGGGTATATCGAGAAACGGCTGATGCGGATGTGCTCACCGGGGTTCACGGGCGCGGTGGCGTCGGTGTGCTCCCAGGCTGCCGCGACGACGGGATCGGTGGCCAGGTCCTGGGGGTCGGGCGGGGCCGGCAGGACGAGTCGAGCCGTGAACGCCACGATCCGGCCTGTGCTCACGAGACGGTAGACGCTGAATGCCTTCGGTTGGCGCTGCGCCCAGTAGCGGACGAGATCCGCGGAGGCGGGACCTTCGGTCTGCTCGGCCATGCGGAGCACGACATCGATGTCGCCCGGCTGCAGGGGACGGTCGTGCACCTCGTGCTCGCGGGACCATGTGCGCAGGCGCGCCAGGGCCTCCGCCTCCTTGAAGAGGTAGAAGAGTTCGTCGGTGACGGTCCACACACGCTCCTCGGGTGCCTCGCGCAGCATGCGCAGGTACTCCTCCGCCAATCGCCGGCGCATCGTCGCGAAGGCATGGGGTGCTCGCCAGCGCAGGTCGGCGGCCAGCGTCTCGCGTGCGGCGTCGTGCGGGTGGAGCCCTCGGTGCGTGGACTCCATGAAGGGCAGGTCCCGCAGCCAGGAGAAGAGCAGGTGGGCGTCTTCCTCGGGCAGTACCGAGGAAAGCAGTTCCTCGGACGTGGAGTGCGCCTGTGCTGCCACCTCCAGGGCTCGGCGGTGGGCCGCCGTGGGCACCTCTCCGATCAGGCCTGCCAACAAGTTTCGCAGGACGTCGGCCGAGGGAGCCCAGATCTCCTCCTTGCTCCAGCCTGCCGGCCCTGCTGCTGCGGCGGCCGCGAGGGACAGGGCCAGCGGGTTGCCTCCGGCGAAGCGGAGCACCCGGTCCCGCAACTCAGGCCGGAGCCGCGCCGCTGCCAGCAGACTCCGGGCTTGTTCATCGCCGAATGGTTTCAGTTCGGTGACGTGCAGGACCCCGGCCCATGCGGGGTCGGCGCACCACTGCGCCTGGGGCGCGAGACGGCCGGCCAGAACAGCGAGGGCGCCGTCCGCAGCGCGAGGGAGGAAGTGCTGCCACAGCCAGCTCTCGAGCCACTGGCAGTGCTCGAAGGAGTCGACGAACAGGACCGTGCCGGGAACGTCCAGAAAAGGGGCGGCCGCGCGCTCGAAGTCGGCGGGGTCGCGGCTGACGAAACGGCCGTCGAGTTCGAACGTCGGACGACCTGCCGATCGTGCCTGGTCCGCCAGACGCCGGACCAGGGTCGACTTGCCGATGCCACCCGGACCGGCCACGTAGAACACGAGGGGCGCCTGTGGATCGCCGGTCAACGCCTCCGTGAAGCAACCGAGTTCCTCCTCCCGGCCGATGAAAGCCCGCACCCGCGCGCTGCTCAGTCTCTCCCCCACGGACCCCATGACGGCTCCCTCCCCGTGTCCGGCACCGGACGGTCATGCCCGGATGTGCCCACCGAGCCTCGGCGGCAGGCACCGGGACGAAGCACGGATGCGGCGGTTGCGGTCCGGTCTCCGTTTCGCCGCCGCGCTCCGAACGGACGACGGCCGTTCCTCGCCTGCCGTCGACGTGGTGTCGTGTCCGGCACGCCGAAGGGGCGTCGAGGGAGCCGCTACTCCTTTAGGGATCCTAACAAAAGCGGTGAAGTGTCAGTCATCGGCAGAGCCACGGCCGCGGCACCCGCGTACGCGTATCGGTAGCGTCAGTTGACGAGACCCAGGTTCCGGTCGTCGGGGTGGCCGGTGAGCAGGAGGGTGGTTTCCTCGACACGTTGGAAGCGCCCGTCGGGGGCGTACCGGCCGAAGAGGTACACCTCGGTGCGGGAGGTGCGCCCGTTGTGCTGGGTGAGGGTGACGGTGTGACGGTCGGCGTAACGCAGTCCGTCGCGGAATTCGTCGTGGACCTCGACGTGGCCGCTTCGGACCAGGGAGCGGAGGCGTGTCATGTGCTGGGCGAAGGCGGTGCGGTCACTCCACACGCCGTCGGTGCGCTGACGGTAGTCGGGGGTGAAATGCCGGTCGAGGGCTTCGGCGAGGCCGAGGCCCGGGGTGAACAGCAGGTCGTTGATGGCTCGGGTGATGTCGGTCGGTGTCACGGAGGTCTCTTCCTGCAGGGGTGGAGGGTTGGGGCGTCCCCGGCTCCGAGAGCCGGGGACGATCGATCGCCGGCCGGCCTGCTCGAGGCCGGAACGGGGGTGCAGGTGTCACTCGTGGGCCGGAACGCCTTCGTGGACGGGGGTGAAGTCCAGCGACAGGGACGCGGGGCCGCGGGTGTACAGGCCGGTCTCCCGGTAACGGAAGCCGGGGCTGTAGCGGACCTGGTCGAGCAGCGGGAGGAGCATCGCCGCGACGGTCTCGATCTCGGCGCGGGCGAAGGCCGCGCCGACGCACTGGTGGAGTCCGGTGCCGAAGGCCAGGTGCTGGGCGGCGGCGGTGAAGGAGCGGGCGGTGCCCAGGTCCGGGCGGTGGATGTCGAAGGTGTCCGGGGCGGTGAAGGCGTCGGGGTCGCGGTTGGCCGCGCCGATCATGCAGAAGACGGTGGCACCTGCCGGGACGGTGGAGCCGGCGAACACGGCGTCCTTCTCCGACTGGCGGGGAATGAGCTGGACCGGTGGGGTGTAGCGCAGCGTCTCGGCGATCGCGGCGGACAGAAGCGTCGGGTCCTGACGTACCTGGGCCATCTGCTCGGGGTGGTCGATCAGGTGCTTGAGGAGCAGGGCAAGGGTCTTGTCGGCGGGCTCGGTGGCGGCAGCCAGAACGTTGATGATCAGCGCGGTGACGTCGCGATTGCTCATGGCGATGCCGTCGAACTCGGCGGTGCACAACGTCGATATGAGGTCTTCGCCGGGGTGGCGGCGCCGCTGTTCGATGATGGGGACGAGGTAGGCCTCCAACTGCTCGGCGCAGTCCATGCAGTGCCGGCGGCGTTCGGGGGTGAGGGTGATGCTGGTGATGAACTCGGCGATCCCGCTGTGCCAGGCGGCGACCTGCTGCCAGTCCTCCTTGTCCAGGGCGAGGACGTCGAGCGCCACGTAGACGGCGAGGGGTTTGCCGAAGTCGTTGACGATGTCCACCCGGCCCCGGGAAAGGAAGGGCGCGATGAGTTCGGCTGAGTTGGCGTGGACGGCGCGTATCTGGTCCTGGAGTGCCTGCCCGGTGAAGCCCCGGACGACGATCTTTCGTTTGGCGGTGTGCTCGGCCCCGGTCATCTGGGCGAGGACCGGTCCGCGCATCACCGGCTCGGCGCGTACCTGCAGCGTCTCGGTACTGAACCCCTGATGGTCGGTCAGCACCCGCTTCACGTCCTGATAGCGGGAGAGGAAGTAGCTGTCGATCGCCGGCTCGTAGTGCACCGGTGCACGATCCCTCAGCCCGGCGAAGTACCGGTAGGGGGCGGCGGCGAAGTCGTCGGACAGGACACTGAAGCCGGACTCGGCTCTGGGCATGGCAGGAACTCTCTGAAGGGAACGGCAAGGAAGGGGACGGCGTCTGCCGGCCGACCTCTCAGACTGGGGGCGGGCGTCCGCGTCCTGGACCGCGGAGGTCCGGCAGAACGAACGGCTGGTCCGCATGAACGCCGACGCCCACGCCGCGAGCCGGCCGGCCGGCCGGCCGCAGCATGAGACGCTGCTCGATCGGACGGGCGAGCGGCGGCGGGCCTCGCCGACGGCTTCGGCGCTCAACAGAGAACGTGCGAGTTCATTGTCCCGGCAGTTGGGGCCGCACTCGCGCGCTGCCAGGTCTTCCCCCCGGGAAGCCATGGCGGCTCCCACCCCCGTGTCCGGCACCGAGCAGCGTTGCCCGAAAATCCCGCCGGCCCCTATGGCCGACCGGTCGACAGGGCTCCCCGTCAGGGGCGCCGTCGATTCCCGTCCGACGGAGCCGGCGGTGCGGCTATCGCTGCAGCGAGCCGTTGCGCTGCCTGCGCACCAGTTGCCTGCGTACCAGGGGGATGGCAAGGAGTGCCAAGGTCACGGCGAGCGCGCCGGAGGCGAGCGCGGTTTGCCAGAACGGGCCGCCGGAGGCGAGATTGCTCACCAGACAACCGGTGAGGATCACGGCAAGTGTCGCGTTCTGGATGTCGCTGCGCAGCCACCACCGGGGGCGGGGAGACTCCTCTTCGGACCGTCGCAGCGCGTACAGCTCCACCGGCCCGAACTCCTCTTCGGGCGCGCGTTCGGTGGCGGCGAGGTGGGCGGCGGCTTCGCCGGTGAGCTCTTCGGCGCGAGCGCGGGGCACAGCGTGGCGCTCTTCGAGCAGCTGGGTCAATTGACGGAGCCAGCGCTCACGCCCGACCGTGTTCCGAGCGTCCGTCCGAGGTTTCACGGTGACTCCTTCAGGGTCTGCGGTTGGTTCGTCCCGTGTGGCCCACCCGAGCAGCGCGAGGCCGAGTAGGCACAGGACAGGGGAGGGCAGGTGGCCGAAGGCCTTTTCGGAGAGGGAGGTGAAGGCCGTCGCGCCCAGCACCGTTGCGGCGGCCACGAGCACCCACCCTGCGGCACGCCGTCGGGATCGCGAGGCGGTGGCGGCGAGATGGCCGCCCGTCAGGGCTATGGCGATGAACGATGAGCCGGCCAGCCCGCCAGGGGTCAGGGCCGGCGCGGGTCCGTCTGCGACCCACAGACAGGCGCCGGCCACCAGAGCGGCCGCACCGATCGGGGCGAGTGCAGCACGGAATGTCGCCGCAGGTGTCCGGCCGCCCCGGAGACGAAGACGCTCCTCGGGCGGGACGCGCTCGCCGGCCACCGCGGCGGCGTACGCCTCCGGTATGCCGAAGGCGTCCTCAGGGCTCTCACCGCTGTCCGCGCAGTGCTGTGCAACCTCTGCCAGCACCGTGTCCGTGAGGGCGGGGTCCACCGATTGTGCAGCCAGGGCCAGTCGAACCCGTGCGTTCCACCGGGTGACCTCATCTATCACGGCAACTCCTCCCGGCTATGGGCCAGGAGTTCGTCCATCGCGTCGGAGAACTGCTTCCAGTTGGTGGTCTCTTCACGCAGCCGGGCCCGCCCCGCGTCGGTGAGCCGGTAGACCTTACGTCCCGGCCCACCCTCACCTGGCTCCCACCGCGCCTCCACCACTCCTTCGGTCTCGAGCCGGCCGAGCACCGGATACAGGGCGCCGCCACGGACCGTGCCGAATCCACGGGCAGTCAACTCCTGTACCAGCGCGTAACCATGCCGGCCGCCCTCGGCAAGCACGGCGGCGAGCGCCAGTGGCAGCACCCCACGCAACCAGCCGGGCTCCACAGCGACCATCGATAGTCAACTCTACTCTCTACTCTGAAAATTCGACTAGTTCCCTCCCGTACTAGTGAAACACATGCCGACGGCAGCCGCGGGGACCGAGTTCCTGCGTTTCGTCGGCCGTCAGCCCTGAAGCCCTGCGCCTTGTACTCGATGCCCTGTGTCGCCCCGCTGTTGCCTGCTCGTCCGCCTCGGCGGCAGCGGTGTCCCGGCCGGTTGCCGGCGATGACCGGGCTGCATTGCGGGGCATCGTTTACGTGCTGCAAGAGCGTGGGCCGGCGGGACGTTCCGGCTGAACAGGTTGGCTGCAGCGGTGTGACGGCCTGGCGGCGTCTGCGGGACTGGACCGAGGCCGGTGACTGGCCGCAGCTGCACGAGGTGCTGCCGGCCGAGCTGCGGGCCGCGGGCCTGCTGGACATGAACGACGCGGCCATCGACGGCTCCCACGTCAGGCCCCTCAAAGGGGGCTCGCACCGGACCTTCGCCGGTCGACCGCGAGCGTCCCGAGGGCGTCGAGCTCGGGGCGGTTGGCGCGGACGGCCTGCCCGTGTCGAAGAGGACGAGGACGTCTGCCGCTTGCGGGCTTTGTCAGCCGGGCTGTTCGTGGGCCATGGCCGCGAGGAAGCCGGGGTCGAGCATGGTGCGCACGGAGGTGTCGTCGGCGGCGTCGAGGCCGGTGTCGTGGCAGGCGACGGAGAGCAGGTAGCGGCGGCCGAGGGCCGGGTGGGTGGCGAAGGCCCATTCGCCGCGGGAGGCGGGTGAGCCGTCGGGGGCCAGGAGCCGGCCGCTTTGCAGGCCGAAGCCGAATTCGGTGAAGCCCAGTCGCATGCCCTGGCCGAGCGCCTTGGTGTAGGCCTCCTTCAGGGTCCACAGGCGCAGGGTCTGCGCGGTCTGCTCGCCTTCGGGCAGGGGGGCGAGTTCGGCGGCCTCGGTGGGGGTGCACATCTGGGCCTGCAGCAGGTCGAAGCGCATGCGGCGGTCGGCCGGTTCGGCGTCGACGCCGATGCGGCCGTGGCGGCTGAGGCCGACGGCCATCAGGTCGCCGGTGTGGGTCAGGCTCAGATCGATCTGGTCGAAGCCGCGCAGGTAGGGGCGGCCGCCGAGCCGGTAGGCGAGGTCGAGGGTCTCCGGTTCGACGCGCAGGGCCGCGGCGGCGGTGTATTTCACCAGCAGGCGGGCGGCGAGGAAGCGGTAGCGCACGGTCGCGTCGGGGATGCGGCGGTAGCGGGTCCAGTCGCGGCCCAGCAGCCGGCGCAGGCCCGGTGCGGTGAGGGCCGCGGGCAGCCATTCGCCCCAGGTGGTGTGCACCACCGCGTTGCCCAGGCGGGTCAGGTTCTCGTGCACCCCCTGCCACGGCCCGGCGGGCCGCGGTACATGGATCGGTGTGCTGATCCTCGGCTCGTCCATGACTGTCCCCTCCCTGTCCCCGTCTTTCCGTCCGGAAGCCGGACGGCGGTGCTATCCGGCGAGCTGTGTGTCGTACAGGTCGAAACTGCGGCGGTCCCGGTAGCGCGCGAGTACCTCTTCGAGGACCGGCTGGGTGGTCCCGTCGGGTAGGTCGGGGACCGCGACGCCGAGCCTGCGGCCGATGCGGGTCAGGGCGAGGACGGCCCAGGCCGGGTCGGACAGGAAGGTGTCGGTGCCGTCCTGGCCCTGCCATACGCCCAGGCACGCGGCGGCCGCCAGGACCAGGACGTAGCGGTCGGCCAGCGCGCAGGCGCGGGGGTCGACGAGGGCGGCGCGGGCGATGTCGGGCAGGGCGGCGCACTGTTCGCGCAGGGCCCGCATCTCCTGGACGAACGCCTCGGCGAGGTCGGCGAGCGCGGCCCAGGCACCTCCGGTGGTGCGCAGCGGCCCGAGGCGTTCGGCGCTGCCGATCAGGGACGCGGTCAGGACGTCGTCGCTGCCGGTGAGGGTGAGTCTGCGGTAGTCGAACGCCGGCAGGGGCGCCGAGGGCAGGAACAGCCGGCCGGCCGGTTCGTCGGTGCGGAACCACGAGCGGTGGGCGAGGGTGCGCAGTTGGGGGACGATGACGGCCTGGCAGGCGGCGGTGCCGGCGTGTCCGAGGCCGGCGACGGGCAGGTCGCGTACGAGTTTTTGGAAGCCGCCGTAGCGGGGGCCGCGGTCGTAGCCGTGGGCGCCGAGGACGGTGGACAGTTCCTCGAGGTCCTCGCGGAGCAGGTCGGGCATGGTCATTTTGACGGCCGCGGCGAGCAGGTGGGCGCTGTCGGGCAGCAGGCTCAGGGCGCGCAGTGCGGTGACGGCCATGGCGTCGCAGGCCAGCAGGTCGGCGAAGACGCCGGTCAGGACGGGGTGCCAGCGGCGTGGTGGCGCTCCCGCGGGCCGGCCGGTGGTGGCGGCGCGTACGGCGAAGCGCAGCACGCTGTCGACGCCGGCGACGACGGTGCCGGGGATCAGGCAGCGGTTGACCTGGTAGGTGCGCAGGGCGAGGGGGACGCCGTCGCCGAGGGCGCCGACGAGGGTGTCGGCTTCGGCGGGGCAGTCGGTGAACATCAGGCCGGAGAACCGGCTGCCGCGCATGCCCGGGGTGAGGGCGCGCGGCAGCCGGTGCAGGCCGCCGGGCGGCAGCTGCTCGGGGTCGAGCAGCAGTACGGAGTGGCTTCGTGGGCCGGTCGAGGTGGCTGTGCGGGCGTACATGACGAAGGCGTCGGCCCGGTCGGCGTTGATGACGACGTCTTTGCGTCCGTGGAGTACGAAGCCTCCGCCGGGGGCGGAGCGTGCGGTGAACTCGTCGCGCAGGATGGCGTTGGCGTGGGCGAGTTCGTGGTGGAGGATCGGGGTGCGGCCGCCGGCGAGGAGGACGCGGGCGGCCTGGCGGCGCTGGTGTTCGTCGCCCGCGGCCCATACGGCGGAGGCGCCGAACAGCGAGGTGATGCCGTGGCCGAAGCCGAGGGCGACGTCGCGCCGGAAGACGGGCCGCAGGACGCGGGCGAGGATGTCGGGGCGTACCAGGCGGCCGCCGAGTTCGTGGGGGACGAATTCGGCGTTCATGCCTGCGTCGGTGAGCAGCGTCTCGGTGGCGGCGGGCACCTCGCGGCGGTCGTCGGCGGCCAGCAGGGCCGCGTAGCCGTGCGGGTTGTGCGCGTCGTCGGGGTCGCCGAGGAGTTTTTCGAGCCAGTCGGCGCGTTCGGCGGCGCCGGGCGGGGCGCCGCCGCCGGGGCCGCTGGCCGCTGTCGGAGCGGGCGTTGGCCGGCCTGCCAACTGGCCGTGCCCGGGCGGTGCGTCCGGGGAGTTGTGGGAGTCGTGGCCGACTGTCGTCGAGGCAGGTGCGGTCACCGGATCTCTCCGGGAACGCCCCGCTCTGTGGGGTGGAGACGAATCCGACTCCCGAAATGCGGGGCAAAGGCTGAGTCGTCGTCAGGACGATTCTTCGACTGGCAGGGAGGTTTCAAGTTCAGCCTCCAAGCGGTGCACGATCTCTGAATTGAGGGACCTGTGGGCGGACTTGGCTTGAGTGGTGAGCCACCGATGGAGGTCGACGGGAAGCCGGAGCGTGATGCGTACTTCATGATCCATACCTCAATCGTAGTGGTAGATTGGTGTCATGAAGACACCACGCGAGTCTGGGGAGACCGGGCATGCCCGGTACACCTACCGGCTGCGTGTGTCATCCACGGCGCTGACCGGCCTCGAAGAAGAGTGGGCGCGGTGTCGGTGGATCTGGAACGAGTGCTGCGCCCGGTCCAAGAAGGCCCACGCCGAGGGCGAGGAGTGCGGCCCGGCACGGCTGGACAAGATGCTGACCGAAACCCGGAGCCGCAACGCGTGGCTGCGGGATGGTTCCTCGGTCCCGCAGCAACAGGTGATACGCGACTTTGGCAAGTCCCGCGCCAAGGCACTCAAAGACATCAGGACCCGGTTGCCGCTGCGGCAGCGCGCGGGGATGCCGAAGTACAAGAAGAAGCGCTCGACCGACCCGACGCTCAGCTACACACGGCGCGGCTTCCGCGTCAAGGACGGCAGGCTGCATCTGGCGGGTGGAATCGTCCTGGCCGTGGTGTGGTCTCGTGTCCTGCCGGCCGTCCCGTCGAGCGTGCGTGTTTACCGTGACAGCCTCGGTCACTGGTACGCCTCCTTCGTGGTCCCCGCAGAAACCCAGCCGCTCCCCGAGACGGGTGCGGTGATCGGGATCGACTGGGGAGTGAAGGAGACCGCGACCACTACCAGCGCCGCCCATGACCTGCCCCATGCCGAGCATGGGCGCAAGGCCGCCGCGAAGCTGGGGCACTACCAGCGGATGACGGCCCGCAGGAAGCCCCCAAAGGGCAGGTCCGGCTCGAGGGGGCACCGGGCGGCGAAGAAGCTGACGGCGAAGCTGCACAAGAAGATTGCCCGACAACGACAGGACACCGGCCGCAAGTGGGCCAAGACCGTCGTCCGCGACCACGACGCCATCGCGGTGGAGGATTTCAAGTCGAAGTTCCTGGCCAGATCCACCATGGCCCGCAAGGCTGCCGACGCGGCGATCTTCGCGACAAAGCGCGAACTGATCAACGCAGCACGCAAGCACGGACGCATCGTGCACCTTGTGAACCCCGCGCACACCACGATGGACTGTGCGCAGTGCGGAGCGAGAACCAAGCACGCGCTACCTCTCTCAGAACGTACCTACACCTGCACCGTGTGCGCAGCGGTATCCCCCAGGGACAAGAACTCCGCACACGTGATGCTGGTCCGGGCTGGTCTCAACCCGGCTGGTGCTGATCGTGCAAGACCTGACGGGCCGCCGGCCCGCAGGCAACGTGAGCCAGGAATCCCCGCCCTTTAGGGAGGGGAGGAGTCAAAGAACCCGGACCGCGCTTTCCGCGTGCTTCTTGGCGAGGTTGAGGGTGGCGGAGCTGTTGCGGCCGAGCGCGTCGCGCACGTAGCGGCGGGCGCTGTGCACGTCGGCGTCCGCGCCGAGGACGGACTCGATGTTCTCCGGGCGCAGCACGACGCTGTGCTGGGAGGTGACGGTGACGCCCGTCTCGTCGGGGACGAGGGACCATTCGCCGGTGTGGGCGGACATGAGCAGCGGGGTGGCGGTCTGCTTGTAGACGATGCGGCCGGCGTGCGGGAAGCAGACGCGCACGGACTCGGTGGTGTGGGTGGAGCCGTCGGAGGTGACGGTGTCCATGGCCATGATCTGCACGCCGGGCTGGTCCTCTGTGAGGTCCAGGCGGGAGACGTGCGGGACGAGTTCGGGCCAGTCGGCGACGCGGTAGAGGAAGTCGTAGACGAGTTCGGCGGGGCCGTTGACGCGGACGGAGTCCTCGAAGGACAGGACGAGGTCGTCGAGCTGGGACCAGCGTTCGGCGAGCTGCTGCAGGTTGGCGAGTTCGGCGCGGCTGTTGGTGTCGGTGGCGCGCTCGACCCAGGCGACGTCGTCGGGGGCGTCGTCGGCGACGGTGAAGTCGTGCAGCAGGGTCAGCTTGGAGCGGCCCGCGCCCAGGGAGTCGACGATCCAGGTGCCGCCCATGGACTGGACCGGGGTGGCGGGCAGTTCCTGGCGGAACTCGACGCGGCGCTGTTCGGGGTCGAGGACGCGGCGGGAGGTCCAGGACTTGACCTGTCCGTTGGCGGTGGCCCACATGCGCAGGCGCTCGCTGGCGCCGTCGAACTCGAGCCGCTCGACGTGGACGTTGGGCGGGAAGAACAGCGGCCACTGGACGGCGTCGGAGATCAGGCCGTAGACCACGCCGGCGGGCGCGGCCACGTTCACCTCGTGCGTCGTTGCGTGCACTCGCTCAGCGGACATCTCTCATCCTCTTTCGGAAAGGTCACTGTTCACGGGTCGGGGGGCGGGTTGCCCGGGCGGGGTGTTCCCGGGCGGCGGGGTCAGAAGTTGCCCAGGCCGCCGCAGACGTTGAGGGCCTGGGCGGTGATGGAGGCGGCGTGTTCGGTGGTGAGGTAGCCGACGAGGGCGGCGACCTCTTCGGGGGTGGTGTAGCGGCCGAGGGGGATCTTGGCCTCGAACTGCTCCTGTACGTACTCCTCGGTGGTGTCCCAGGCGGCGGCGTAGCCCTGGCGGACCCGTTCGGCCAGCGGGGTCTCGACGTAGCCGGGGCAGACGGCGTTGACGGTGATGCCGGCGGGGGCGAGTTCCTTGCCGAGGGCTTTGGTGAAGCCGACGACGCCGTGTTTGGAGGCGGTGTAGGGGGCGCCGAGCAGGACGCCCTGTTTGCCCGCGGTGGAGGCGATGTTGATGATGCGGCCCCAGGGGGCGTCGGCGAGGCCGCCGTGCTTGAGGACTTCGCGGGTCAGCAGGAAGACGCTGTTGAGGTTGGTGTCGATGACGTCGTACCAGAGGTCGTCGGCGATGTCGGCGGTCGGGCCGCCGCCGCTGCGTCCGACGTTGTTGACGAGGACGGTGACGGGCCCGTAGGTGTCCACGGCGGTGCGGACCAGGGTGGCGACGGACTCGCGGCTGCGCACGTCGGCGGCGACGCCTTCGGCCTCCAGGCCTTCCTCGCGCAGGTCCTCGACGGTCTGTTTGACCTCCAGTGCGGTGCGGGCGCAGATGAAGACGTGGTGTCCCCGGCGGCCGAGGTCGCGGGCCACGGCGAGGCCGATGCCGCTGGTGGCGCCGGTGACCAGGGCGACCGGCGAGGGTGCCGGCGGCCGTGCGGGCTGTGCCGACGGTGCCGGCTGTGCTCTCATCGGGTCGCCTCCTTCTGCGGTGCGCCGACGGTGGTGTCGAGGTTGTCCCGGTCCGCTCGACGGCCGGAAGAGGCCCGCTCGAGGACGGCCTCAGGCGCGCTGTGGGGCGGCTGTCCGGGTGTCGGGGAAAGGGGGCGCAGCGCCTCGTCGAGGGCGCGGGGGGTGAGCAGGCCGCCGTGGGCGGCGAGGTAGCCGTCGGGGCGGATCAGGGCCCAGGCGCCGGCCGCAAGGCCCAGGGCACGGCGCAGCGCGCCGTCGGGGTCGGGCAGCGGGCGGGGGCCGGGGGTGCGGGTGTCGCCGACGGTGCGGACGGACAGCCAGGCGCCGTGGCGGGCGGCCGCGTCGGTGGCGGTGCGTACGGGGGTGCCGGTGGCGTCGTGTGCGCCGGGTGCCACGAGCAGGGTCCAGCGCACGTCGCGCAGTTCGGCGGCAAGGGCGCGGGGGCCGGGCGAGTCGGGCCGGTGGGCGGTGGCGGTGGCGGCGCGTTCGCCGGGGGCGGGCACGTGGCGGCGCCGGGGCACGAAGACGGGTGCGGCGACGGGGGCCGCGACCGGGACGGGTTCGGGTCCGGCGCCGGTGGTCAGCGGGCTGGTGGCGTAGTCGATGCGCAGCCCGGACATGCCGCCGAGGACCTTGCGCTGGATGGCGCGGCGCAGCGCCGGCACGGCGCGTACGAGGGTGAAGACGGCGGGCAGGGCGAGGGGGGCGAGGGCGTTCTTGAACGCCACGAGGAAGGTGGCGGTGCGGGTGGAGCCGAGGAGTGCCTTGCCGATGGGGACGCGTTCGGTGCTGTAGGTGTCCAGGAGCTGTGCGGGGGCGTGGCCGTGGTGGACCATGGCGAGTTTCCAGGCGAGGTTGTACGCCTCCTGGATGCCGGTGTTCATGCCCTGTCCGGAGGCGGGGCTGTGCACATGGGCGGCGTCGCCGGCGACGAAGACGCGGCCGTCGTGCATGCGGGGAACCATGCGCTGCTGGAAGGTGAACACGGAGGTCCACTCGGGGTCGCCGACGTGGACTTGGTGGCCGAGGCCGGCGGTGAGGCGGGCGGCGAAGCGGCCGGCGGCGCCGGCAGCGTCCGCGGTGGCGGGGGCGGTGTCCAGCAGCCGCCAGTGGCCGGTGCGGGCGTAGGGCACCATCATCAGGGCCTGTTTGCCGGTGTGGACCCAGTAGATGCTGTCGGGTTCGAGGTCGGTGCGTACGGGAGCGTCGGCGAGGATCCAGGTGTCGCGGCTCTCGCCGATCAGCGGCAGGCCGAGCTGTTTGCGTACGGCGCTGTGGCCGCCGTCGCAGCCCACGAGCCAGGGTGTCTCGCAGGTCTCCTCGGTGCCGTCGGCGTGCCGCAGGGTTGCTCGTACCGTGCTCCGGTCCTGCTCGAAGCCGGTCAGGCGTACGCCCCATTCGATCTCGACGCCGAGCCGGGCGACGGCCTCGCGCAGGACGGCCTCGGTCCGGGTCTGCTCGATGATCACGGTGTAGGGGTGGCGGGTCGGCATGCTGCTGTAGTCCGCGTCCAGGCGCACCAGGCGGCGGCCCGAAGCGAACATGGTGAACGCCCGGTTCTTGCGGCCGCTGTCGATGACGGGGCCGACGGTGCCCATCTGGTCGAGGGTTTCCAGGGTGCGCGGGTGGACGGCGACGGCCCTGCTGGTGCGGGCGGGGCCCGGGGCGGCGTCGACGAGGCGTACGGCGAGCCCCCGGCGGGCCAGTTCGTGGGCGGCTGTCAGGCCGACGGGGCCGGCGCCGGCGACCAGGACGTGGGGCCGCAGGTCATCGGACACCGGCCGCCTCCAGCGGGGTGTCGGCGTTCTCGTCGACGTACATGGCCGGCTCCGCGGTCACCAGCGGCTTGAGGTCGGCGACGATGGCGGCGAAGCCGTCGCTGCTGACTGCGGCGCGGTGGTCGGCGGCGCTGTTCCACACGGCGATCTCCAGGTGCACGTTCTCGGAGCCGAGGGCGCGCAGGTTCTGGTGGCTGATGTAGCCGGGCTGGGCGGACATGTAGGCGGTGAGCTTGGCGCGGACGGCCAGGAAGGCGTCGTGGTCGCCGTGCACGGTCAGCTTGTTGACGAAGGTCACCATGGGTCTGCCTCCTGCGACAGGGATACGGAAGAAACGAGCGGGACGGGCGGGCCGGCGGTCAGGCGGCGGCTTCCGCGGCGGCGCGGGTGCGCAGCCGGCGGCGCAGTTCCTGGCGGCGGGGTTTGCCGGTGGGGGTGCGCGGGACGGCGTCGAGGGCTTCGACGCGGCGGATGCGTTCGAAGTGGGCGAGGCGGGAGTTGGCCTTCTCGGTGATCGAGTCGAGGACGTCCAGGACGGCGTGCGCGGCGTGCCGCGGGGGGCCGGGTGTCTCGCGCAGCACGATGCCGGCCCATACGACGGCGCCGTGCACGGCGTCGGGCCAGCCGACGACGACGCATTCGGCGACGCGCGGGTCGTCGGCGAGGATGCGTTCGACGGCGGTCGGCGAGACGAGTTCGTTGTCGTACTTGAAGACGTCGCCGAGCCGGTCGACGAGGTACAGGACGCCGTCGGCGTCCTCGTAGCCGATGTCGCCGGTGGAGAACCAGCCGTCGGCGTCGATCGGTGAGGGTTCGTCGTCGTCGAGGTAGCCGGCCATCACCTGCGGGCCGCGGACCTGGACCTCGCCGGTGGCCCACACGTCGACCACCTCGCGCGAGTCGAGGCCGACGATGCGGCTCTCGGTGCCGGGCAGGGGGCGGCCGACGGCTCCCTTGCGGGAGTGGTCCTCGATGCTCTGGTTGTGGCAGAGCGGGGAGAGTTCGGCCATTCCGTAGCCCTGGATGACGGGGACGCCGAGGGCCTCCTGGAGTGTGCGGGCGGCGGCGGGCGCGAGGGCGGTGCCGCCGGACATGACGGCCGTCAGCCGCTCGGAGGCGGGGATGCCCTCGCGGTGTGCTCTCAGCCGCGGGTCGGCGGCGAGCCGGTGCAGGCGGGCGGGCAGCCCGTAGTAGTGGGTGGCGCCGGTGCGGGCGGCCAGGGCGAGGGAGGCGATGGGGTCGCCGCCTTGGCACAGCACCTGTGAAGCGCCCGCGTACACCGCCGAGTTGAGGTGCATCACATGGAACAGCGGCAGGTGGTTGAGGGTCACGGACGCCGGTGTGAGGTGGTGGGCGAGGGCGATCTGTGCCGCGTTGGCGACCAGGTTGCGATGGGTGAGCCGCACGCCTTTGGGGCGGCCGGTGGTGCCGGTGGTGAACTGCACGCACACGACCGCGTCGAGGTCGGCGGGTGCGGCGCCGAGGCCTGCCGGGCCGTCGGGGACACCGTCGAGGGCGACGTGCAGGGGCAGCGCGTCGGCGGGGACGACGCCGTCGTCGGCGTCGGTGACGACGACGGTGTGCAGTTTCGGCAGCCGCTCGCGCATCTTGGTGAGCAGTTCGGCGGTGGCCGAGGGCACGAACGCGATCTCGATCGCGGCGGCGGTGAACACGTGATGCAGCGCCCCCTCCCCCACGAGCGGGTTGACCAGGGCGATGGTGTGGCCGCTGCGGCTGGTGCCGTAGTAGGCGGCGGCGAAGGCCGGGTCGAGGGTGTTGGCGACGCCGACGGTGGCGCCGCGGCGGCCCGTGGCGTGCTGGAGGTAGTGGGCGACGCGGTCGGCGCGGGCGTCGAGTTCGGCGTAGGTGAGCGTCTGCTGCCCGCAGGTCAGTGCGGTGCCGTCGGGGTCCCGGACGGCGGCCCGGCGCAGCAGCGCGTCCAGGGGCAGTTCCGGATGGATGAATCGCGGCACGGCGGGGGCCTCCTCCGGGTGGCTTTGCGCTGGCTGGCCGATCGGGTGTCGGGTGCCACGCTGTGCGGCCGTGCTCGAGAAACCGTGGAAGTCCGCTCGACGGGCTCTCGGCGGGCTCTCGGCGGGGCGCGGAGTGCCGGCCCCGGGCGCCGTGGTGGGCCGCCGGGGGCGCGTACGGCTCCAGCGGTATGCGGGTGCGCCTCCATCGGAGGCGGCCACGTTGGGCCGCGTTACTCAACTGCCTGCGCACGGACCTGGGTCGCTTCCCGAGCCCTGCGTTGGACCGAATCGTCACCCGATGGGGGTTTCACCGATGACGCAGACGACGATCGACCGGCCGGGGGTCTCGGCCCTGCAGCAGGCCGTGCAGGGCGCGGCGGACCGGCTGGTTGAGGCCGGGGCCGGCGGCGTGCAGTTCCGGGTCGCCCGGGGGGACAACTCGTTCGTCGTCACCTCCGGCATCGCGGAGCTGGGCTCGGACCGGCCGGTGCCCGAGGACGGCCGTTTCCGCATCTCGTGCATCACCAAGCCGTTCGTGGCCGTGGTGGTGCTGCAGCTGGTCGCCGAGGGGCGCCTCGAGCTGGACCGGACGGTCGAGAGCTACCTGCCGGGTCTGCTGCCGTACGGCGAGAAGATCACCATCCGGAATCTGATGCAGCACACCAGCGGCCTGTACAACTACATGGACTCGTTCCAGAAGCCGGGCGACCGTTTCCTGCGCGACCGCTACAAGCACTACGAGCCCGAGGACCTGATCGCGATCGCGGCCGCCAAGCCGCTGGAGTTCGAGCCGGGTACGAAGTTCGCGTACTGCAACACGAACTACTTCATCGTCGGCCTGCTCATCAAGAAGATCACCGGCCGCTCGTACCGCGAGGAGATCACCGAGCGGGTGCTCGAGCCGCTGGGTCTGTCGGAGACGACGCTGCCGGGCGACGACCCGAACATCCCCGGCCCGCACGCCCGCGGCTACATGCAGATCGGCGGCGAGCCGGTCGACGTGACGCTGATGAACCCGTCGGAGGCGGGCTGCGCGGGTGAGATCATCTCCACGACCGCGGACCTGGACCGGTTCTTCTGCGCGCTGTTCGGCGGGGAGCTTTTGAACGAGCCGGAGTTCACCGAGATGACCACCCCGCTGCCGCCCGAGATGATCGAGAACCTGCCGATGGGCATCGGCTACGGGCTGGGCATCATGAAGCTGGAGAACGACGACGACCTGGACCTGTGGGGCCATGGCGCCGGCATCCCCGGCTATGCCACGTTCGCGGCCACCACCCGCGACCGGTCCGCCCGGGTGCAGCTGTCGTTCACGATCGGCGACAAGGACTTCGGCCCGGAGGCCGAGCAGGCCGTCATCCGCGGTGTGAACACCGCGCTGTGCTCGTGAGGCGCTGATGACGCATCCGACGCCCGCCGGGGCAGTGGAGAAAGCCGTCGTCGTCACCGGCGGGGGCACGGGAATCGGCGCGGCGACCGCCCGCGCTTTCGCCGACGACGGTGCGCACGTCCTTGTCGTGGGGCGCAGTGAACCGACGCTGAAGGAAACCGCGGACGGTCATGAGCGGATTCACGTGCTGGCCGCCGACATTCACGACCGTGACGCCCCGGATGTCATTGTCGAAACGGCGCTCGAGAAATTCGGCCGGCTTGATGTGCTGGTGAACAATGCGGCCGTCACCTCCTTCTGCGGGCTCGAGGGTCTCGAGCGGGACTCGGTCCGTGCCCAGTTGGGCACGAACCTGCTCGCCCCGCTGTTCCTGACCCAGCGGGCGCTGGATGCGCTCGAGGCCACGGGCGGTGTGGTGGTGAACGTCAGCTCGGCGGGTTCGCTGGGCCTGCGCGCCTGGCCGGAGAACTCCGTGTACGGGATGGCGAAGGCGGCGCTCGACTTCCTGACCCGCACCTGGGCGGTCGAGCTCGCGCCGCGCGGGATCCGGTCGGTCGGTGTCGCGCCCGGTGTCGTGGACACCGGTGTGGGCGTGCGGGCCGGGATGCCGGCACAGGCCTACGAGGCGTTCCTGGCGCAGATGGCGGAGCGCATTCCGTCGGGCCGGGTCGGCCGGCCGGACGACATCGCCTGGTGGATCGTGCAGTTGGCCCGGCCGGAGGCCGCGTACGCCAACGGCACGGTCGTTGCGGTGGACGGCGCGCTGTCGGTCACCTGAGAGGGTCCGCGTGCACAGGACCGCGGCCCCCGGGGAGACTCCCGGGGGCCGCAGCCGTATGTGCGCGATGCCGAGGTCAGCGGGCGACGGTGGCGGTGACGTAGCGGACGGGGACGTCGATGCGGATCAGGCCGTCCTGCTCGCGCAGCGCGTCGAGTTCGGTGATCAGGCGGGTGCGCAGGGCGGCGGCCTCGTCGGCCGGCAGATGCTGCCACAGCAGCCGCATGCCCTGGGTGTGCGACCAGTCGACCCAGGCCTCGCCGCTCGCGGCGGTCATCTCGACGCTCTCGTCGGCGATGTCGACGGCCTGGAAACCGGCCTGGTGGAGGGCGGCTTCGAGGTCGGCGGGGTCCTCCAGCCAGGAGTGCAGCTGCCGGTGGAGCTGCTCGGGGTGCCAGGCGGGCGGCAGGTGCCGCAGCAGCGACATGGGGATCCAGCGGCTGAACAGCGGCGGCAGGAAGGGGAAGGTGTCGCGGCTGAAGACGGGGCTGGTGAAGGCGATCCGGCCGCCGTCGCCCAGCAGGCCGGCGTAGCGGGCGAGGGCGGCGCGGGCGTCGGGCAGGAAGATCACGCTGTAGCTGCCGAGGACGAGGTCGAAGGAGCGGGCGGGCAGGTCGGGGTGTTCGCCGTCCATCACGCGCAGTTCGACGTTGCCGATGCCCTGGCGCTCGGCCTCGCGGCCGGCCTGGTCGATCATCGCCTCCGCGATGTCGATGCCGAGCGCGTGTCCGCCCGGGCCGATCTGGGTGGCGGCGGGCAGCAGGGTGGCGCCCAGGCCGCAGCCGACGTCGAGCACACGCTGCCCGGGCCGGGGCTCCGCGCGCTGCACGAGCCGGCGGCCCATGGGGGTGAAGAACTCGACCCCGAGCCGGTCGTAGGTCGCCGCGGCCCCGTTGAAGGCGGCGGTGACTTTCGTCTTGTAGGTGGTCGCGGTGTCCACGAGTCAGCTCCGAGGTGGTGGCGATGGGGATGCTCGGCTCATGCTGCGGCGCGTTCCACGGGCCGTGGTGGAGGACGGTTCGAGAGCCGGTCGACGGTCGCAATTCGCTGCTTGCCCGGCTTATTTCGCCACCGCACACTGATCGCCAGTGCCCCGAATTTGCCAGCCCCCGCGTGAAAGGGAAATGCGATGAGCAGTCATATAGCGGCGGTACGCCGCATGGTGGAGGCGTACAACACGGGAAAGACCGATGACGTCGCGGAATTCATCCACCCGGATTATCTGAATCCGGCGACGATGGAGCACATGGACCTGCGCGGTCCCGACTCGTTCGCGATGGCCGTGAAGTGGCTGAAGATGACGTTCTCCGAGGAGGCGTACCTGGAGGAGGTCCTCATCGAGGAGCGCGGCGACTGGGTGCGCGCCAATCTCGTCCTGTACGGCCGGCATGTGGGCAACCTGGTGGGCATGGCGCCGACCGGCCGCCGTTTCTCGGGTGAGCAGATCCATCTGATCCGCCTGGTCGACGGCAAGATCCGCGACCACCGGGACTGGCCGGACTACCAGGGCACCTACCGCCAGCTCGGATCGCCGTGGCCGGAGCCCAACGGCTGGAGGGACTGACATGATCCTCGTCACCGGAGCGACCGGCAAGGTGGGCCGGGAGGCCGCTACGCAGCTCGCCGCCGCGGGCCGGCGGGTGCGGGCACTCAGCCGCACCCCCGAGGAGGCACATCTGCCCGGCGGTGTGGAGGTCGTGGCGGGCAGCCCGGCCGACGCCGCGTCACTGGCCACAGCCTTCCAGGGCGTCACCTCCGCGCTGGTGGTGCTGTCCGGCGATGTGGCCGGCGAGGCCCGCAACATCGCCGCGGCCGCCGCCGCGTCGGACGTGGAGCACCTGGTGTTCCTGTCGTCGGCGAGCGTGCTGCACCCGGTTGCGCACGGCATCGCGGACGAGCACCGGGCCGCCGAGGAGGCCATCACGGGCAGCGGTGTCGCCACGACGTTCCTGCGTCCGGGCCCCTTCCACGCCAACACCTCGTGGTGGATCAAGACCGTGCGCGAGCGCGGCGCGGTGCGCTGCTGGATCGGCAACAACCCCGGTGCGCCGATCGACGAGTACGACATCGCCTCCGCCGCGGTCGCCGCGCTCACCGACGAGCGTCACCGCGGCAGGGCGTATGTGCTCACCGGCTCCGAGGTGCTCACCTCCAAGGAGCAGGCCCGCATCCTGGGCGAGGTGCTCGGCAGGGAGCTGGACTTCTCCGTGGCGCCCCAGGAGGAGGTCGTGGACGTCTTCGCGGGCATCACCGGCGACCGCCCGGCCGCGGTGACCAATGTGGCCGCGCTGCACAGCCCCGAGGTGCCGTGGGCGAAGCCCACGAGTGCCGTGCGGGAGCTGACGGGCCGCGAGCCGCGCACCTACCGGCAGTGGGCCGGTGCCAACGCTGCGCTGTTCGCCGCCCAGGAGGTGGCGGTATGACCGCGGCGATCGACGGCACGATCCTGGTGACCGGTGCGACGGGCCTGCAGGGCGGGGCCACCGCGCGCGAGCTCGTGCGCCGCGGGCGCACGGTGGCGGCGCTGGTGCGCGACCCGGACGCACAGGCGGCCCGCGCGCTGGCGGACCTCGGGGTGAGGCTGGTGCGCGGCGACCTGGACGACGAGGCGTCGCTGCGCTCCGCCATGGAGGGCGTGCACGGCGTGTTCTCCGTGCAGACGTTCATGACCCCCAAGGGGCTGGGCGGCGAGGTCCGCCAGGGCCGTGCGGTGGCGCGGGCGGCGAAGGCGGCCGGCGTGGCGCACGTGGTGTACAGCTCGGTGGGCGGCGCGGAACGGCACAGCGGGGTACCGCACTTCGAGTCGAAGCGGCACATCGAGCGGTACCTGCAGGAGCTGGGTGTGCCGGTGACGGTGCTGCGTCCGTCGTTCTTCATGGACAACTTCGCCGCGCACGGCCCGCGACACGTGGACGGGACGCTGGTGGTGCAGCTGGCGCTGAAGCCGGACACCCGGGTGCAGTTCGTCGCCGTGGAGGACATCGGCTTCTTCGCCGCCGAGGCCTTCGAGCAGCCCGCCAAGTATCTGGGCCGGTCGGTGGAGCTGGCGGGCGACGAGCTGAGCGCGAACGAGGTCGCCGAGGCGTTCGCCGCGCGGACGGGCATGCCGGCCAGGTTCGAGGAACTGCCGCTGGACGCGGTGGCGAACCATCCGTACATCCCCAACGCGCCGGAGATCTCGCTGATGTTCGAGTGGTTCCAGGAGCACGGCTACCGGGCGGACATCGCGGCGCTGCGCGCCGAGCACCCGGGGCTTTTGTCGTTCGCGGCGTACCTGAAGTCGCTGGACCTCTGAGGCGCCGCACGGCGGATGGGCCCGGACCGTGCCGGCGGACGCTGCTGGCCAATTCGAGTCCGTGCGTGACGTCGGCTCCCAAGACCTGGTTGTGGTACTGGGAGCCGACGTTGTCCTATGGGGTGGGTGTCGATGCCGCGGGTGGGAGAACGCGTGGAGGACATCGCGGTCCCCCACTGGGTGTCGCCTGACGACTGCGAGCGCCGCCGCCGCTAAAAGTGATCGGGCAGCCAGGGTTCGAGGTCTGCCGTGCTGCGGACAAGGGCCGTGAGCGCCTTCTGCGACGTGGCATGGACTCCGGTCATGCGGGCCGAAGTGGCGGACCGGTAGCCACCGGCGTACCAGACCGCGAGCTGGCGCCGGGTGAAGGTCACCTGTCCTTCGACGTTGGTGGGGGTGATCTCGGCTGCTCCGGCTTTCACCTGGAACATCCAGCGGTCCCAGGAGTCGCCGGTCTCGCTCTCGATCTCGATCGGTACGGCTGTGGTGATGTCGGCGGGCCAGCCGCGGAGTCGGATGGCTTCGGGGATGTCGAGGATGCGCAGCATCCAGGGGTGCCAGGACTCGGCGATGGGCCGGTAGTGGTGGAGGCTGTGCAGCAGGGCGGGGTAGGGCGGCAGGGCCCCGCGGCGGAATTCGATGGTTTCGGCGCGGGTGTTGTGGCGGCCGAGGAACGCGAGCATGGCTGCGGCGGTGGGCTGGCACGCGGCCCAGAAGTCGTGGACGCCGAGGCTCATGCCGTGACGCTCGCGCCGGTTGGTGGCCAGTGACAGCACTCCGGCTGTGGGGTGGCCGGGCCTGTTGAAGCGGTACGTGGTCAGGGCGCTCTTGTTCTGTTTCCAGGGGGACCACCAGGCGGGTCGGAGCAGTGGGCCGTTCCACTGCCTGGCGAGGTGCCGCTGGAGGGTCTGGGCGTCTGCGGTGAGGCCGTGCTCGATCTCGAAGTCGTCGCCGGTGAACGACCTCTTGAGATCGTCTGTGGCGACCGTCCAGGCGAATACCTGCACCGGAGCCTCCCAGCCGAGCCGGCGGGCGTAGCCGTTCGAGGATGTGGAGTTTGCGGAGATCACCGCTCCCTGCTCCCGAAGGGGCCGCAGCCGCTCGGCCGTCATGCGAGCGCCCAGTTGCTGGCCGCGTTCCTCTGGGGCGACGCATCCGGCGCCGAGGCAGGCGCTGGGTACTGGAGAGCCGCCGAAGAACTGGTCGATGACGAAGCCGAGGCCGCCGGCGACCACGCGGCCGTCGCGGATCGCGACCTGGAGGTCGGCGTGTTCGCGGAGGTCGGTGATGTCGCCGACCCGGTGGCCGTAGCTGCGGGTAGCCAGCTCGTCGTACTGATGCCACCGGCCATCGTCGGCCGGGGCGAAGGTCAGTTCGCGCATGATCGCCTTCTAGTAGTTGGTGGCGTCCCGGACGGCGTCGGGGTCGGTGGGGACGAAGAAGGTCCGGGTGAAGGTCAGCACGCGCGTGCCTGCCTGGTTGTGGCCGGAGGTACGGCACACGACGATCCCGGTGCCAGGGCGGCTCTCGGAGAGCCTGCGGGAGACGACTTCCGTCTGCGCGTACAGCGTGTCGCCGACGAAGACGGGAGCTTCGAAGCGGACCTCGTCGAGTGCGAGATTGGCGACGGTCATGCCGCTGGTGCTGCGGACGGTCATGCCGGCGAGGAGGTTCAGCGTGACGCCGCCGCACACGAGGAGCAGGCCCCATTGGGTCTGGCGGCTGTAGTGGACGTCGGTGTGGATAGGTGCGGGGTTGCCGGACAGTGCGGTGCCCATCAGGTTGTCGAGTTCGGTGAGCGTCCGGCCGGGCCGGTGCTCGATGACCAGGCCGGGGATGAGCTCGTCGTAGCCGAGGCCGACGTTCTCCCGGATGCGGTCCTGGGCGATGCGGCGGTAGCCGTGTGGGAGGGCGTGGTTCATGTCGTTCCGTCCACTTCGGCAACGAGGGCCCGCGCGGCGGCGAAGAAGGGAGTGCCGACCATCTGTCCGTTCACGGAGGTCACGCCGTTGCCGCTCTTCTCGCCGGCGGCGACGATCACCCGGGCGCGGGCGATCTCGTCCTCGGAGGGCATGAACACCTCGTTGATGACGGCCGCCTGGCGGGGGTGGATGGCCCCCTTGCCGTGGAAGCCGAGTTCCTTGGCCTTCTCGGCTTCGTGGCGCAGTGCGTCGGGGGAGTTCACTTCGTAGACCGGCGCGTCGATCGCGGGGATGCCGGCTGCGGTCGCGGCGTTGATTAGGGCAGAACGGGGGTAGATCAGGGCGTCCCAGCCCAGACCGCAGCGGATGGTTGCGGCGTAGTCGGCCGATCCGAAGACCACGCCGCCGAGCCGGGGCGCTTTCAGGATGGCCGGAAGCCTGTCGAAGGCGCGGGGCGTCTCGATCAGGGCCCAGATGTCGGGGGTGTATCCCTCGGTGTCCAGGACGCCGGCCACGAGCTCGATGTCTCGGGCGGACTCGGTCTTGGGGACGAGGATGAGGTCGGGCTTGGCCGTGTAGGCGGCCACGGCTACGAGGTCTTTGGCCCCCTCCAGGGTGAGGGGTGAGTTCATGCGGATGCCCAGCGTGCACCGGGTGCCTGGGCCCTCGAAGAACTTCTCTGCCGTGGTGCGGGCGCGCTGCTTGTCCGGGATGGCGATGGAGTCCTCGATGTCGACGAGGGCGACCCCGGCACCGGAGATCTGCGCGGTGGCGAACCGTTCGGGTGTCAGGGCCGGGGTAATGATCCAGGCCCGTCCGCGGCTGCTGCTTTGGGGTTCCATGGCAGTGCTCACCTTTCGTCGCACTTGCGCTGGACAAGGAGGTCAAGCTGGTCGAGGGTGGCGGCGCTCTTGATCTCGGCATCGCTGATGTCGATGCCGTAGCGGTCGCCGAGCAGAACAGACAGCTCGACGATCGCGAGCGAGTCGAAGCCCGCTCCGTCGAGGCTCGCGTCCGGGGTCAGTTGGTCGGCGGGCAACTTGAGGTCGTCGCGCAGGATGGTTGCGAGATCACAGGTCATGAGGAAAGTTCCTTCGATCACCTGGGGCAGGGGGCCAGGTCGGGCCAGATGACGGTGGTGGCACCCCAGGTCAGCCCGGCGCCGAACGCGGTGAGTAGGAGACGGTGCCCTGGTTTGAGACGCCCGTCGGCGGCGGCCTGCGCCAGCAGGAGGGGGATGGAGGCGGCGCCGGTGTTCCCCACGTGCTCGACGTTGTTGAGCCGGCGGTCATCGGGGATGCCGAGCTGGCGGGCTGTGAAGCCCGTTATCCGGGCGTTGGCCTGGTGCGGCACGAGGCGGTCGACGTCGGCCACGGTCCAGCCGGTCGCCGCTGCGGCCTGGCGGGAGGCGGCGGACATGCGATCGACGGCGTGACGGAAGACCTCCGCGCCTTCCATCCGCAGAGCGCCGGGGTGTTGGGCCCGGATCAGGTCGGCGTGTATGCCGTCGCTGCCGAGCAGTACCGGCCCGAGCGCCCCGGTCTCTTCCGCGGTGCCGCGCCGCAGGACTACAGCGCCTGCTCCGTCCCCGAACAGGGGGACGGTTGTACGGTCGCCGGGATCCGGGAGGGAGGCGAGCCGGTCCGCGCCGATGACGAGGACGGCCTCCGCGGTGGCGGCGGCGACGAATCCTGCCGCCGCCGCCAGGGCGTAGAGGAAGCCAGTGCAGCCCGCCGCGAGATCGAACGCCGGGATGCCGGTCAGGCCGAGCCGGGCGGCCACGGCGGGCGCGGTGGCGGGGCAGCACCGATCCGGAGTGGTCGTGGCCAGCACCAACGCCTGCACCGGCACGGGTGAGGAGTGGGCCAGGGCCTCCGCGGCGGCGTGGACCGCAAGGTCTGCGGTGGCCAGGTCGGTGCCGGCGATGCGCCGCTGGACGATGCCGGTACGGGTACGGATCCACTCGTCCGTCGTGTCCAGCCGCGCGGTGAGAGCGGTGTTGGAGACGGCCATCTGCGGCAGGGCTGCCCCAATGCCGCACAGGACGGCGGCCCGATCGCCCGGCCCGGCCGTGCCGCGTGCGTCGAGAGTTCTCATCAGGCCCCCTTCAGCTGCCGGGCGACGTCGGCGATGAGGTCCTCCTGGCCCGCGATCACCTGCCGCTCGCCAAGCGCAAGGAACAGATCGAGCGGGTCGACGCCCTCACGCCGGGCGGTGGCCAGCACCTGCTGCTTGAAGCCGGAGAACACCCCGGCCAGGCCGCTGATGAGGCTGACCGAGTCGATGACCGGCTGGGCCTTCATCAGCCGCTCTTCGGCCACGTCCGCCGCGTGCAGGACCTCGCGCAGCCCGATTCCGGTGTCGAAGCCCCGTCGTTCCAGTACCGCCACGAGGACTTCGAGCTGGGTGTTCCCGGCGCCGGCGCCGAAACCACGTGCGGTGGCGTCGATGATGGAGGCTCCGGCCTCGATCGCGACGATGGAGTTCGCCACCGCCAGGGATAGGTTGTTGTGTCCGTGGAAGATAACGGGCACGTCGACCGCTCCAGCGATGGCGTGGACGCGTTCGACCACGTCGGCCGGGAGGTAGTAGCCCGCGGAGTCCATGATTCCCACTGCCTGAGCGCCGAACTCGGCGAGTTGGGCGCACTGTTCGGCCAGCTGACCGGTGCTGGCCATGTGGCTCATGAGCAGGACGCCCTGGGCCTCGGCCCCGCGCTCGCGAACGACGCCGAGGTGGCGTTCGGTCACGTCGGCCTCGGTGCAGTGCGCGGCGATCCGCACCACGTCCGCCCCATGCGCCACGGCGGCGTGCAGGTCGTCCGCGGTGCCCCAGCCGGGGGCCATGAAGACGCCCATCCTGGAGTCGGTGAGGGCTTCGCGGACGACCTTCAGCATCGAGGCGTCGGGGAGCTTCGCCCGCCCGATCTGAAGACTGCTGGCACCGAGGCCGTTGCCGTGGCCGACCTCTACTACTGGTACCCCGGCGGCGTTGGCCGCTTCGGCGTACGCGTGCAGCTGGTCGGTGTCGAGTTGATGGCCCACAGCGTGGTGGCCATCGCGGAGAGTAGGGTCGTAAATCAGCACTTGGGGCCGCCGGCCGCTGGTGGATACGTCCATGGCAGGTTCCTTCACCGGGACGGGGCGGCGCCGTGCTGCTCGGCGAGCAGCACGGCGGCGCCGTTGATGATGTCGAGATTTCCGGCGTACCTGGGGATGCGGCCGCCGGTGGCGGTCACCTCCACCGCGACCGAGATCCGGCCGTCCTGCACCTCGACGGAGTTCACCGCGAACCCGGGCGCGAACGCCCGGACTTCCTCGGCAACAGCTGTGACGGCAGCACTGACCGGGCCGGGGTGGAGATCGGGCGCCAATACGGTCATGACCACCCGGAACGGCGGTGACGGCCGCGCGGGGCTGAGATTGACCATCACCTTCACCTCGTGAGCGCCGGTGAAGGAGCGGATCGCGGCCTGGGTGGTGGCGATGTACTGATCGAGGTTGAGCCGGGTGGCACGGCCCGCGCTCGCGCTCGCCCCAGTGGAAACCACCTCGATATAGGTCGGGGTGCAGTGCCGGGCCATGGCGTGTAGAACCGGGATGGCCGCCTGGCCGCCGCAGCTGACCAGGTTGATGTGGCGATGTGCGGCTGCCTGGCCTCCGTTGACAGTGGGGACGACGACCGTTCCAAGCTGCGTGGGGGTGAGGTCGATCAGCGTCGTACCGGTCTCGCGCAAAGCCGCCCAGTGATCGGCGTGGACTTCGGCGTTCGAGGCATCGAAGACCACATCGAAAGGGCCGGACTCCATCAGCGCGGCGATTCCGCCGGAGGCCGTCGCGCACCCCATGTCGGCCGCCCGCGCAAGTCCCAGACTCTCCCGGGTGCGGCCCACCACCAGGCGCAGGTCCAGGCTCTCCGACCTCCCGACCTTGTCGGCCAGGTCGATCCCGATCAATCCCGCGCCAAGCACCGCGACGCTCGTGCGTCGTTCGTCAGCAGCCATGGGCTGTCCCTTCTTCGTGGATGACGTACGTGATGGCGACCCGGCCGCCCTCGGCCGCTAGGGGTCAGGCGACGCGGAGCTCCACCGGGGGCAGATGCGCCGAGTGAGCCCGCACCGTCGATGCCCTTTCCAGGGGGAGGCTGGCGTGCACCGCCCCGGCCAGGACCAGGTCCCCCGCCTTCAGACCGGTGCCGAAGCGGGCCAGCCGGTGCGCGAGCCAGACCAGTGCACGGAACGGGTCTTCGAGCACCGCCCGGCCCTCGCCTGTGGCCACGGCCGTGCCATCCACGCTCACCACCAGCACCTCAGCGGCCAGATCCATGTCCGGTTCGAACGGGGCCACGGGGCCGGTGACGACGCGTGCGCAGGATGCGTTGTCCGCGATGCTGTCCGCCACGGTGATCTGCCAGCCGGTGAACCGGGTGTCGATCACTTCCAAGGCCAGGAACACCTCGGCCACGGCTCTCTGGACGGCTTTCAGGCCGATGTCCGGGCCCGCCAGGTCGCGGCCGAGCCGGAAGGCGATCTCAGCCTCTACTCGCGGCTGCATGAATTCGCTCCGGGCCAGGCTGCTGCCGCTGGGCAGCACCATGCTGTCCAGCAAGATGCCAGAATCCGGCTCGTCGACGCCCATCTGTTCCTGCATGGCCTTGGAGGTCAGCCCCGCCTTGTGACCGATGACGCGGGCCCCGCCCGCGATCCGCCGCTCGACCGCCGACGCCTGGACCCGGTAGGCGTCTTCAAGGGCCAGGCCGCCCCGGCGCTCGGTCAGTGAAGCCACCGGAATCCGGTCGCGCTCTGCGGCCAACAGGGCTGCCGCCTCGTCGTTGATCCACGGAACTTGCTGCTCATCCAAGGAGATCCCTCCCAAAGGCATCTGTGCGCTTGTCGAAGAATGGGCACGAGTAGATCCGGAGCGGCGCGCCGCCTGCAGGCCGCCGGGTTCGGGCCTCGGCTGTGACGAGCACCCAAGGCGTCCTGGCCTGATGAAGAGTCAACCCGCGGTAAGCGCACGGCGGTACGGTGGCGGGCAGGCCAAGCGGTATATCGGGTATACACGGGCAGGTACTCATGACCACGCGCACGCCGAACCAGCTACTCCGTGACCTCGTCGCCGAGTCCGGCCTCACCTACGAAGCCTTGGCCAAGGCAGTGCGGGCGGTCGCCGCCGAATGCGGCGCCGCCTTGCAGACCAACAAGAGCGCCGTGGAGCACTGGATCGCCGGAGCAACTCCCCGGGGGGACACCGGCCGCTACCTTGCCGTCGCCCTGTCCCGGCGCCTGGGCCGTCTCCTGACCCTCTCCGACCTCGGCCTCCCCGCCGCCGCGGGCGAAGCGGAGAATGACACCATCGGGCTGTCCATCGGGGACGACCCGCTCGACGCGCTGCTGCCGATGTGGAGGTACGAATTGGACCGCCGCCGCTTCCTGACGGCCTCCGCCTACTCCGTGGCCGCCGCCGGCCTGCCGCTCTCCCATGTCAACGAGATCGCCGCCCGCACCGCCTCGGCCCGCACCGGCCACACCGTCGGCATGGCCGAGGTCGCCGCCGTCCGCGACATGATCCGCGCCTTCTCCGAGATGGACGAGCGCCATGGCGGACAACACGGCCGCAGCGCCCTGGTCACGTACCTCCGCGACGACGTCGCCCTGCTGTGCCGGGCCCGCTTCCGCACCGACGAGGTCCGCCGGCAGATGCTTTCGGCTGCCAGCCGCGGCGTGCACCTCCTCGGCTGGAAGAGCTACGACGCCGGCCAACAAGGACTCGCCCAGCGCTACTACCTCCAGTCATACGGGCTGGCCGCCGAATCCGGCATCCCCGGGCAGGACGGGTTCGTGATGCGCACCATGGCCATGCAGGGCCTCAAACTCCACCGCCCAGAACACTGCCAGGCACTCGCGGAAACGGGCCTGAACCGGGCCAAGGGGCGGGTCGACGCCGAAACCGAAGCCCTGTTTCGTGTGGTCCACGCGCACACCCTCGCCAAGATCGGCAAGCGCCGTAGCGCCCTCGCGGAGGCCGAACGGGCCCGCACCCTGCTGGCCACAGCCCCCGGCGATGAAGTCGAGTTCTGGGCTCTGACCTGGGGCCCGCCGGCAGCCTCCGTCTACTCCCGCACGGCCAAGGTTCACGAGACCCTGGGCGATCACCGGGCCGCCGCCAAACAGTACGCCCTCGCCGCCACCGCCCGCCCGGCCGGGACCTACGCCCGGATCGTCGCTCTCGACCTGGTCGCGGGCGCCGAAATGCACCTCAAGCGCGGCGGCATCGAGCAGGCGTGCGCCACCTGGCACCGGGCGATCGACCACATGGAGGGCGTCCGCTCGGTCCGCACCCGTAAGGCCGTCAGCCGTATGCGGGGCGATCTGGCCCGCTTCCGGGCCCGCGGCCTGCGCTGCGCGGCCGAACTCGACGAACGTGCTCGCGACTTCCTCACCAGCGGCTGAGTCAGGCGTCGCGGTGAAGCAGCACCCGCGTGTACCGGCGAACGACCGGCGCCAGGTAGTCCGCGTGCGGGCCGACCAGGCCGGCCACCTCGTCCGGGGAGCGCACCAGCACGATCTCGTCGAGTTCGGGTTCACGGCCTTGGGCGCGCTCCGCCCTCGCCGCAGCGGCGAATCCCTCACGCAGCACCGACTCCCGCAGGGCCGGGGCAAGGTAGGTCAGACCGATGCTGCTGTTCTCCCCGCGGGTAACAGCCCACAGCCGCAAGGCGTCAGGGGATGTGTCGATTCCCATCTCCTCGACCAGCTCCCGCGCCGCCTGGCCGCCCAGGGCGGCCTCATCCAGGGCTTCGCCGTCGTGAGGCGGCTCTACGGAACCTCCCGGCAACTGCCAGCGGCCCGGGGCCGCGGTGGACGACGACATCCTCGCCACCAGTACGCGACCGTCGTCGGTCGGCTGGACAACGTTCACGAACAGCGACGGCAGCGCGGTGGCGCCCGGAACCCGGCGCAGGGCGTAGTGCCGGTAGGTCACCCGTACCCAGGAGAGAGTCAGGGTGCGCGGGCCGCTCCACCGCAGTCCAGCGCACGCCACCACCGGCCCGTCGAAGAGGGCCGGGTTGGCCGTGACGGCCTTGTCCCACACACGGTTTCTGGCTGATTCGTCCTCGGGTGACAGCGGTGGCGCTTCAACCTCCGCCAGATGAAGCCGTTCAACATCGAAAAAGTCCAGACCCACGGGAGGCAACGTCTCAGGCACCGGCTCATCGTAGAGCCCGTCCCGATCGCCTGGATCTCCTCGGGAGGGACCGCACGTCCTCCGGCTACGGAGGAGGGGGCCGACTCGGCGATATGAACGGTGCGACGGTGCACTTGCACCAGGCGCTGGAGATCCACGGGCTCGCCCGTCGTCGCAGCCGGGCGATCGTCCTCGCCGACCTGGGTCAGGTTCAACTTCGGCAAGGCGACCTCGACGCGGCGCTGTCCACGTGGACGGCGTTTTTGGACTGCGCGGAGGGCATCCGGTCCGTGAAGATCACGGAAGCCACGAACGACATGCACGTCAGGCTGGACCGGTACCGGCATGTGCCCGAGGTCCAGGAGCTGAGGCAGCGGGCGGAGGCGCTCCTGCCCGCCCAGGACGTCTGACCGACCACTGCCTTCGCCGCGAAGGCCCGGACCGCGTCAGCGGACGCTGTTGGTTAATTCGGGCCCGTGCGTGACGTCGGCTCCCAAGACCTGGTTGTGGTCTTGGGAGCCGACGTTGTCGTATGGGGTGGGTGTCG